>NZ_JAMQQF010000033.1 GCF_023716945.1 Frankia sp. AiPs1 | reverse complement strand
GCCCGGGACCGGCCGGCCGCCGGCCGCCCGGCCCGCCCGCTCAGACGTACGGGAGCACCTCGGCGGCGATCAGGTCGAGGTGGTCGAGGTCCGCCAGGTCGAGCAGCTGCAGGTAGATCCGGCTCGCCCCGGCGCCGTCGGGGCCGAAGGTCGCGAGCTTGGCCAGGATCTCCTCGGGGGTGCCGGCGAAGCCGTTGGTGCGCAGCTCGTCGACCTCGCGGCCGATGCGCTCGGCCCGCCGGGCGAGGTCCGCGTCCGACTTCGCGCAGACGACGACGTTCGAGGTGGAGTAGACGAGGTCCGCCGGCTCACGGCCGGCCGCCGCGGCCACCTGACGGACCCGGGCGAACCGCTGCCCGACCACGTCGGCGGGGGCGAAGGCGGCGTTGAACTCGGCCGCGTAGGTGGCGGCGAGCTGCGGGGTGCGCCGCGGCCCGGCTCCCCCGATGATGATCGGCGGCCGGGGCCGCTGCACCGGCTTCGGCAGCGCCGGGCTGTCTGCGAGCCGGTAGTACCGGCCGTCGTGGGAGAACGTCTCGCCGGGCGGGGTTCCCCACAGCCCGGTGATGATCGCAAGCTGCTCGGTCAGCCGGTCGAACCGTTCCTCGACCGAGGGAAACGGGATGCCGTAGCCGGTGTGTTCCGCCTCGAACCAGCCGGCGCCGAGGCCCAGCTCCACGCGGCCGCCGCTCATCGCGTCCACCTGCGCGACGGCGATGGCCAGCGGCCCGGGCAGCCGAAAGGTCGCGGAGGTGACGAGGGTGCCCAGCCGGATCCGCGAGGTCTCGCGGGCCAGGGCCGCCAGCGTCACCCAGGAGTCCGAGGGCCCCGGCGACGCATCACCCGGCCCCATCCGCAGGTAGTGGTCGGAACGGAAGAATCCGTCGAAGCCGGCGTCCTCGGCTGCCCTCGCCACGGCGAGCTGCCGCTCGTAGGAGGCACCCTGCTGAGGCTCGATGAAAATGCGCAGGTCCATCCGTCCACCCTGGCAAACAGGTGCCGGATCTGCGCGGCGGCCCCCCGGCCGGGAGGTGGGGTCGGACCCGGGCGGGCGGCCCGACGGTCGGTAGGATGATCGTCTAGGCCATCCGGGAGGCGGTGGGTCGGACGGGGGCGAGGCCCGCGGCTGGACGTGACGAGGGCGCGGGAGCCGGCGAGGGCGCGGGAGCTGGCGAGGAGGTGGCGCGATGGCGGTCTCGGACGACCAGGACGACGAGCGAGAGCTGATCATGGACGCCGCCTGCCGGTGCCTGCTCGCGAGCGAGGGCGTCTCCGTGTCGATCACCGACATCCTGCAGGCCGCCGGCCTGTCGACGCGCGCCTTCTACCGCCACTTCGCGTCCAAGGACAGCCTGTTGCTGGCACTGTTCCGCCGCGACTGCGAGCGCGTCACCGCCGAGCTGACCGCCTCGATCGCCGCGGCCACGACCGCCCGTGAGGCGTTGCGCCGCTGGATCGACGGCGTCCTGCACCTGATGTCGGCGGAACCACGCCGGCGGCGCGCGCTGATCCTGAGCTCCGAGGAGACCCGCCGGGCCCGCGGTTTCGCGGCGGAACGGGAACGGTTCCAGACCACCCAGGAGGCGGCCCTCGCGGCGATCCTGCGCCGGGGCGTGGAAGACGGCTCCTTCCCCTGGGCGGATCCGCGAGCCGACGCCGAGCAGATCCAGGCGGTGCTCGGCCGGGCCCTGGATCGTCAGCTCCTGTGCCCGCCAGCCGAGCGCCCCGCCGAGACGGCGGACCGGGTCGCCGACTTCGTCTTCCGCGCCCTCGGAGCGTCCTCCGGCCGGCCCGCCCCCGGCATCGGCTGAACCAACCGCCAACCGCAACCGCCAATCAGCAACCAGCAGCCACTTGGCCACGTATCCGATTGCGATCGGACGGCTTGTCTACGCCGCCTGATCCGGGCTCGTCGAGGTGTGGGCGTGGGAACAAGTGGTGTTCATGGACGTCGGGGTCGTCATGACGCCGGGTTCGCGTCCCAGGCACGCCGCGGTTCCGCGGAACCGCGGCACGGTTCCGCGAAACCCGAAGATCATCGGAGTTCCGCTCGGATGAAACCCATATCGTAGCCAACCAATCGCAGACGGTGTGTAGATCGACGGGTGGCAGCCCCGGCCAGATGCCGGCCAGCAGATGCAGGAGGTTGTGGACCGGGCGCCCGCCGAAGACCGTCGTCAAACTCCTGCAATTGCCTACGCAACCAAGACGGGCGCCAGCCTCGGCTTCCCCGCGACGGCCGCCGTCCGGGCACGGCGCCCCGTTGACAGGCGGCTCCGGGGGAACAATCCCCTGAAAAAGGCGTTTTCATTTGAGCGGCCCCGGGCATGGCCACAGTCGGGACGCCGCGCGCCCGCCGATCGTCCGACGGGCGGGTCTCGTCGAGGCCGCCGAACGCACACCGAGAGAGAGGCGTATCCGCCGATGACGACGGTTCCCCTGCGGACCCTGCATCCGCGGCACGGCATCCACGAGCCGACCAGCGGCACGCCCGCTCGCGCGGCCGGCTCGGTCCGCCGCACCAGCACGATCGACATGCTGCGCCCCGAGGGTTTCGGCGGCCCGCTGCACCTCGTCGGGCGAGGCCGCGACCTGCGCACAGCCAGCGCCCGACCGGGCGACGACGGGGTGCGCGACGACGGGGTGGGCGACGCAAGGCCGGGCGGCGACGGGGTGGGCGACGCTGCGGCGGGCGCCGAGGTGCTGAGCGAGGCGACGGTGCACGCCGTGGTGGACTTCACCGCCGGACGTGAGCTGCTCCAGATCACCAGCGACCCGACCCGACCGGCGCTGGCCGGGCTGGTCGGTCGCTCGGTGGCCGCGGGCTTCCGATCGCGCCTCGACGAGGTCGACCCGGCGCTGGCCGCCGAGGAGGACCTGCTCTACCTGGTACTGGACGACCTGCCCGGCGCGGCGCTCGTCTCCGGCCACGCCTACGGCGCCGCTGCGCGGGAGGCACGGGAGGCCGGTACCCCGGCGATCCCACCGATGCGCCAGGGCGACTACCGACACATCGCGGACCTGTGCGCGGGTTTCGCCACGGGTGGGACGATCATGCACGAGGTCGCGGCGTTCGGCCACTCCCCGGTGGTGACCGGTCCCATCGCCCCGTCGCTCGCCCGCCCCACCGACCCGCTGGCCTGGCACGACACCCCGCCGCTGCCCCCGCGCGACATGCGCCGGGCGCGCCGTATCGACGTCCGCCTCGACGACTCCGCCGCCCGGGCCCACGTGGACGCCCTGTTCCGGGACTCCTACGTCCTGCCCGAGGGCGTGGCGACCGTCATCCACGAGTACACCGTGACCGCCGAGGTCGACACGGCCACCTCGACGTTCCTGAGCTGCGAGGCCACGGCCCGCGCGCTGCCGTTCGTCGAGTGCCCGGCCGCCGCCGCCAGTGCCACCCGGCTCGCCGGGATGCCGCTGGCCGGGCTGCGCCCGTTCGTGCGCCGAACCTTCCTCGGGACGTCGACCTGCACCCATCTCAACGACACGCTGCGCGTGCTGGCGGACGTCGAGGCTCTGCTCGGCTCGCTGCGGGCCGGCTGAACGCGTTGGCATCGACGAAAGATGGAGAAGGATTGATGAGCGACAACGTGATGTACGACTCGCCGACCGAGTTCCTCCACGAGGCCGCCAACTCCGGCGACCAGTGCGTGGCCCAGTCGGTGCGGCCGAACGACGACGGGACCTTCGACGTCTCCTGCTCGTGCGGGCGGTGGACGGCGAGCGCACCCGCCATGGAGGAGGGTCTACGGCTGGCCCGGGTGCACACCGGCTCGCATTGATCAGTACCTGTCCGGGGGTGTGCCGTACATCAGCTAGCACCACCCGCCGGGCAGAGCGGAGGCCGGGGGGGCCACCCCTTCCCGTTTACCTGCCGTCCTGTCTCATCTCGGCCTCGAGCTGACGTCAGCCGACGACGGCACGGGCACGCAGGGCCTTGATCTCCTCGTCGGCGTAGCCGAGCTCGCGTAGGAGGGCCTCGGTGTGTTCGCCGGCCAGGCAGCCGCCCGGGCTGCGGGTGGCCGACCGGGAGAAGCGCACCGGCGGGCCCATGCGCAGGTGGTCGTCGCAGATGGGGCTCACGGCCGGCGAGGCGTACTCGGCGGCGAGCACCGGGTCGGTCTGGAGCTGCAGCTCCGCATCCATCTCGGTGACCTGGACGCAGCCCACGTCGGCGGCGGTCAGCCGCTGTTCCCACTCGGCCGCGGGACGGGTGGCAAAGATCCGGCCGAGTGCGACGGCCAGCTCGTGATCATGTTCGGCGCGGCCGGCGGCCGTGGCGAACCGAGGGTCGGCGGCCAGGCGGGCGGCGGCGAGGGGGTCGGTGGCCGGCTCGACGGCCGGATCCGCCGCGAGGGTGGTGGCGAGTGCCGCCCACTCCCGCGGTGCGGGCGCGGCGAGGAACACCCAGCCCCGCGCCGCCGGGTACATCCGGTAGAGCGCGGTCAGGCCGTGCCCGCCCTCGTCGACGACGGGCCACGCCGGTCGGCCCGCGTACTCGACGACCTGCTCCAGCAGCGCGTGCATGCCGGTCGCGAGCATCGTGACGGTCATCGGGCCGAGGGGACGGCCGCGGGTGCGGGCCAGCAGGCCGAGCGAGATCGCCGAGGCCACACCGAGCGCGGCGAGACCGTCGGCCTGCAGGCTCGACACCGCCGAGGCCGACCTGATCCGCACGGCGGCGGACTTGATCTCCGCGAGCGAGGTGGCGTTCGCCGCGCTCGGCGCCTCGGTCAGCGCGATTCCGGTGGCCGCGCCGATCGACGGCGCGTAGGCGGGTTTGTCCCCGCAGGGGCCGTCGGTGCCGTATCCCGGCGCGTTGACGTAGACGAGGTCCGGGTTGACCGCCCGCAGCGTGGCCGCGTCGACACCGGCCCGCTCGGCGGCGCCGGCGCGGAACGCCTGCAGCACCACGTCGCTGCGCCGCGCCAGCTCGTGCACGATGCGCCGGCCCTCGTCGGTGCCGAGATCGAGAGCGATGCTCTCCTTACCCTGCATGACCCGCACCGCGCCGAGCTCCGGGAAGGGCAGAATCCGCCGGATGGTGTCGCCCGCCAGCGTCTCGACCTTGATCACGCGGGCGCCAAGGTCGGCCAGCATCGTCGTACCGAACGGGGCCGCGAACATCAGCCCGAACTCCAGGATCGTGACACCGGCCAGCGGCGAACCGCCCGGCACCGACGCGGCGGGGTCGGCATCGGCGGTCGGCACGGCAGCGGGCGAGGCGGGGGAGCCCGGGGCGGTGTGCGGGGCGACGGTGTGCCGATCGGCGGAGCGCGGGGCGGCGGAGCGCGGGGCGGCTGCGGCTTCGGCGCGCAGTTCGGCTCCGTGTTCGTCCGGCCGGGGGGCGGGGCGCGGGGGCGACAGCGGGGCGCCGTCGACGTGCACGAGGGTGGTGGGGCGGCGGACCGGGCCGTGCTCGGCGGTGTCGAGGACGACGACGCGGCCGTCATGGCGGATCTGCGGATGGTCCAGCACGCCCGAGGCGACGGTGAACACCTCGGCGTTGATGTCCGGGTTGGTCGCGAAGACCTGCTGCCAGTCCGCGAGGGTGCGCTCCCCCACCTTGCGGATCATGATTTCCAGGAGTTCGGTGCGTAACTCCTGGGTCGCCAGGACGGGTAAGCCCGCCCACTTCGGGTCGTCCAGCAGCGGCGTGAGGCCGAACTCCGTCAGCATCGCCGCGAACAGGCGGGGCTCGACCTGGGCGAACTGCAACCAGTGGCCGTCCCTGGTCGGCGCCACGAGCAGCGGGTAGACCAGCGCGCTGACCGGGTCGCCCGCCGGGGTGGTGGCCTCGACGGTCCGGTAGGCGTCGGGGAAACGCACCGCGACGAGGTGCTCGAACCAGCTCCAGGTATCGATCATGCTGGCCCCGCGGACCAGGTCGGCCTCCACGTGCTGGCCGCGCCCGCTGGACGCCCGCTCGACCAGCGCGGCCACGATCCCCTGCACGGCGGTGTGGGCGGCGCCCCAGGTGGCGTAGGCCACCGAGCTGTACGCCGGGCCGGGCCGGGAAACCAGCCGCCGCTTGGCGTGGAACATGCCGAGCTTGGCCATGACCAGGGCCTCGTAGCCCTTCAGGTCCGCCCAGGGACCGGCCGAACCCCAGCCCGTGATTGCCACGCTGACCAGGCGCGGACTGCGCCGGGCGAGGTCGTCAGGGCCGAGGCCGAGGCGACGGGCGGTCCTCGGGCGCAGGGTGGTCACCACGACGTCGGCGCCGGCGAGCAGCCCGTCGAGCACGGTCCGGTCGGCCGGGTGATGCAGGTCCACGATGATGCTGCGCCGGCCGCCGCCGACGGCCGGCCAGGCCGGTGAGCGGCGCAGCGGGCTGCCCCCCGGTCGCTCGACCCCGACGACATCGGCGCCGGCCAGGAACTGGGTCGCGAGCGCCCCCGGCATCGTCGCCGACAGGTCGATCACCCGCAGTCCGGCGAGCGACGGACTCGACACGGGCGCCGGGCCGTCCGGCCCCGGTCTCGGCGCCGGCCGAGGCCCAGAGCCAGGCCCAGGCCCAGAGCCAGGTCGATCAGGGGACTCTGTGTTCATGTCGGACTCCAGACGCAGCCGCGGATCCATGGAGGATTACCTAGAACACGTAGTGCGACATGTTAGGTAGATCACAGCCGGTGTCAAGAGTCGGGATCGGCGGACGGTCGGCGTCGACACGGCCGACCCAGGAGGTGCTGGCCCGCGGGCCAGGGCGAAGCTGACCCGTTGGGCGCTGGCCGCCGGAGAGTCAGTCGGTGCGGGTGTCGGCGAGATCGCAGACCCTGGCCCGGGCCCGGGCGTATCGTCCTGCCACGCTGCGGCCGGATCATCGCCGACGGCCCGACCACGGAGGTCAGGGCGCTCGTCGGTGGCCGCGTTCAGCGCCGGGAGCGAAGACGACCGCCTCGGCGACCCGACCGTCGCCCGTACATCATGATCAGTATGGCGTCGTTCGGGGCGATGAACGCCGTCCTCGGCAGCACCGGGCGGATCGCGGCCGAGCGGTCGATCGGCTGGAACCGGCAGCTACGGCCGGCGTTCGCGATCTGGCTCGGCTACCTCGTGGGCCCCGAGAACACGCGGGCAATCACCGATGGGGTGTTCAGCCTGCTGGCGCTGGTGGGTGGGATCCGGGCACCGGCGGAAAACTTTCCGGGCTGGCTCACCGACATGGGGAAGGCCCCCACCCTCTTCCACTTTCAACCTATAGCACACTGGGGGGCTTGCGGCAAGACTCGGGTCGTGCCGCAGAATCGCAGGCCGAGGCCAGAAGCTGCGGGAACGGGGAGTCGCGGAATGCGGGTGTTGTCGTCGACGACGAGGTCGGGCGAAGTCAGGAGGCTCGGATCGGAACTGCTCGGATCGGAACTGCTCGGATCGGAACTGGTGCCGTGAACCCCCTGGCCACCAGTGCGTTCGACCTCCCCGACCATCTCGGTCCCAAGGCCGACCCGAAGCTGATCGCCGGCGACGAACGGCACTTCACGGCCATCGCCGTGAGCCTCGAGCAGTCGATCGCCGACCTGTCCGGCCGCCTCGATGCCGAGCGCCGGACGCCCGGCGGCACGGGCCAGCAGGCGTTGGACCGGGACCTGGAGATCCACCGGCTGACCGCTCGCCTACGCGCCCTGCGTCGCTTCGGGCTGGACCTCTGCCTCGGGCACATCGTCGGCGCGGACAACCCCGAGCCCGTGTACATCGGCCGCCTTGGCCTCGCGGACAGCGCGGGCCGGCGGCTGCTGCTCGACTGGCGCTCCCCCGCGGCCGAGCCGTTCTTCGGCGCGACCCACGCCAACCCGATGGGGCTGGCCAGCCGCCGCAGATACCGCTGGACCCGCGGTCGGATCAGCGACTACTGGGACGAGGTGTTCACCGCGGACGGGTTCGAGGGGCACGCCGCGCTCGACGACCAGTCCGCCTTCATCGCCAGCCTGGGCGGCACCAGGTCGGCCCGGATGCGCGACGTGCTCGGCACCATCCAGGCCGACCAGGACGCCATCATCCGGGCCGGATCCGGCGGCGCCCTCGTCGTCGACGGCGGACCGGGTACCGGCAAGACCGTCGTCGCGCTGCACCGCTCCGCCTACCTGCTCTACTCCGACCCTCGCCTCGGGCACCGCCGGGGCGGCGTGCTGTTCGTCGGTCCGCACCAGCCCTACCTGACCTATGTCGCCGACGTCATCCCCAGTCTCGGCGAGGAGGGCGTGCAGACCTGCACGCTGCGGGACCTCGTCACCGAGGGAGCCACGGCAGTGATCGACACAGACCCGGACGTGGCCCTGCTGAAGTCGTCCGCGAACCTGGTGAAGGCGATCGAGACGGCCGTCCGGTTCTACGAGGAGCCGCCCGCCAAGGGAATGACCGTCACGACCCACTGGAACGACATCTGGCTGAGCGCGGGCGACTGGGCCGAGGCGTTCGACGCACCGGCGCCCGGTACCGCCCACAACGAGGCGCGCGAGGAGGTCTGGGCGGAGCTGCTCACGATCCTGATGGACTCCCACGACGGCGACGCGCCCGCCGACCTGCTGCGCAGGTCGCTGTTGCGGAACAGGGCGCTGCGCGCGGCCTTCAACCGGGCGTGGCCGCTGCTCGAAGCGGCCGACCTCGTCGCCGATCTGTGGTCGGTGCCCGCCTACCTGCGCAAGTGCGCCCCCTGGCTGCGCCCCGACGAGGTCGCGCGGCTCCAGCGACCGGATGCCCGCGCCTGGACGGTGTCCGACCTGCCGCTGCTGGACGCGGCCCGCCAGCGGCTCGGCGACCCGGCGGCGTCCCGACGTCAGCGTCAGCACGCCGCCCGGGTCGCCGCCGACCGCGAGCACATGGCCAAGGTCGTGGACAGTTTCAGCGCGGCCACCGACGACGAGTACGGTGCGGGCCTGGTGACGATGCTGCGCGGCGAGGACTTCCACGACGCCCTGGTCGACGAAACCGCGCTGCCCAGCGCCGACCCGGACGTGCTCGCCGGCCCCTTCGCGCACATCGTCGTGGACGAGGCCCAGGAACTGACCGACGCGCAGTGGCAGATGCTGCTGCTGCGCTGCCCGTCGCGCAGCTTCACCATCGTCGGGGACCGAGCCCAGGCCAGGCACGGATTCACCGAGTCGTGGCAGGAGCGGCTCGAGCGGATCGGGCTCGACCGGATCACGCTGGCCGCGCTGACCATCAACTACCGGACGCCGGCGGAGATCATGGCGCAGGCCGAGCCGGTCATCCGGGCCGCGCTCCCGGACGCCAACGTGCCGACCTCCATCCGCAGCAGCGGCGTCCCCGTCGGGCACGGATCTGTTTCGGAGCTGGGCTCCATCCTCGACGCCTGGCTCGCCGCGCACGCCGACGGGATCGCCTGCGTCATCGGCGCGGGTGACAGCCAGGACGCGCTGGTGCGGGCGAGGCCCCGCGTCCGGTCGCTGACCCCGGAGCTGTCGAAGGGGCTCGAGTTCGATCTGGTCGTTCTCGTCGACCCGGAGGCGTTCGGCGACGGCATCGAAGGAGCCGTCGACCGGTATGTCGCGATGACCCGAGCGACCCGGCAACTCGTCATCCTCCAGCGGACCGAGCAGGCCTGACCCGCGCAACCGCGCCGCGCCGTCGGACGAGCCCGACGTTCATGACCACGAGCCCGATGACCACGAGCTACATAACCAGGACGTGTCCTCCCGCGTCCGGCTCGGGTGGATCCGGGGCGGTTCGACTGTCGGCCGGGCGACGCCAGGGTTGCGCTCACGGCGGCGAGGGCATGATCCTCGCCTGCGCAGTGGGCACGGTCCCACCGCGTTCGATCGGAGGGGTTCGAGCCCGCAGGGGTTCGAGCCCGCAGGGGTTCGAGCCCGCAGGGGTTCGAGCCTGGACAGGTTCGATCCTGGAGAGGGGACGACGGCCGTGCTGCTCGCCGAGGACCTGCTGCTGCTCGCGCTCGACCCGGACCGCGGGACTCCGGTGAACTCCTCTCGCCAGCCGCTGGGTGTGGCGCTGTCCGGCGCGCTCGTCGCCGAGTTGGGGCTCGCGGGGCTGGTCGAGGAGGACGGCCGCCGGCTCGCGCCGATCGGTCCCCGTCCCGCGCACCCGCTGCTCGCCGACGTCCATGCGGCGCTCGGCACGGTCCGCGGACGGCGGGCGGCCGACCAGCTCCGTCGCCTGGACGGGGCGGTCGGCGGGGTCTGGTCCCGGGTTGTCGACGGGCTCGTCGACACCGGAGTGCTCGGGCGCCGGCGTGACCGGATCCTGGTCGTGCGGATCACTCGCCACCCGGTGCTGCGCGGTGAGGCGCGCGACGAGGTCGTGAAGCGGATGCGGGCGGCCGCGGCCGGCGACGGGCCGCTGGATCCGCGCACGGCCACCGTGCTCGCCCTGTCCGGGCCGTCCCGCCTGCTGGAGGTGGTCGCCCCGCAGCGCGCCGACCGCCGCCGGGCCAAGGCCCGCATCGCCGCCGCGACGGAGCAGACGCCGATCGCGCCGATCGTCCGGAAGGTCATCCAGGAGGCGCAGAGCGCGGCGGCCGCCGCCGGGACCGCCGCGGCCGTCGCCAGCACGTCGTCAGGCTGATCGGCAGTACCCCGCGAAGGCCACACGCCACACGCCGGTCCCCTCCCGGCATCTTCAAAGATCTCACCTTAAAGTCATCGTCGGACTCCCCTGTGTAATCTCTCCTCAGGAGTGACGCCGGATGACGCATGCCCGTGGCGCCGCCGACCCCGGCCGCCGCCGCCGATCCCGCGCCGTCCGACACCCCGACGGACTTGTCGCGCGGACCGCAACCGCGGCCGTGCTCGCGGTGCAGGTCATCGCCCTGCTGCTGGTCGGCACCTACGCGCGGCGCGGTCCGCGGCTGTGGGGGTTCCCGTTCTTCTACTGGTACACGCTGCTGTGGCTCCTACTCGGCGCCGCCGGGATGGCCGGCTGCACCTGGCTGCTGGGCCGGGCCAGCCGGCGTCCCACCGCGGCGGGCTCCCAGGCCGGTGCCGGTCAGGCCGGTCGGGCCGCTCCCAGTCAGGCCGGTCAGGCCGGTCCCGGTCGGGCCGGTCGGGAGCGGCGGGACGCGGCCGGCGGTCGGGGGGAGCGGTGACGCGGGCCGGCGCCGACCTGACCCCGACCGGCGGTGTTTCGCTCGCTACCCAACCGCTTCACACCCCCTTCCACGGGGTGGAGTTCGCCGTGTTCACCGCGCTGTTCGCCGCGGTGGCCATCCTCGGTTTCGGGGCGGTCCGCTGGCGGCGCACCGGACCGGGGCCGCTGGCAAGCCTCGACGAATGGGGGCTCGGCGGGCGCGGGTTCGGCTCGTTCGTCGCCTGGTTCCTCATCGGCGGCGACATCTTCACCGCCTACACGTTCGTCGCCGTGCCCGGCGCGATGTACGCGGCGGGCGCCGTGTCCGGCTGGTTCGCCGTCGCCTACACCACCATCGTCTGGCCGATGGTCTTCGTCCTGATGCCGCGGCTGTGGACGGTGGCGCACCGGCACGGTTACGTCACCCCGGCCGACCTCGTCCGCGGCCGGTACGGCTCGCGAGCGCTGGCCCTGGCGGTCGCCGTGACCGGCATCGTCGCGACCATGCCCTACATCGCCCTGCAGCTCGTCGGCATGCAGGCGGTGCTGGAGGTGATGGGCGTCGGGACGAACAGCGGCAACCCCGTCGTCCGCGACCTGCCGGTCATCGTCGCGTTCGGCATCCTCGCCGTCTGCACCTACACGGCCGGGCTGCGGGCGCCGGCCCTCATCGCGTTCGCCAAGGACCTGCTCATCTACGCCGTCGTGCTGGTCGCCGTCATCGTCCTCCCGCACCGGCTGGGCGGCTTCGGCGCGATCTTCGACGCGGCCGAGCGGAAGTTCAATGCGGCGAACGCCGCGGCGGCCGGGGCGGGTCGCCCGGCGACGGCCGTGTTCATTCCGGGGCCGAAGGACTTCCTCGCCTACGGCACCCTCGCGCTCGGCTCGGCGATGGCGTTGTTCCTGTACCCGCACGCGATCACCGGCGTGCTGGCGACCCGCGGCCGGGAGGTCATCCGCCGCAACACCGCCGTCCTGCCGCTGTACTCCCTGTTGCTGGCCTTCCTCGCACTGCTCGGCTACGTGGCGATCGCAGCCGGCGTGCACACCACGAACCCGCGGCTGGCGGTACCGCTGCTGTTCGAGCGGGAGTTCCCGGCGTGGTTCACCGGCGTCGCGTTCGCCGCGGTCGCGATCGGCGCGCTGGTTCCCGCGGCGATCATGTCGATCGCGGCGGCGAACCTGTTCACCCGCACCATCTACGTCGGGCACCTGCGGCCGGGCGCGACGGCGGCCGAGCAGACCGCCGTGTCCAAGGTCGCGTCGCTGCTGGTCAAGGCCGGGGCGTTGGTGTTCGTCCTCGGTCTGGACACGCAGAACTCGATCAATCTGCAGCTTCTCGGCGGGGTGTGGATCCTGCAGACCTTCCCGGCGGTCGTCCTCGCCCTGTGGCGACCCCGGCTACATCGGCGGGCGCTGCTCGCCGGCTGGCTGGTGGGCATCTGCTACGGCACCGCGCAGGCGTACGCGCAGCACAGCGCGGCGGCCCGCCACTTCGGCGGGTCGCTGGCAGCCGTGCCGGGCCTGGGCCAGGCCGGCTACATCGCCGTCACGGCGTTCGCGCTGAACCTGGCCGTCGCCCTGCTCGGCACCCTGGTGCTGCACGCCGCCGGCGTCCCCAACGGACCCGACGAGACCGCCATCGAACCCGGCACGACGCCAACCGGTGTGACCGCGACCGGCACGACCGAGCCTGACGCGACCAGGACCGGCGCCACCCGGACCGGCGCCACCGGGACCGGCGCCACCGGACTCGGGGAGGGCGTGCCCGAGCAGCCCGGTCAGGCGGTGGAGGCCGACGGCTCGGCGTCGTCGTAGATGCTGATCTCGATCAGGTTGTCGTCCGGGTCCCGGACGTAGACGCTGGTGATCGGACCGGTCGCGCCGGTGCGGTCCACCGGGCCCTGCTCGACGGGCACCCCGAGCGCGGCGAGATGGGACCGCACCTCGTCGAGCGGCCGGCCGCTGATCAGGCAGAGGTCCGCCGAACCGGGGGTGGGGCGGGCGGCCTTCGGCTCGAGTTCCCGGCCGGCCTCGTGCAGGTTGAGCTTCTGCCGGCCGAAGGCCAGCGCCCGCCGGCCGCCGCGGAACGTCACCGGCGTCATCCCCAGGACCCGCGCGTACCAGTCGACGGTGCGTTCGACGTCGACCACGGTCAGCACGAGATGGTCGATCCGGTCGATGTGCATATCGGTCCGCCTCCGCAGTTGCCTGATCCCACGGCTACCGTAGGTCCGCTGACGGTGCCCGGCTGGATCATTGTCCGGCGCGGGTCAACGCACTCTCGCGCAGGCTCAGTCAGGGGCACCGACGCACCTCACCGGTGTCCGAGCCCGTCCCCGCTCCGTCCACCGAGAGGACCGGCCATGTCCGTGCTCGACGACGCGCGCTCCCTGTCTGACGACCTCGTGCACCTGCGACGTCGCCTGCACCGTGAGCCGGAGATCGGCCTGGATCTGCCGCGGACGCAGGACAAGGTCCTCGCCGCCCTCGACGGGCTCCCGCTGGAGGTCACCACCGGCCGCGGCGCGAGCTCGGTGACCGCGGTCCTGCGCGGCACCGGCGCGGGAGCGGGTCCGGGGCGAGCGCCGGCGGTGCTGCTGCGCGGGGACATGGACGCGCTGCCGGTGCAGGAGAGCGCCGGGTTCGACCACGCCTCCACCGTCGAGGGCGTGATGCACGCCTGCGGCCACGATCTGCACACCGCCATGCTGGTCGGCGCGGCCCACCTGCTCAGCGCGCGCCGCGACCGGCTGCCCGGCGACGTCGTGTTCATGTTCCAGCCCGGCGAGGAAGGCTGGGAGGGCGCCCAACTGATGATCGACGAGGGGGTGCTCGACGCCTCCGGGCGGCGCGTGTCGGCGGCCTTCGGGCTGCACGTGTTCTCCGCGTCGCTGCCCCGCGGCCAGTTCGGCGGCCGGACGGGCCCGATCACCTCGGCGTCGGCGATGCTGCGCGTCACCGTGCGCGGCGAGGGCGGGCACGGCTCGATGCCGCACCGCGCGCACGACCCCGTCATCGCCACCGCCGAGATGGTCCTCGCCCTACAGACGATGGTGACCCGCCGGTTCGACGTGTTCGACCCGGTGGTGCTGACCGTCGGCGTCCTGCGGGCCGGCACCCGGCGCACCGTGATTCCCGACGAGGCGTACTTCGAGGCGACCGTGCGCACCTTCTCCCCGGGCACCGGCGAGCTGGTCGAGCAGGCCGCTCGGCGGATGCTGCGGGGCATCGCCGATGGCCACGGCGTCACCGCGGACGTCGAGTTCGTGCCCGAACGGCCGGCGACCGTGAACCATCCGGCCGAGACGGCACTCGCCGCCCGCGCCGTCGTCGAAACGTTCGGCGAACGCCGCTACACCGACCTCGCGCACCCGCTGGCCTGCTCGGAGGACTTCTCCCGGGTGCTGGCGCAGGTGCCCGGCAGCTTCGTCGCCATCGGCGCGACCGCCCCGGGCGCCGACCCGCACACCGCGCCGTTCAACCACAGCCCGCGCGCCCGCTTCGACGAGACCGTCCTGCCCGACGGCGCCGCCCTCTACTCCGAGCTCGCCACCCGCGCCCTCGCCGCCGCCGCCGACGCCGACGCGAACCCGCCGGCCACGAACCCGCCGGCGACACGTACTTGACAACAGAGCTTGCTGGCACGGCAAATGGTCCGTGTGACCGACATCGACTCGCAGCCGCCGGCGCAGGAGGTCCTCGACCGGGTGGGCCCACGGCTGCGGGCCCTGCGCCGCGCGCGGCAGACGACCCTCGCCCAGTTGTCGGCGGCGACGGGGATCTCGGTGAGCACGTTGTCGCGGCTGGAGTCCGGCGGGCGGCGGCCGACCCTGGAGCTGCTGCTCCCGCTCGCCCGGGCGCACCAGGTGACCCTCGACGAGCTGGTCGACGCGCCGGCGACCGGAGATCCCCGGATCCACCCACGGCCAACCGTCCGCGACGGGGTCGTCTTCGTGCCGATGACCCGCCGCCCCGGCGGCCCCCGCGCCTACAAGATGGTCTACCCGGCGGCCACCCCGGCCTGCGCCCCGCAGTGCCCGCCCGACCAGCGGGTGCACGAGGGGTACGAATGGCTGTATGTGCTCTCCGGGCGGCTGCGGCTGGTGCTCGGCGAGCACGACCTCGTCCTCGGGCCGGGTGAGGCGGCGGAGTTCGACACCCGCACGCCGCACTGGTTCGGTAATCCGGACCCCGCTCCGCTCGAGCTGCTCAGCCTGTTCGGTCCGCAGGGCGAGCGGATGCACGTCCGGGCCCGGCCCGCTACGGCCGGCGGCCCGGGCGGCAGCTGAGGGCCTCAACCCGTGGCGGCCACGGAGCCCGCCTCGCTGCCAGGCGCCACACCCCGAACCCTCCTCCTCGCACACCCCTGCTCGCACACTCCGCCCAGAACACTCCGCCCAGCACACTCCGCCCCGGCTCATTGGCCGGCACCGATCGCCGACCCGCTGCCCGGCCGTCCAGGCGGCGTGCCCGGCGGCCGCGCCGGGGAATGACACAGCCCGTGCCATCATGAGCCGGTGGGATTCGAGGACCGCCCGGCCGGCCCGACCACGCACCAACGACGCATACCGACGATGAATGAGGATTACAGATTGAACGATCGGGTGATCTCCGTGGTTCGGGACTATCTGGTCGCGTACCCGGCGGAGGCCGAGGGGCTGATCCCGCTGCTCGACCTGGCGGCCACCGCGGCGCCGGTCACCGCCCGCGCCACTCTGCCAGGCCATGTGACCTGCGGGGCGATCGCCGTGGACACGACCTTTCGGGTCCTGCAGGTCCGCCACCGCACCCTCGACCGCTGGCTTTTCCCCGGCGGGCATGTCGACGACACCGACGCCACCCTCGCGGCCGCCGCTCTGCGGGAGCTCGCCGAGGAGACCGGCGTTCTCCCCTCGTCGGTCCGGCCGCTGCGCAATCGCCCGGTCGACATTGACGTCCACGGCATTCCCGAGAATCCGGAGAAGGGCGAGCCGGAACACACCCACTACGATTTCCGGTTCATTTTTCAGATCCTGCGGTCCACGGGTCCAGGCACGGTGGACCTGCGCCGCGACGAGGTCACCGACCACCGGTGGATCCCGGTGTCGGATCTGGGCGGACCCACCGGGGCGAGAATCTCCGCCGTGCTTGCGGGCTGACCTACCGCGTCGCGGTCGTCCGCCCGCGCTCGTCCACTTTGCGCTCGTCCACTTTGCGCTCGTCCACTTTGCGCTCGCCGGCCCCGCGCACGCCGGCCCCGCGCACGTCCAGCTTGCCGTCGCCCGGCCCGTCGTCGCTCGCCGCCCGGTCCTCGCGGGCATGCTGGGACGGCTGCGGATGCCGCCGCGACCACAGCCACCGGCCGCCCTCGATCGCCACGGTGACCGTCCCCGCCAGCCCGAACGCGAGCAGGAAGCCCTTCCACGGCGCGTCGGTGAAGGTGGATCCGCCCACGAAGCCGAGCAACGCGTTGTAGCCGCTCCAGCCGACGGCACCGACCGCGGCCGCCGGCACGAACCGCCGGTAGTCGAAGTGGGTGGTACCAGCCACCAAGGTGGTGGCGGTCCGGCCGCCCGGCACGAACCTGGCAGCGATGATCAGGGTGACGCCTCGGCGGTCGAGGGTTCGCCGGGCCCAGTCGAGCGTCCGTTCCCCGCGCGGCCCTCGGACGACCAGGCGGGCGACGCGCTCACCGAACAGGCGCCCCAGCCCGTAGGCGAGATTGTCGCCCGCGAACGCACCGACAGCCCCGACAACCATGATCAGGATAAGGTTGAGGTTGCCGGAGCTCGCGAGCACCCCGCCGGTGATGACCATCGTCTCGCTGGGGACCACCGGCAGGACCGCGTCGAGCAGGCAGACCCCCCAGACCAGCAGGTAGGTCCACCAGGCACCGGACATCGCGTCCACAAGTTGGTCGAACACACCACAGGTCGTTTCCCGCCTGAGCCCGCGCAATCCGGCTACGCGGCACGGCTACGCGGTCCGGCTACTGCCCGGGACGGAAGGCCGACGCGTGATCGGCGACCCAGGTGGCGAAGGTGCGCGCCGGCCGGCCCGTGACCGCACCGACGGTGTCCGACACCGCGACCGGCTTGCCGTCGCTGTCCGCCTGGTACCGCAGCAGCGTGTCGGCGATGCCGGGCCAGGCCGACGGGCCCATCTGCGCCAGCATCCGGGCCCGGGCCTGGTCGAGCGAAATGGCCTCGAAGCGCAGCGGGCGGCCGATCACCGTACCGATCACCTCGACCTGCCCGCGCGTCGGCAACGACTCCGGTCCGGTGAGGGCGTAGCGCTTGCCCTCGTGGCCGGGCTCGAGCAGCGCGCGGGCGGCCACCGCGGCCATGTCCCGCTCGTGGATCGGCGCGGAGTGGGACTCGGGATACGCACCGCGCACCACCCCCTCGGCCCGGATCGACGGCGCCCAGGCCAGCGCGTTCGTGGCGAACGCCCCGGGCCGCACGAACGTCCACGCCAGCCCGGATGCCGCGATCGCCTCCTCCACCACCACGTGACGGTGGGCGATCGGCGTCGACGTGTCGGCATCCCCGGCCGACTGCGAGGACAGCAGCACGATCCGTTCGACCTTCGCCGCCGCGGCGGCGTCGAGAAAACCGTCGATGCCCGCCGGCTCCGCGTAGAGGAACACGGCGGTCACGCCGTCGAGCACCGCCGGGACCGACTCCGGCCGCGCCAGGTCCGCCGCCGCGACCTGCACACCCGCCGGCACGTCCGCGTGGGCCGGATCCCGGCTCACCACCCGCACCGGTGCGTCCACGGCCAGCAGCTCGTCGATCAGCGCACGGGCCACCGACCCGCGCCCACCCGTCACCAGAATCGTCATGCGAATCCGTCCTCCTCGAAATACACGGACTGACCCATCCCGTCGGTTCCGACCGGCTCCCGCAGCCGGCGTCAGGCTCGGCAACCATCAGCCGCCTGACCCGGTGCCGATTCCGCCACGACCGCCGGCTCGGCAAGTGCCTTCGTCGTCTCCAGCCTTCACGGTGAAGTCCTGTTCAGGTCAATCCGACGCGCCGGGCAACGTTGTCCGGTGAACCCGGTGCAGTTCCTCGTCGATTCCGCCTCGACCCGCGGCGCTGGTCCGCCGGGCCCGACGCTCGGTTCGTCGTGCATGCTCACCCGGAGCACAAGGTCCTCGTGTGCGTATCCGGGGGAGTCACGTTCTTCGCCGGCGACGAGCGGTGGCCGATGTCGCCGGGCAACCGCCTTGACCTGCCGGCCGGGACGCGCCATGAGGCGTCGGCCGGACCTGCGGGCGTGACCTGCGTCGAGGCTTTCCGAGTCGATTACCGGCTCGGTCAGGGAGCGCGGTCGGGCGGTGCGGCCGTCCAGATTCCGGTGTGGCGCTCGACGACGACGGGAACGAGGCCGAACGGGTCCGGGTGCAGGCGGCGGGTGAAGTCCATCAGCTCCAGCCGCAGTGGGTCGAGCCTCAGCAGCACGAAGTCGTCACCGAGCGGGCCGGCGGGGAAGAAGGCGGCCAGGCCGTCCTCCCATCTCGCGGCGCGCTCGCGTTCGTCGTCGACCACACTGACGGTCGCCGAGACGCTCAGGTACGCGAACGCCGCCCGGTCCTCGACCGCGTACGCCACCTGACTGTCGGGGTTCGCGGCGATGTCGGCGACCTTGCGGGAACGCGGGCTGGTGCCGATCCACACGGTGAGGTCGTCGGTCACGGCGAGGTGCTGGACGAGCCGGACGTGGGGTGCAGCCCCGGGGAAGGTGGCCGGGTGGAAGGTGGCTTCGTCGTGGGTGACTCGGTCGGACGTGTCGCGGCGAGCCGGGGCGCCGCGGGTGGCGAGGAAGCCGTAGGGGTTGCGGCGTAGCAGGGCCCGCGCCGCCGCCAGGGCCTCCTCGACGGGTCCCGCCCCCGTCGTGGACTCGGGAACGACATCGGGCATGGGACGGACGATAGCGACCGGCCGGGGCAACCGCCCGGCACCCCGATCGGCCCGATCGGCCCGGATCGGATAGCGTCCGGGTGGTAGGTACGGTTCCGTCCGGGCCACGGTCGGATCGCACCCGCGGTGGGCAACCGCCAGGACGACCGTCAGGGAGGCATGGAACCGTGCGAGCGACCCTGCTTGAGGACGTCGGGAAGATCGCGCTGCGGGAGTTTCCCGACCCGGTCGTCCAGCGCCCCACCGACGCGGTGGTGCGGGTGACCGCGAGCTGCATCTGCGGCTCCGACCTGCATCCTTACCGCGGCAAGACGCCCAGCGTGTTCCCGAAGCGCATCGGGCACGAGTTCGTCGGTGTCGTCGAGGACGTCGGCGACGAGGTCACGACCGTGCGGCCGGGCGACGTGGTCGTCGCCCCCTTCCTGATCAGCTGCGGCACCTGCCGGTACTGCCTTGCCGGCCTGCAGACCTCCTGCGAGAACGGCTCGGTCTGGGGAACCGACGACGGCTCCGGTGCCCGTTCCGACGCCGGCCAGGGCGACCGGATCCGGGCGCCACTGGCCGACGGGACCCTGGTGCGGGTCGGCACCGAGCTGCCCGAGGCGTTGTTGCCCGACGTCCTGGCGCTGTCCGACGTGATGGGTACCGGTCACCACGCCGCGGTCAGCGCGGGGGTGGGTCCGGGTTCCACCGTCGTCGTCGTCGGCGACGGCGCCGTGGGCCTGTGTGCGGTGCTTGCCGCCCGCCGCCTCGGGGCGGAGCGCGTCGTGGCGATGTCGCGGACACCGAGCCGGCAGAAGCTGGCGGCCGAGTTCGGCGCCACCGACATCGTCGCCGGTCGGGGCGCCGACGGCATTGCGCAGGTGCTCGAGCTGCTCGGCGATGGAGCCGACGCCGTCCTGGAGTGCGTCGGCTCGCAGGAGTCGCTGGAGCAGGCCGTCGCGGTCGCCCACCCCGGTGGACGGCTTGGCTGCGTGGGCGCCCCGCTGGGCAACCTGCCCCTGGGGTCGTTGTTCATGAAGAACGTGCGGCTGGCGGGCGGGGTCGCCCCGGTGCGCGCCTACCTGCCCGAGCTGCTCGCCGACGTGTTCGCCGGCCGGGTGCGGCCCGGACGGATCTTCGATCTGGAACTGCCGCTGGACGAGGTCGCCGAGGGCTACCGGGCGATGGACGAGCGCCGCGCGGTCAAGGTGCTGCTCCGTCCCTGAGCAGCGCCGTCCCTGAGCAGCGCCGTCCCTGAGCAGCGCCGTCCCTGAACCTGCTGCGTCCCCTGCGCGGCGCCGTCCCTGGGCTGCTGCGTCCCCTGCGCGGCGCCCTTTCCGGGCGTCGGCCGGCGGACCGTCTCGGCGCCCTCGTGCGGCGTGTCACCGGGCGTGGCGATGGACTGAATTCCGGTAGGGGCATACCGTTGATTCATGCGCGGAGATTCCACCCTGGTCTGCCGCCTGCACGTGGATTTCGCCCGGGTTGCCAGCGCGCTGTGTCGCGCCCCGCGCCATCCGGTGTCTCACTGATCGGTGCCGCAGCCGGCCCGTCGGGCGGCTGATCCGCCGGCAGGATCGCGGGCCACGCGTCCACCGGTCGGGACGCGCCGTCGATTCGAGGCTCACGCCGCCGATCCGCCCCTCGCCCGCCCCTCGCCCTCCGGCCATCCGGGAGACTCGCGTGAGCGTGCACGCCCACTGGTTCCTGCCCACCTCGGGGGACAGCCGCAACCTCGACGCCGCCGCGGTGAGCGCCAAGGAATCCCCCCACCTCCAGCCCGCCGCCCAGCGGCCGCCGAGCATCGGCTACCTCGCCCAGATCGCCGCCGCGGCTGAGCAGCTCGGGTACGAGGCCGTGCTCACCCCGACCGGAACCTGGTGTGAGGACGCCTGGCTCACCACCGCGGCCCTGCTGCGCGAGACCACCCGGCTGCGCTTTCTGGTGGCGTTCCGGCCCGGTTTCCTCAGCCCCACCCTCGCCGCGCAGATGGCGGCGACCTACCAGCGCATCTCCGGCGGACGGCTGCTGCTCAACGTGGTCAGCGGCGGCGACGCCGACGAGCAGCAGCGCTTCGGCGACTGGCTGAACCACGACGCCCGCTACCGGCGCACCGAGGAATTCCTGCAGGTCGTCCGGGGAGTGTGGACGGGCCGGCCGGTCAACTACGACGGCGAGCACTACGCGGTGCGGGGCGCCACGCTCCGTGAGCGTCCCGATCCAACGCCACCGATCTTCTTCGGTGGCGCCTCCCCCGCGGCCGAACTCGTCGCCGCCCGGCAGGCCGACGTCTACCTGCTGTGGGGCGAGCCGCCGGCCGCCGTCGCCGAACGGCTCGACCGGATGCGGGCCCTGGCCAAGGACCAGGACCGCGAGCTGCAGTTCGGCATTCGGCTGCACGTCATCACCCGGGACACCGCCGGCGCCGCCTGGGCGGTTGCGGACGAGCTGCTCGCCCAGCTCGACCCGGCGGCGATCGCCGCGGCGCAGCGGCGTTTCGCCGGGACGGAGTCGATCGGGCAGCAACGGATGGCGGCCCTGCACCGCGGCAGCCTCGACGCGCTGGAGATCTCCCCGAACCTCTGGGCGGGATTCGGCCTCGTCCGCGGCGGCGCCGGCACCGCGCTCGTCGGCAGCCACGCCGAGGTCGCCGACCGCATCGCCGAGTACCACGATCTCGGCATCGAGCACGTCATCCTCTCCGGCCATCCGCATCTCGAGGAGGCGTACTGGTTCGCCGAGGGCGTCCTGCCCCTGCTGCGCCGCCGGGGACTGCTCGCGCCAGCCCCAGCCCCAGCCCCGATCCCGGGCCCGATCCAGACCTGACCACCGGCTCTCGCGCCCCCAACCACGAACATTCGCCGGTAACGGCCGGCGGCGGCGCGCGGGACGCGCGTTGCGGTGCGGTGCGTTGGGTACGAACCGCCGGCCCGAACCGTGCACAACGCACCGCATCCGGCTCCGGGCCGCGTTCGGAGGCGGGGCGGCATACGTGCCGGATACGCCCGATCTCTCACCGCAGGCGCGATGTCACCCACTAAGGTGGTCCCGTGACAATCCGCCAAGGCGAAGGGCGCAACGCGGTGTCGGAGACCGAGAGCGTGCTGACCACCGTCGACGAGGGCCTTGCCGACGAGGGCCCTGTCGACGAGGGCCCTGTCGACGGGAAGCCCGAGGAGTCCGGCGGTGAGCGGGCCGGACAGGTCCCGGAGGGCACCGGCTTCGACCTGAAGGTCGACGTGCCGCATCCGGCCCGCATGTACGACTACTTTCTCGGCGGCAAGGACAACTTCCCCGCCGACCGGAGGACCGCGGAACAGGTCCTCGGCGTGTTTCCGAACTCTCGGATCGTGGTCCGACAGAACCGCCTGTTCATGACCCGGACGACCCGATACCTGGCCGCCGAGCTCGGGCTGCGCCAGTTCCTCGACATCGGCACGGGCATCCCGACCTCGCCGAACCTGCACGAGATCGCCCAGGACGTCGCCCCGGACGCGCGGATCGTCTACACCGACAACGATCCGATCGTGCTCGCCCACGCCCGCGCCCTGCTGACCAGCACCCCGCAGGGACGCACCGCCTACATTGACGCGGATCTGCGGGACACCCGGCGCATTCTCACCGCCCCCGAGCTGCACGAGACCCTCGACCTGACCAGGCCGGTCGCGCTGTCCCTCATCGCGATCTTCCACTTCATCCCGGACGGCGACGATCCGTACGGGATCATGCGGCACCTCGTCGACCTGCTCCCGTCGGGCAGCTACGTCTCGCTGACCCACCTGACCGCCGACTTCGATCCGGCGATGCGCGAGGTCGAGCGGGCCTACCTGGCCAGCGGCGTCCCCATGCACCTGCGCACCCGAGCCCAGGTCGAGCGGTTCTTCGAGGGCCTGGACCTCGTGGAGCCCGGACTGCAGGTCGTCCACCGCTGGCGTCCCGAGTTCGCGGACCCGGCCGAGACGATCCCGGCCGGCAACGGCGTGACCGCGACAGACCCGGCCTCCCGGGTGAAGGCCATCCCACTGTCGGAGCTGACCGACGCCCAGGTCAGCATCTACGGCGCAGTCGGCTACAAGCCCTGATGCAGGCGCCGGCCCGGACACGTGCCGGCGCGGCTGTTCGCCGCCTCGCGGTGCTGGGGCTGCGTCGACGGTGGCGGGGTCAGGTCGATGCCCCGGAGCGGGACGCGTAGCGGCTGGGCGGACGGGGCAGGCCGAGGTGTTCGCGCAGCGTGCGGCCGGTGTAGGCGGTGCGGAACAGGCCGCGGCGGCGCAGCTCGGGGATGACCAGGTCCACGAAGTCGTCCAGCGCGTCCGGCAGGTACGGGAAGATCACGTTGAAACCGTCGGCGGCACGCCGCTCGAACCACTCCTCGATGTGGTCGGCCACGGTCGTCGGCGTGCCGACCAGCGTCCGGTCGTCGCGGGCGATCTGCTCGGCGAGCTGGCGGATGGTCAGGTTGTCCGCCCGGGCCTGGTCCAGGATCTGCCGCTGGCCGCTGCGGCTCTGGTTGGACGGTGGCAGTTCGGGCAGCGGGCCATCGAGGGGGAACTGGGTGAGATCGAACCCGCCGAGGCGGTAGGTGAGGTCGGCGAGCGCCACCCGCGGGTCGAGCAACGACCGCAGCGCGGCGATCTTGTCCTCGGCCTCGGCCTGGGTCCGCCCCACGATCGTGGACAACGCGGGCAGCACGATCACATGGTCGGGATCGCGTCCGGCGGCCGCGGCCCGCGCCTTGATGTCGGCGTAGTAGGCCTGCGCCGCCGGCAGGGTCGGATGCGCGGTAAAGATCACCTCGCCGACCCGGGCGGCGAGATCCCGGCCCGTCTCGGACGCGCCGGCCTGGACGACGACCGGGCGGCCCTGCGGCGGGCGCGCGATGTTCAGCGGCCCGCTGACCCGGAAGTGCGTCCCGGCGTGGTTCAGCCAGTGGATCTTCTCGGGGTCGAAGTAGACCCCGCTGGCCTGGTCGTGCCGGAAGGCGTCGTCGTCGAAGCTGTCCCACAGCCCGGTCACCACGTCGTGGAACTCGGCGGCCCGAGCGTAGCGAAGCTCGTGCTCGACGTGGCTGTCCAGCCCGAAGTTACGCGCCTCCGCGTCGTTGAGGGAGGTGACGAGGTTCCAGCCGACCCGTCCGCCGGACAGGTGGTCCAGCGAGGCGAAGATCCGGGCCAGGTGGTAGGGCTCGTTGTAGGTCGTCGACGCCGTCGCAACGAGCCCGATGCGGGTCGTCGCGGTGGCGAGGGCGGCGAGCAGGGTCGTCGGCTCGAAGGAGTCGTTGACGACCGAGACGCGGGAGAGCACCTCCTGGCTGGTCAGCGGGACGCCGACCAGGTCGGCGAGGAAGATCGCGTCGAACGTCCCCCGCTCGGCGGTGCGGGCCAGCTCGATCACGTGCCGGATGTTCACCCCGGCGTCGGCGACGGCGTGTGGGTGCCGCCAGGCGGCGAGGAACTCCCCCGGTGGCTTGAGGAAGGCGTTGAGATGGACCTGACCGCCGCGGCGAGGCTGCGTGGACGTCATCGGATTCCTGCCCTGGTCGTCTCGACGCCGGCTCCCGTATCCGGCTGGGTGCCCGGTCGAGGGTCGGGTCGAGGGTCGGGTGCGTCCGCGCGGGGGTCGGCCGGGTGGGTGGGGTCGTCCCGCCGCGCGACGGCGACCGGGCGCGGCAGGCCGAGATGCCCGCGCAGCGTCGTCTCGGTGTAGGACTCGCGGAACAGGCCGCGGCGGCGCAGTTCCGGCACCACCTGGTCGACGAAGTCGTCGGCGGCGCCGGGCAGGTAGGGGAAGCCGACGTTGAAGCCGTCCGCGCCACGGCCGGTGAACCATTCCTCGACGTGGTCGGCGATCGTCTCCGGCGTGCCGGTGATCATGCCGCCACCGGAGGACCGCCGGGCCAGCCCGCGGATCGTCAGGTTCTCCCGGCGGGCGAGGTCGAGCATCTGCTCCTGCCGGCTGCGGCTGCGGTTCGTCTCGCCGACCTCGGGCAACGGCCCGTCCAACGGGTAACCCGAGAGATCCACGTCGCCGACGGTGTCCTGGACGAGGCGACGGGCGACGTCGTCGTGGATGAGCTCCAGCAGCTCGTCGCGCCGCGCCCGGGCGGCGGCCTCGGTGTCGCCGACGATCGGCGCGAGGATCGGCCAGACCAGCAGGTGGTCCGGGTTGCGCCCGTGCGCCGCGGCCCGCGCCTTCACGTCGGCGTAGAACCGCTGCGCGCCGGCCAGGGTGCCCTGCCCGGTGAACACCACCTCGCCGTGACGGGCGGCGAAGTCCCTGCCCGCCTCGGACGAGCCGGCCTGGAAGATGACTGGGTGGCCCTGCGGGGGCCGGGAGATGCTCAGCGGCCCGCGCACGGTGAAGTGTTCGCCGCGGTGGTGGGGGGTGCGCAGGCCGGTGGGGTCGTAGTAGCGACCCGCGGCGGTGTCGCGCCGCACGGCGCCGTCGTCGAAGCTGTCCCACAGTGCGCGGACGACCTCGACGAACTCCTCGGCGCGCCGGTAGCGCAGCCCGTGTTCGAGGTGGGCGTCGCGGCCGAAGTTCGCGGCCTCCTGCGGCAGCACCGAGGTCACCGCGTTCCAGCCGGCACGCCCGGCGGACAGGTGGTCGAGCGAGGCGAACTTGCGGGCGACGTGGAACGGCTCGCCGTAGGTCGTGCTGGCCGTGCCGACCAGGCCGATCCGCTCGGTCACCGTCGACAGCGCGGCCAGCAGGGTCAGGGGCTCGAACCGGACCGACCGGGCGGTGCGGTGCAGCGAGTCCAGGTCCGTCCCCGAGATCGCGACGACGTCGGCGATGAACAGGGCGTCGAAGGTGCCACGTTCCAGCGTCCGCGCGACCCGGATGTGATGGGCGAGGTCGAGTTCGCCGTCGGGTGGGGACAGCGGATGGCGCCAGCCGGCGATGTGACCGCCGGCGCCCTGCAACACGGCGCCGAGCGTCAGCATCCGCCGCGGACGCCCGTCGGGAGTGGTGGTCATCGCTTCCTTTCAGGTCCGGCGGAAGTCGCCAGGCTGGCGGGAGTCTCCGGGCCGGGAGACGTTCCCAGGGCAGGGGAAGTTCCGAGGGCAGGGGAAGTTCCGAGGGCAGGGGAAGTTCCGAGGCCAGCGGGGGTCGGCGGGTCAGACGCGGGCGGGGCGGGCGCGGGTCCGGCCGCGGGTCGCCAGCCCAGCGCCGGGGCGATCTCGGTGGCGATGAGCTCCATGCGGCGCAGGGTCGCGTCGAGGTCGGCCGCAGCACCCGCCTCGCCCTGCACCGCGGCGATGAAGTACGACACGGCGGCGGGGCCGACCGGGTTGGTCGCGAGGCTGTGGATCACCATGGCGACCGGGCCGTGGTGGACGTTCATCGCGTCGAGCGCGGCGCCGTCGTCGAGGTCGGCGGGGAACCCGAAGTTCCCCAGCCAGGGGCGGAACCGGGCGATGTCGGGGGCCAGGTCGACCCGGGCGGCCAGCCGGTCCGGCCCCGGGAACACCCCGTGCGAGACGGCGAGGCGCACGCCCCCGGCGGGCTGGTCGGCGGGCTGGTCGGCGGCCTGGTGGGCGGCGAGGTAGACGTCGGCGAGGGGGCGCTGCGCGGACCTCGCCGGGCCGATGCCCAGCAGCAG
>NZ_JAMQQF010000339.1 GCF_023716945.1 Frankia sp. AiPs1 | reverse complement strand
GGCGATCGCCGCGACCGCCGACGGCACCGAGGCCGCGGCCGCCGCGACGATCCTCACCGGCGACTCACCGCTGTGCACCACGCTGGGCCTCACCCGCCCCGTCGCGCAAGGGCCCATGACCCGAGTCAGCGACTCGCCGGCGTTCGCCCGCAGCGTCGCGGGCGACGGTGCGATGCCGTTCCTCGCGCTCGCGTTGGCCAGCGGCGAGCAGGCCCGTCGACTGCTCGCCGAGACCCGCGACGCGGTGGGCGCGCGGCCCTGGGGGGTCGGCATCCTCGGGTTCGTCGCCGAGGACCTGCGGGCCGCCCAGCTCGACGCCGTCCGGGAGATCCGGCCGTCGTGCGTCATCATCGCCGGGGGCCGACCGGGCCAGGCCGAGGAGCTCGAACGGCTTGGGATTCCCACCTTCCTGCACGTCCCTTCGCCCACGCTGCTGCGCCAGTACCTGGCCGTGGGGGCGCGGCGGTTCGTGTTCGAGGGGGCCGAGTGCGGCGGCCACGTCGGCCCCCGGGGCAGCTTCCCGCTGTGGGAGGCCCAGGCCGGCGTCCTGCTCGACCACCTCGACGACGGGGGCCCCGACAGCAGAGACCTCAACGGCAGAGGCCCCGCCAACGACAGAGACCCCGCCGACGACAGAGGCCCCGAGGATGACAGAGGCCCCGCCGACGGGGGCCTCAGCGACGGGGGCCCCGACAGCGGAAGAAGCCTCGGCGGAAGGGGCGCTTCGGCGGTTCGGCCGGCGCCCGTCCAGGTGCTGTTCGCCGGCGGCATCCACGACGCCCGGTCCGCGGCGATGGTCGCCGCGTTGGCCGGGCCGCTGGCCGCCCGCGGCGTCGAGGTCGGCCTGCTGATGGGGACCGCCTACCTGTTCACCGGCGAGGCGGTCCGCGACGGCGCCATCGGCACCGAGTTCCAGCGCCAGGCGCTTCGGGCCCGCGCCACGGCGCTGCTGGCGACCGCGCCGGGCCATCTCACCCGCTGCGTGACCAGCCCGTTCGTCGACCAGTTCGACGAGCTACGCGCACAGTTGCGCGCGGACGGCGTCGCCGACCATGAGGCATGGGAGCGGCTCGAACAGCTCAACGTCGGACGGTTACGCCTGGCGAGCAAGGGCCTGGAACGTCGCGGCGCGCAGCTGCTGCCCGTCGACGCCGAACGCCAGCAGGCTGAGGGCCTGTTCATGGCCGGTCAGGTCGCCGTGCTGCGCGCGACTGCGACCACCATCGCGGACCTGCATGACGACGTCACCATCCGGGCCCGCCGGTTCCTCGCCGACCAGTCGGGCCGGATCCGCAGGCTGACCGGCACCCGGATGGCCGACTCAGCCCCGTTCTCGGCCGCGGCGGTCACGAGCTCCACGGCCAGGTCCAGCGTGCCCGGCCCGGGCCCGTTGGACATCGCGATCGTGGGAATGGCCTGCGTCTTCCCGGACGCGCCCGACCTCGCGAGCTACTGGTCGAACATCGTCGCCGGAGCGAGCGCGATCGGCCCGGTGCCGGCCGACCGGTGGGATCCCGAGATCTACTTCGACGCCGGCGACGGCGGTCACGGGCGCCCCAACGGCGAGCGGACCCGGTCGAAGGTGGGCGGGTTCCTGCCGCGAATCCCGTTCGACCCGCTCCGCTACGGCATCCCGCCGTCCGCGCTGACCAGCATCGAGCCGGTTCAGCTCCTCGCCCTGGAGACCGCCCGGCGCGCCATCGAGGACGCCCGTCTGGACCCCACGGGCTTCGACCGGGCCCGCACCGGTGTCGTGTTCGGCACCGAGACGAACAGCGACCTGTCCGCGGCCATCACCCTGCGCGGGCTGCTGCCCGCCTACTACGGCCGGGTGCCGGCTGAACTGGACGACCAGCTACCCAGGGTGACCGAGGAGACGTTCACCGGCATCCTCGGCAACATCATCGCCAATCGTGTCTCCAACCGCCTCGACCTCGGCGGCCCCGCCTACGTCGTCGACGCGGCCTGCGCCTCGTCGCTGACCGCGCTGGACATGGCCTGCAAGGAGCTCCGTTTCGGCACCGCCGACGTGATGCTCTGCGGCGGTGCGGACCTGCACAACGGCATCCTCGACTACCTGATGTTCTCCTCGGTGGGCGCGCTGTCCGCCACGGGCGCCCCCCGGCCGTTCGACGCCTCGGCGGACGGCACCGCACTCGGCGAGGGCGTCGCCTGCGTCGTGCTCAAGCGGCTCGCCGACGCCGAACGCGACGGCGACCGGGTGTACGCGGTGGTCAAGGGGCTCGGCGCGGCCAGCGACGGTCGTTCGCTCGGCCTGACCGCACCGCGGGCCGATGGGCAGCGCGTGGCGCTGGAACGCGCCTACCTCGCCGCCGAGGTTTCCCCCGCCGACGTCGGCCTCGTGGAGGCGCACGGCACCGGCACGGTCGTCGGGGACCGCACCGAGCTCAGCGCGCTCACCGAGGTGTTCACGGCCGCGGGCGCGACGGCGGGGGCCTGCGCGCTCGGCTCGGTGAAGTCGCAGATCGGCCACACCAAGACGGCCGCCGGTCTCGCCGGGCTGGTGAAGGTGGCATTGGCACTGCATCACGGCGTGCGCCCGCCAACGCTGGGGGTGCGCGAGCCGAACCCGGCCTGGGACGCGGCAAGCAGCCCGTTCTCGTTCTCGGCCACAGCCCGCCCGTGGCCGGTCCCGCCGGCGCGGCGGGTCGCGGCGGTGAGCGCCTTCGGGTTCGGCGGGGCCAATTATCATGCCGTCATCGCCGGCTATTCGGGGACAGCCGGGGCCCGTCACGCACTGGACCGTTGGCCCGCCGAGCTGCTGCTGATCCGCGGAACGGACCTCGACGCCGCCGGGGAGGCCGTCGAGGAACTGCGCCGCCTGCTCGCGGCGAACGACGCGGCGGGACGGCCCTGGGCGCTGCGCGACTTCGCGGCGACCGCGGCGCGGATGGCGGGGGAGCGCCGCGGGCCGGTGCGTTTTGCCCTCGTCGCCGACGACCTCGACCATCTCGCCGACCTGCTGGCCCGGACGGCGACCCCGCAGGCGCGCCCCGGTCGCGGGCTGTTCATCGCCCAGGCCCTCGTCGCCCCAGCCGCAGCCGCAGCCGCTCAGCCCACCACCATCACCGCGACCCCCACCACACCGGGGCAGGTGGCGGTGCTCTTCCCCGGGCAGGGCAGCCAGCGACCGGGGATGCTCGCCGATCTGTTCGTCGCCTTCCCTGAGCTGCAGGACTACCTGCGAGCCGGTGACGCCTGGGCGGACCTGCTGCATCCGCCGTCCGAGTTCGTCACAGCGGTGGAAGGCGACGGGGGCGTGGACGCCGAGGCGCGGTTGCGCGACACCCGGGTCGCCCAGCCGGCGCTCGGGATCACCGGGCTCGCCGTCCACCACCTGCTGAACCGGCTCGGGGTGCGACCGGATCTGCTCGCCGGGCACAGCTACGGGGAACTGGTGGCACTGGCCGCCGGCGGTGCCTTCGACCCGCAGACGCTACTGGAACTCAGCGCCGCCCGCGGAAAGTCGATCATGACCGCGGTGGAAGCGTCCGCCGGTGACGACCGGACCGATCCAGCGGCGCGAGCGAGTGATCCGCCGGCGCACATGAGCGACCCGGCGGCGCAGATGAGCGACCCGGGGACGCAGATGAGCGATCCGGGGACGATGGCGGCGGTCCGTGCCGGCGCGGCCAGGATCGAGGCGGTGCTTGCGGACGCCGGGCTCGCCGACGAGGTAGTCGTGGCCAACCACAACGCCCCCGACCAGTCGGTGATCTCGGGAGCGACGGCCGGCATCGAGCGGGCCGTCGACCTGCTGCGCGCCGCCGGGTTGGGGACAGTGCGGCTACCGGTGGCGTGCGCGTTCCACAGCCCACTGGTCGCCGCCGCCGGCGACCGGTTCGCCGAGGTTCTCGCCCGAACCCGGGTGACGGCGCCCCGGCTGCCGGTGTGGGCGAACCGCACCGCCTCCCCCTACCCCGTCGCCGGCCCGCGCGCCAGCACCGAACCGGCCGCAGTCGAGGTCGACGGACGGCATGCACCCAGCAAGCCCGGGGACGCGGACGGGCACACGGATCGGAGCGGCGCCGCGGAGCCGGCTGGCGCCGCGGCACTAGATGGGGGCGCGGCGGTGCGAGCGGAGCTCGCGGCGCAGGTGGGCGCGCCCGTCCGGTTCGTCGAGGAGATCGAGGCAATGTACGCCGCCGGGGCACGGGTATTCGTCGAGGCCGGTCCCGGCCGAGTGCTGACCGGGCTCGTCAACGAGATTCTCGGCGAGCGCCCACACGTCGCGGTCGCCTGCGACGGGCGCCGCGGTGGCCTGCGCGGTTTCCTCGACGCGGTGGCGCAGCTCGCCGTCGCCGGGGTGACCCTGCACCCGGACTGGCTGGTGGAGGGACGCGACGCCGCCGACCTGCGGGGCCGCCGGCCACCGGTCCGCCCACGGTGGAGCGTGACCGGCCGGGCGGTGTTGACGGCGGACGGAGGGCCGCTGCCGGGGGGGCTCGCACCGGCCCGGCGGGTTCCCCTCGCATCGGCCGGCCACGCGGGCCACCCCGCAGGGTCAGCCGCCGGGCAACCCGTGGCGGCCGGGCAAGCAGTGCTGGCCGGGCAAGCAGTGGCGGCCGGGCCTGCGGCGCCCCCCGCTCGGACGCCGGTGTCCGGCCAGCCCGCGACGCTCACCCATGCCCCCGTGGGCAGCCTGCCCGCCATGCTCGCGCAGTCGGGGGCACTCGGACAGCAGACCGCCACGAGACGGGCCGCGGACGCACCGACCCGGGAGGCCCTGGTCGGCCACTTCCTCACGACCGCGCGGGACATGCTCGCCGCCCAGCGCGACGTCCTGCTGTCCTACCTGGGCGCCCCGGCCGCAGCCGGCCTGGTGCCGCCGGCCGCCCCCGCCGCGGTGGGAACGACGGCACCGGTGATGGGCCTGCCGGCGAACATCGCCGCGGTGGGAATGACCGCACCGGTGATGGGCCTGCCAGCGGACATCGCGCCGACGGGGATATCCGGCCTGCCCAGCGGCGGTGATGGCCGACCTGCCGCGGCCGGCGGCCGACCTGTAACGGCAGACGGCGAGGCCGACGCGGCAGACGGCGGGACCGGCCCGGCGGGCGGTAACGGGGACGCCACCGCCGCGGTCGACGTCGGCGCCGTCGTGCTCGATCTCCTCGCGGGCAGCACCGGCTACCCCACCGAGATGATCGAACCCGACCTGGACCTGGAGACCGACCTGTCGGTCAACTCCATCAAACGCACCGAGATCGCCGGCCTGCTCACCCAAAGACTCAACCTCACCGACGCACTCGGCCCCCGCGCCGTGGAAGAACTCAGCCGGCTACGCACCGTCCGCACCATCACCACCTGGCTCACCGAGCGCACCGCAGGACCCGGCCCCACCACACTCACCGCGCCCTCAACAACCGACAAGTCTCCGGCAGCCCCGAAAGTACCGGCAGCCCCGGGCGCCCCAAAACTCCCGGCCACCCCAGCACTTCCGACCGCCCCAGCACTTCCGACCGCCGTCGCACTCCCGACCGCCGCAGCTACAGCACCCGCGACGGCCGCTGGGACGGTCCCGCCGGGCGTCGACTCGGGCCCAGGCGAGCCCGGCGGCCGTGGTGGTGGGCGGGCGCCGACCCGGTTCATGCTCAGGACCGTCCCCGCACCGCTGATCGCTGACGCGGTCGACCTCGCCGGCACCGACTGGACGGTGTTCGGCGACGTGACGGTGCACCAGGTCGCCGACCCGGTGGTCACCCGGCTGGCGGATCTTGGGGCGACGGTCACCGTCCGCACCGCCACGGAGCTGGCCGAGGCGCCACCGCAGCGGCTCGACGGGGTGCTCTACCTGTGCGGCTGGGCTCGCGCCGAGGGTGAGCCGGAGCTGCCGGAGACGTTCGCGGCAATCCGTGCGGCGCTGCGGGCCGGGCCGCGTTGGGTGATCGCCGTCAGCCCGCTTGCCGCCGACCCGGCCGGCCCGGCCAGTCCACCCGCCCCCGTCAGTCCGGCCGATCCGTCCGGCCCTCTCAGACCCGGCGGAGCCGTCGCGCGCGGCGGACCCGCCGCACCCCACGGAGCCGGCGGACCCGGCACACCCCACGGAGCCGGCGGACCCGGCACACCCGACGGATCTGTTGGACCCACCGCGGCGGAGCGGGCGCTGCCCACCGAGCGCGCCGCCGGCCTGCGCGGGCTGTTCCGGACGCTGGCCAGGGAGTACCCGGATCGGCTGGTGCGCCTCGTCGAACTCGACGCCACCACCGCGGCAGCAGACATCCTGGTCGCCGAGCTCGGCCGGTCCACCGGAGCCGGGGCGGTCGTCGTCCACCGCGGCGGCGCCAGGCTCGGCGAGCAGCTCACCGAGGTGCCGCCGGGGC
>NZ_JAMQQF010000338.1 GCF_023716945.1 Frankia sp. AiPs1 | reverse complement strand
CGGGCGAACTGCAGGCCGCCGCCGTCGGGCGCGTACACCACGGACGGCAGCCGCCGCTGGCCACCGAGCTCGAGCACGCGGGGCCAGCCGCCGTCCGTGACCGCGACGATCGTGTTCGCGGATCCGATATCGATACCGAGCTGATAACCCACCGCGACTCCCGACCCTGCCCAATCACGTAAGCGCCCCGGGGCACCTGACCGCCCCCGACTGCCGGGGACCTGGCCCCTTCGTATGGTGCGATCATCGTAGACGTTTGACCAGGCAATTCGCGTGTCCGCCGCAAGACAGGACAAGGCCGGACCAACCCTCACCGAGGGCACATCACTCAGTAGCCATCTGCAATCGGAAGGTAGCGACCGTTCGAGGTGAAGTGCCTCGCCCGGTACCCGGATCAGACCGATGGGTGCGCAACGAACAGGCCGAGGACGTCGCCATCGCCCGGCGGGCTGCGCCATCGGCAGGCGGGCTGCGCCGTCGTCCCGCCTGCCGTCCGAGCGGACAGTCCCCCCACCCGAGAATGGCGATTATGGTTCAAAGCGAACATACAAGCCATAATTCTCGACTGTCAGCCGCCATTACAACAGGCCCTGCGATGCTCCTTAGCAAATACACGGACCTGAGCCGACCTGGTTCAGTGCAGATCCGGTTCGAGTGGTAGAAATGGGTCGAGCGTGCTGGGCGGTGTCATCGCGGCTCCACCCGCCAGCACCCGGCGATCATTGGAGACCGGATGGGAATTCTTTCGGGGGATGGCGCAGATCCGGCTGAGACGACCGAGTCCCAGTTCGAACTCTCCGAGCGGATCGCGCTGCTCGCGGATCGGGCCGGGTCCGACACCGCAGCCGCCTTGATACGGCAGGCAGATCGGCGGGCCCGAACGTCGGCGGCCAGAGTGTGCATTGTAGGCGGCACCAACGTCGGTAAGTCCGGCCTGATTAACAGGCTCGTCGGCGCAGAATGTGTGCCGGTCTCAGTCCAGCCGATCGTCACCGGACCAACAGTGGTCCAATCTGCCGCGGACCGATCCGCCGCTACCGAGTCGTCGCGCCAGGCCCCCGGAACCAGCGGCTACCAGACCGTGACCGTCGGCGGGGGCACGGACAGGTGGCTGGCTCGGACCGGCCTGGAACTGGTGGACACCCCGAGCTGGGAGGTCTGGACCAGCCAGAATCCAGCGCTCGCCGACACCGGCCCACTCAGCCGAGTTGTGACGGACTGCGATCTGGTGGTGGTCGCCACCGAAGCGCGCCGGGCCCTACCCGGAACGGACCAGGCCAGGGTCAGGGCGTTGGTCAGCCAGCAACACAGTCCACCCGTGGTCGTGGTCGTCACCAAGCTCGACGAGGTCGGCGACGAGGTGGACGAGGTGATGCGTCGGGTCCGCTATCTCGTCCGGGAGACGGCGCCAGAGATTCAGGTGTTACAGGGGCCGGGAGACCCACTAAGTTCCGGGTATACGGAGCGTCTAGAGCAGTGCCGTAGCGCGCTGGCCGCGCTGTCCGGCGCGCACCACCGCGTCGGTCTACGCGCCATTCGCCGGATCCATCTCCTCACCGCCACCTGCGCACTGATCGCAGACGCTGCCGAGCGGGCTCTCGCGGACGCCCATTGGAGCCATCCGACGAAGGCACGGGCGGCGCAGGTCTGGCAGGCGGCGCGGGAGAGTGCGCAGTTCCACTGGATCGTCCTGGCTGCGGCCCTCGATGACCGACGGGAAACCCTCGTCGCCCGGATACGAGCCGAGGCCGACAGGCGGCGTGTGCAGTGCATGGCGAGCCTGGCCGCAGAGCTCTCCGAAACCACGACCACCCGACTCTTCATGGAACTGCGGGCCATCCCACAGATCGACGTCATTCGACAGGAACTGCACACCTGGATCGTCGAGACCGTGATCTCCGCGCTTTCCGACGCGGCCGACTGGCTGCGCGGCGCGCTCCTGCGCAACCGGCCGGGCGAGGAGTTGTTCACCGGTCTCTCCGGGCCGGGCCTCTATCCGCCCGTGCCCACCGTCGCCGGTACCGTCTCACCCGCGCGCGCAGCGGCCGACTCGGACGGCTGGGATGCCTCCTGGCTGCCGGAATTCGTCGGAACCACCCTGGAGAGCGTGCTGGCACCGGTGCTCTCCGAGATGATCGCCCACCTGGTGGGAGCGGTCGGCGCCGCGGTGGTGGGTGAGGCGGTGCAACAGAGACAGGACCGCCGGCTACGCCACGACGTCGATGCGCTCAGACGGTTGGTGGCATCGGCCTTCGCCGCCCAGCTGGCCCGGGCCGAGGATCACGTCGAGCAGGAGTTCCGTCGGCTGGCCGTCCGCGCGCGAGACCGCGACGAGCAGTGGTGGCGGCTGCACTCGGCGGCGCTCGCCGCACAGCCGGAATCCGTTGAACACTGGCGTGCCCTCCTGGCGGAGGCCCACCTTCTCCGTCGGTCGGCACGCATCCAGCTGTCCTCCCTGGAAGGAAGATAATGGGCGACACGAGTAGCCCGGATCACAGCCGACCCGCGGGGCAGTTTGATGATTGGAACACACGTGTCAGCACGCTCAAGAATCTCTATGCAAGCATTCAGAGGATCGCCCGAGGCTCCGGCGCTCTCCTCGGCGACCCGACCGACGACGATCGGTTTCTTCGCTTGGAAAACACCGGCAGCGTCTTCGAGCGGGAGACGTTTCGGATCATGGTTATCGGTGAGTTCAGCAGCGGAAAAAGCACTCTGATCAACGCAATGCTCGGGAAGCGACTGCTACCGACCAAGGCGAATCCGGCGACGGCCTTCACCACGGTTCTGCGGTGGGGTGAGAACGAGCACGCCGAACTGTACCGGAGTGTCGACGGCCGGGGCGGCATGACGGAGGTCAGTATCGAGCAGTTCCAGCGCGAGGTCTCTCTCCAGATCGACGCCGATGGAGCTCCGCGCGAACCCTCGTTCCTGCTCGCCGTCGTCTCGCAACCCCTGGAACTGCTCCGAAGGTCCGTGGAGATCGTCGACTCGGCGGGCGTCAACGAGAGTCCCGCGCGGGAGCGGGTGACCCTGGGCTTCCTCGAGCAGGTGGACGCCGTCATCTTCGTCACGGACGCAGGCCGTCCATTCACTCTCCACGAGACACAGAACTATCTTCGCCACGTTCAGGAACTCGGCCATGAGGACATCTTCTTCGTGGTCAACCAGTTCGACCGTATTGACGAGGAGGAACGGGCGGAGGTACAGAGCCGCTGTCGCAACGCGGTGGCGGAGATCGGCGCCGACTCGGGTCGGAACATTTTCTTCGTCAGCGCCCGCGACGCTCTGCGGGCACGACTGGACGACGATGCAGAAGGTCTCGGAAAGTCGGGGATAAATAACCTTGAACGAGCCCTGGAAGCTTTTTGCATAAATGACGCTGCACGCGTCAAGTTCGTCCGGCTTGCCGAGTTTCTTCGGCACAGCTCCGTCGATCTCCGAAGGCGCCTCCAGGAGGAGGGCGGGCTACTGGCCAAGTCGGCGGCCGAGTTGCGGGACCTTCTTGACCAAAGCCAGCAGACACAGGATCAGATCCAGCAGAACGTCGGACAGATCGGCGAAATCATCGATCGTTGGATCTCGGATGTCGAGCGGGAGATAAAGGTCGACTTCACCCTTTTTCTGCGAGATCTGAGTACCAAGGTCCCGTCCTGGGAGGCCAAGGTGGGCGGGCGGATCGACCGTGCGCGCAAGACGGTCACCAAAAGCGGCCGGGAGGCACTTCAACGCGAGATTGTCAGCGGCTACATGAGCAACCTCCAGCGAAAGATGCAGGTGTTCTGCAATCAAGAGATCGATCCCCTGATCCTGGCTCGCCAGAAGGAACTCATCGATCGTATCAACCCGTTGATCAAGGCTCACGAGGAGGCCTTCGAGGAGCTGCGTGGAACCCTGACCGGAACCAGCTCCGAGCCGGACCCCGACTACCTGCTGCGCTCGCTGGCCTTCTCCGTCGTCCGCGAGGGGGCCGCCGAGGCCCACCATGGCGACGTTCCACTGCTGTTCAGACCGAATCCGGTCCTGGCCATCGGCGCCGGCGGAGGGGCAGCAGCTGCTGCCGCCGCCGCGGGCCTCATCAGCATCAGCGCCATCATTCCCCCGCTGGGACTCATGGTGGGGATCGGCGCGGCGTTGGGGCCCATCGTCGCGGCCGGGGCGGTGGTGCTGTCGGACGGCAAGCTGCGCGATCTGGTCGCCGAGAAGTTCACCGACGATCTGAACCGTTCGGCCGAGAGCTCGGCCGAGCAGTACGCCCTGAACCGCGCAACCGAGCTGCGCAGTTCCTGGAGCAAGATCGAGAAAGGCCTCGCCGCCAGACTGCAGGAGCTCGTCGCCAGCGTGAAGCGGAGCATCGAGGAGTCACGAGTCGACGAGCAGGAGAAGCAGCGCCTGCGTAACGGTCTTTATCAGTACGAACAGCAGTTGACGGTCATCGAGGGCCGCATCGGAGATTTCCTGCGACCCTACGTGGCAGGTCGCACACAGGTGTGAATCCATGTCTGCGGCCCTGCGCCGGCCGGCGCCGGTCGGCCCGTCTCGACGGCCGTGTCGTCGCCGCGTGGCGCATGTCCCCCGGGCTCAGCTCGGGGGCGCGAAAGCTCCCGGCGCTGGTTCGCCGAAGGCGGTGAGGATCGCGTCGGCGGCGAGCGCGGGGGTGAGCGTGCCGTCGCGGACGCGGCGTTCGAGGTCGGGGGTGATCTCCCGGACGCGCGGGTGCGCCCGCAGCTCGGCGAGCAGGCGGTCGTGGACCATCGCCCAGGTCCAGTCCACCTGCTGGCGCCGGCGGCGGGTGGCGAGCTCGCCGGAGGCGTCGAGGGTGTCCTGGTGCTTGATCACCTGCGCCCAGACGGTGTCGAGGCCGGTGCGCTCGGCGGCGCTGCAGGTGAGCACCGGGGTGTTCCAGTCGCGCGGACCCGAGGAGCCCTGCAGCATCCGCAGCGCCCCGGCCAGCTCGCGGGCCGCGCGGCGGGCGTCGAGCTCGTGCGGGCCGTCGGCCTTGTTCACCGCGATGACGTCGGCGAGCTCCAGCACGCCTTTCTTGATTCCCTGCAGCTGGTCGCCGGTGCGGGCCAGGGTCAGGAACAGGAAGGTGTCGACCATGTCGGCCACCGTCGTCTCCGACTGGCCGACGCCGACCGTCTCGACCATGACGACGTCGTAGCCGGCCGCCTCCATGACGACCATCGCCTCCCGGGTGGCCTTCGCGACCCCACCGAGGGTGCCCGCGGTCGGCGAGGGCCGGATGAACGCCGCCGGGTCCACCGAGAGCGCGGCCATCCGGGTCTTGTCGCCGAGGATGCTGCCGCCGGTCCGCGTCGAGGACGGGTCGACGGCGAGCACCGCCACCTGGTGGCCCCGCCCGGTCAGGCTGGTGCCCAACGCGTCGATGAACGTCGACTTGCCCACGCCCGGCACCCCGGTGATGCCCACGCGGCGCGCCTTACCGGCGTGCGGGAGCAGCGTCACCAGCAACTGCTGGGCGAGCTCCCGGTGGTCCGGCCGGCTGGACTCGACCAGCGTGATGGCCCGCGCGATCCAGGTCCGCGACGAGGCCAGCACGCCGTCCGCGTACTCGGTCAGATCGATGCGCCGGGTCACGACGTCAGCGACGCCGTAGCCAGCGACGCCGGTGCCAGCGGCGCCGGTGCCGGCCGGGCCGCAAGCGGCGGTGCCGTTGCCAAAGATGCCACAGCTCGGCCGGTTCAGGCCGCGGAGTGGCCGAGCTGCGCCGACAGGGTGGCGAGCAGTTCCAGCGCCGCGTCGGCGATGACCGTCCCCGGCGGGAAGATCGCCGCCGCCCCGGCCGCCCGCAGCTCGTCGAAGTCGCCCGGGGGGATGACCCCGCCGACCACGATGAGGATGTCGGAGCGGTCCAGCGCGGCGAGCTCCTCGCGCAGCGCGGGCACCAGGGTGAGGTGCCCCGCGGCCAGCGACGACACGCCGACGATCTGCACGTCCGCCTCGACGGCCTGGCGGGCGACCTCGGCGGGCGTCTGGAACAGCGGGCCGACGTCGACGTCGAAGCCGATGTCGGCGAAGGCGCTGGCGATCACCTTCTGGCCGCGGTCGTGGCCGTCCTGGCCCATCTTCGCCACCAGGATGCGCGGGCGGCGGCCCTCCGCGCGCTCGAACTCGGCGGCGGCCTCGCGGGCGGCGGCGACATTTCCGGCGGGTCCCGCCTCGTCCCGGTACACCCCGGAGATGGTACGGATCTGGCCGGAATGGCGCCCGTAGACCTTCTCCAACGCGTCCGAGATCTCGCCGACGGTCGCCTTGGCGCGGGCCGCGTCGACGGCCAGCGCCAGCAGGTTCTGCTCCAGGCCGGGACCGCGGCGGCCGTCGCGGGCGGCGTCCGCGGCCGCGGTG
>NZ_JAMQQF010000337.1 GCF_023716945.1 Frankia sp. AiPs1 | reverse complement strand
CAGCCGGCGAGCGCACCGATCCCGACGACGGCGAGCAGCGCCACCAGCCCGCGGCGCGTCACCGGCAGGTCGTCACGGCGCACAGAGCACCGTGCCCTTTGCCGCCGTGGGCGCCGGGCCGGCGAGCCGCTGGGTGTCCTGACCGGTGACCCGGACGGCGCCGATACCTTGTTCTCGCAGGTAGGCGCAGTCGAGCCGCCGGCCGGGCGGCGGGGTGCGCGGCACGCAGATCCGCCGTCCGGTGTCGGCCGCGACGTAGTTGTAGTCGCAGCCGTCCAGGCCCACCGGGATCGGGGAGGGGCTGCCGTTGCCTCGGGGCACGATCCGGCCGGACAGCGCGGCGGCCGGCGCGACCGCAGCGACGACGTCCTGCACGGCCGAATCGTGGCCAGCAGAGTCGTGGCCGGGGGGGCGGGGGCGGCTGGAGCCGCCGTCAGGCCACCCACCATGGCCGATCACCCCGGCTGCACCGTTGACGAGCGCCACCGCGAGCGCGACCGTCACCAGTACCCGCCGCCGCCCGGCCGCGGGAACGGGATCGGGAACGGGCGAGACATGTGGTCCGTCCAGGTCCGTGCTCACCCGACCCGCACCCATCGGGCGACCGAGGGAACCCCGGCGGTGTTCTGGGCGAACATCATGTAGTACCCCGGCGGCAGCAGGTTCGGATTGTCGGGGACATCGACCGAGAGCTGACCGCTCTGGCTGCCGGCCGAGACCGGCAGGTCGACGCTGCGCTGGTTGGGGTCGGCCTGATGGGTGACCGACGCGGGCCGCAGCAGCGTGACCCGGCCGATGTCGCCGTCGACCGTCAGCGCCTGCCGCGAGCCGTAGCCGAACGTGTCGGCCGCCTGGGTGATCGCGGGCCGTTGCCGGCTCATGTACCAGGGTCGGTAGATGGAGATCGCCTGGCTGAACGACCCGTCGAGCGGGTTGTTCCCCAGCGCCGCGACGCTGCCGTCGGGCAGCAGGAACGCCTGCGAATGGTAGGTCCGGTCCTCGGGGTCCGCCGGGATGGAGGTGAAGGTGTTCGCGACCGGATCGTAGATCGACGACTCGTGCACCGGGTCGGAGCGCAGATGCCGTCCGCCGCCGGTCTCCAGGACCTTCCCGTCGGGCAGGATCACGGCGCTGACGTACATCTTCGCCGCAGGCAGATCCGGGCCGGCCTGCCAGTGCGGGTCGGGCTGGCGCAGGTCGATGAGGTCGGTGGCGGCGATGGCGTCAGCCCCAGCGTCGCCGTTGCCGCCGCCCAGGGTCAGCACCCGCCCGGCCTGGGCCGGCGGGAGCAGCACCGAGGCGCCCTGGTCGCGCAGGTTCACGTGGCGCAGGCCCGGCACGTCGTTGACCGTCGCCGTGGCCGGGTCGTAGATGTTCGAGCCGGCCACGGTCGGCGCGTTGCCGAAGGTGTGGACGCCGGCGTAGAACAGCCGCCCGTCCGTCATCAGCTTCAGCTCCGGGTACAGGCCCCAGAAGAAGTACGTCTGCGGCACCTGGGCGGCGGAGAGCCAGGTCTGCCGGGAGCTGTCGAACATCTCGGTCGCGACGCTGCCGGCCGCGTTCTGGTCCAGGCCGCCCACGGCGAGGACGTCGCCGTCGCCCAGCGCGACCAGGCTGGGATACCAGTGTCCGCCGCCGGGCAGATCGTTCGTCGCCGTGTACGTGTCGGCCACGGGATCGAAGACGTAGCTCTTCGCCAGGCCCTTGTAGTTGGCCGTCGCGGTGGAGTATGCGGCCGTCCCGCCGGCCAGCAGGATTCGACCGTCCGGGAGCTGGACATGGCCGGAGCAGAAGAGGTCGTCCGCAACGGGAACATCTGTGAACTGACCCGTATTCGGATTCCACACGGTGGACTTGAAGGTGTGCGCGTCGAAGGCTGAAAGGTCGTTTCCGGAGCCGGCGACGAGCAGCACGTTCCCGGTGTGCAGGACGCTGGCGTGCACGGACCGGACGGAGCTCGGATAGCTGAGCGTCTGCCAGGATCCGCCGCAGTCGGCGGCGCACCCACCCGGCGGCGGGGGTGGGACGGGGCCAGGGTCGCCACCGCCGGTGTAGTCGACGCGGATCTGCGCCCCGCCGGCCCGGTCGTAGTACTCGGTGACGATCGTGTGGGTGCCCGCGGTCACCGTCGGGGTGGCGGTGAAGGTGGTCGGGCCCTGGTCGTTCCAGCCGTCGATCACCCGGGTGCCGTCGACGTAGACGCGCACCCCGTCGTCGGCGGTCGCGGCGATCGTGATCGGGCCGGCGGCGAAGCGGTCGACCCGGGTCCAGCGGGCGGAGAAGGCGTCCACGCCGATGCCGGCCACGCCCGGGCCGCCGACACCGAAGTCGTGATGCAGGCCGGTCTCGCAGCGCGCCGGCGTCGGCGCGCCGGCGAGCGTGACGTTGCCGAAGTACTGGGCCGACCACTGCAGGCCGTTGCACGCGGCCGCGGGCGTGACGGTGTAACCGACTCGGGCGGTCGCGCCCCCGGCGTGTTCGTAGTACTCCACCCGGATGGCATGGCTGCCGGCGGTGACCTCCGTACTCGCCGTGTACGTGGTGGGGCCCTGGTCGCGCCATCGGTCGATGATCGGCTGGTCGTCGAGGTAGACCCGGATCCCGTCGTCGGCGGTGACGGTGAACGCCAGGGTGCCGGCGGCGAAGGTCGCCGTCCGCGTCCAGCGGGCGGAGAAGTTGTCGGCACCGATGCCGGTCAGGCCGGGACCGTCGTCGCCCCAGGCGTAGTCGACGCCCGCCGAGCAGCGGGGCACCCCGGTACCGCTCAACGTCCGGTTCGGGAAGTAGATGCCGGCCCACTCGCCCGCGGCGCAGTCGGGCCCGGCACCGCTCGGCCCCGCCGGCCCGCCGGAGAGGTCGAACTCGACCATGGCGCCGCCGGCGTTCTGGTAGTACTCGACGACGATCGTGTGGGCACCCGCGGCCAGGGTGCGGGCGCCGGTGAACGTCTGCGGGCCGTGATCGCCCCAGCCGTCGGCGACGGACTGCCCGTCGATGAGCACCCGGACGCCGTCGTCACCGGTCACACTCGCCGTGTAGGCGCCGGCGGCGAGGGTGAACTGGCGGGTCCAGCGCACCGAGTAGCTGGTGGTCCCGATGCCGGTGACGCCGGGGCCGTTCGCCGACCAGTCGAAGTCGATGGCGGCGTCGCAGCGCTGCCCGGCCGGGTCGCCACCCAGATCGGTCCCGGTGTGGAACTCGGCGTTCCACTGGTCATCCGAGCAGGTCTGCGCCGACGCCGTCGGCGAGCCCGCGACCAGCAGGACGAGCTGCCCGACGGCCGAGGCCAGCACAACGGCGACGAGCGCCCGGCCCGACCGGGTCGGGCGGGCGAGCCGGCGCGGCCGCGGTGCACGATGCCGCAGCTCACGACGCCGCAGCTCACGATGCGGTGGCTCACGATGCGGTGGTCCTGGATGCCGCGGTTCACGTGGCCGCATCGGGGGCCTCCTCCCCCGGCGCGCCCGCCGACCAGGACAGGCCGCCTCGCCGATGCGCGCCCTGAGCCCGGCCCGGCCGGACTGCCCGCGACGGTCCCGCCGACTCGACTGCTGCCGTCGACGGCATCGGACGGCGGTAGACCAGCCGCTCCACCACCAAATACCGCACGATCACCGCGGCGGCCAGCGACAGCAGCGTCGCCGTGCCGACGCCGATCCCCCACCGGCCGACGAGCAGCGCCAACAGCGGCAGCCGGATGACGAGATCGACGTTGTTGATCACCGCGAACGTCGGGTAGCGGCGCAGGCGGGAGCCGGCCTGGCGGTCCCAGACCAGCAGCTCGCAGCCGGCGAAGTTCCAGGCGATCGCGACCTGCGTGGCGAGGATCGCCGCGGCCAAATAGTGCAGGCCAAGGTGGTGCAGGACGGCGGTGCCGAACAGGTTCGGGACGGTGCCGGACGCCCCGACCAGGGCGAACCGCGCCGGACGGGGCACTCGCAGCGAGAACAGCCGCCGGACGAATCGCACCCCCTCGGACATCGAGGCGTTCGAGGCGCCGGCGTGCCGCTCGGCGAAGGTGTAGCCGACCTCCCGGATGCGCAGCGGACCGGCGGTGGCCAGTAGTTCCAGCAGGATCTTGTAGCCGTCGGGACGCAGCCCCGCCTGGTCGACCGCGGCCACCCGGACGAGGAAGAAGCCGCTCATCACGTCGGAGACCCCGCGCAGCCGGCGCGGGAACGCCAGCCGGCAGAGCCGGTTCGAGCCGGTGGAGACGAGGTGACGGGTGGCGCCGGCGAGACCTGAGGCGCTGCCGCCGGGCACGTAGCGGCTGGCGATGACCACGTCGGCGGCGTCGTGCAGGGCCACGGCGAGCAGGGCGGGGATCGTTTCCGGCGGATGCTGCAGGTCGCCGTCGATGATGACCGCGTAGGGCGCCGCGCACAGGGCGAATCCCTCGCTGACCGCGCCGCCGAGCCCGCCCACCCGGTCCCGCGGCGCGCGGTGGTGCACCCGCACCGGCAGGCTCACCGTCGGCCGGACCCGGGCGATCGCCTCGGGGGTTGCGTCGTCGGAGTCGTCGACGAAGATGACCTCGCCGGCGAGTCCCCGCAGCGCCTCGTCGAGCCGGCGCAGCAGGGGCTCGATGTTGTGCGCCTCGTTGCGGGTCGGCACCACGACGGACAGCCGCAGGGCCATGGGCACGAGGCGGTGGGCGGTCGTCTGCGGGTCGGGATCAGGGTCCAGGACGAGATCCGGGTCCAGGACGAAATCCGGGTCCAGGACGAAATCCGGGTCCAGGACGAAATCCGGGTCAGTGATGAAGTCGGGATCGGGGACGAAGTCGGGATCGGGGGTGGAGACGGCGGGCCGGGGCGGGTCGGCCCTGGCCGGGCCCGCTGCCGCCGCGGCGGCCAGGCCGTCCGGTGGGGTGCGGGGTTGGGGCAGAACCGGCCGACGCAGCAGGCCGGTGAGGTCGTCGGGGAAATCCCCGGTACTCGTCGGCGTCATCGCGGTTGGCCTCCGCCCGGTCCGCGCGCCATCAGGCGGCGGACCCCCAGGAGGCGAACCGGCGCCGGCTGGTTCCCGTTCCCGGGGGCGGCGGCCGGCAATGCGAAACAGCGCCTGTCGAGCATGGTTGTGGCACGGAGCATGACGAATTTCCCCCAGCTGAAGCCGAAAAAGAAACAGCGAATCGGGCCATTTTTGTGACACCCCCGGCCCGAATCTCGGCCTGACAACTCCCGAGGCCGAGCGAAAAATTACCCTACGGTCGCGACAGGCGGGCACGAGTTCCCACCAGGCACACTCCGAGACACAACCGACGTCGCTACGCGACCCGTCGACAGACCCAACCAGCGCGGCAGTCCACCGCATTCTCGGCGGTAATCCTGCGCATCTTTATCGGTATCGACAACCGCCTTCTCTCGCGACCATGACGAGGATGGAGGACGCGGTTCATCGCATACACCTGATGCCGGACAAGCGGTCTTATGACCTGGATAGGGCGAGTACGGAACGCCGCGTCAGATGGTGACGTCCGGGGGCTCGGCGGTCGGCGGCTCGGCGGTCGGCGGCTCGGCGAGCAGCTCGGCGAGATGGCGGCCGTGCCGGGTGGTGACGTGCGCGACCTGGGTGCGACAGGAGAACCCGTCGGCGAGCAGCACCGCGTCGGCGGGTGCCGCCGCGGCCGCCCGGCCGATGCCGCGCTGCGCGATCGCGACGGAGACGTCGTAGTGCCCGGCCTCCATCCCGAAGTTGCCGGCAAGGCCGCAGCAGCCGGCCAGCACCTCCAGCCGGGCGCCGGCCGCCGAGAGCAGGTCGCGGTCGGCCGTGAAACCCATGACCGCGTGCTGGTGGCAGTGCGGTTGGGCGAGCACCCGTATCCCGTCGAGGCGCGGCGGTGCCCAGCCCGGGGTGGCTGCCAGCAGCTCGGCGAGCGTGCGGACCCCGCCTGCCACCAGGGCCGCGGCCGGGTCGTCGGCAAGCAGCTCGGTCAGGTCACCACGCAGCACCGCGGTGCAGGACGGTTCCAGGCCCACGATGGGCGTGCCCGCTCGGGCGTACGGCGCCAGGCTCGCCACCGATGCCCGCAGCCGTCGGCGCGCCTCGTCGAGCTGGCCGGTGGTGATCCAGGTCAGCCCGCAGCACACCGGGCCGGGCGGCACGATCACCCGGTAACCGGCCGCGGTCAGCACCTCGACCGCCGCCCGGCCGACCTCGGGCGAGAACGACTCGGTGAAGGAGTCGATCCAGAGCACCACGTCCCGGCCCTTGCCGCCACCCCCGACCCGGTCGCCGTCGGCCGCCAGTCCGCCACCCCCGACCCGGGCGCCATCGGCCGCCGGACCGCCGTGCGCGGCGGCAGCGCCGTTGCCGCTCGGCCCGCCGTCTCGCCGCAACCGCGCCTGCCACCAGCGGCTGAACGGCTCGACCG
>NZ_JAMQQF010000336.1 GCF_023716945.1 Frankia sp. AiPs1 | reverse complement strand
CTGCACCACCGCGGGCTTGCTCGCCGCAGCGGGGATCACCGGCGGCGTACTCGCCGCGGCCGGCTCGGCGGCCGCCGTCGACGCGGCGGTCGGCTCCTCCACCGGAGTTGGTTCCGCCGGCTTGGCCGTATCGACCGGCTCCGCCGGCTTGGCCGTGTCGACCGCCTTGGCCGGCTCGGCCGCCTTGGCCGTGTCAACCGGCTCCGCCGCCTTGGCCGGCTCGGCCGGCTCGGCCGTGTCGACCGGCTCCGCCGGCTTGGCGGTGTCAACCGGCTTGGCCGCCACCGCGTCCGTCGTTCCGGTTGTCCCGTCGACGGTCGGCTCGCTGGCCACGGTCGGCTCGTTCACCGTCGGCTCGTTCGCCGTCGGCTCGTTCGTCGCGGTCATGCCGACACCTCCTCCGCGTGGGTGCTGCCGAGATAGGCCTCCGCGACCGCGGGATGGCTGCGGATCTCCGCCGGGGTGCCGTGCGCGATCACCTTGCCGAAGTTGAGCACGTGGATCTCGTCGCAGAGGCTGAGCACGAGGCTCATGTCGTGTTCGACCATCAGGATCGTGACGCCGGCGGCGCGGATGTCGCGCAACCGCTGGCCGAGCCAGTGGCTCTCGACCGTGTCGAGACCGCCCGCGGGTTCGTCGAGCAACAGCACCCGGGGACGCCCGACGAGGGCCCGGGCGATGGAGACGAGCTGGCGCTGGCCCTGGGAGAGCTCCCCGGCGGGACGGTCGGCGACGGCGGTCAGCCGCAGCAGGGTGAGGGTCGCCGCGACCTCCTCGGAGCTGGAACTGCCGGCCTGGCGCCGCGAGACGCCCGCGGTCAGCCCGACGCTGACGTTCTCCCGGACGCTGAGGTCCTCGTAGAGCTCGATCGCCTGGAAGGTCCGGCCGAGTCCGGCGCGGACCCGCTCGTGCGGGCGCAGCACCGACAGGTCCTGGTCGGCGAGCGCCACGCTGCCGGTGGCCCGGGCGAATCCGCTGATCGCGTCGATCGCCGTCGTCTTGCCGGCGCCGTTCGGGCCGATGAGGCCGACGATCCGCCCCGGCGGGACGGCCAGGGACAGGCCGTCGACGGCGAGCACACCGCCGTAGCGGACGGTGAGGTCGCGCACGGTCAGCAGGGGCTCGGCCGCGTCGTCGAAGGTGACCGCCGACGCGGCGGCTGCCGCCTCGGCGTCGGCGACGATCTCGCCGGCCTGCGCGACCACGGCGTCCTCGGGCGCGACGAGCGCGTCCGAGCGGTGGTCGGCCGACCGCGAGCGGCGGCGTTCGATCAGCTGGTGGGCCGGGCCGACGACGCCCTCGGGGTTGAACACGACGGTGAGGATCAGCAGCAGCGCCGCCACCGCCTCGTACCAGACCCCGGTGGAGACGACCTTGTCGACGAGCGCGTAGAGCAGCCCGTTGACGACGGTGACCCCGGCGAGCAGTCCGCCGGAGACCGAGGTGGTGCCCGCCAGGTAGACGGTGCCGAAGAAGGTCAGCCCGACGATGGCGGTGAACGGGTCGTTGGTGACGTTGCCGAACTTGTAGGCCAGCAGCGCCCCGCCGATGCCGGCGATGAACGCCCCCAGCGCGAACGCGGCGAGCTTGACCCGCACGACGTTGACGCCGGCCGCGGCGGCCGAGCGCTCGTTGGCCCGCACGGCGAGCATCTGCGAGCCCAGCGTGCTGGTACGCAGCCAGGCCACACCGAGCCCGACGAGCACGAGCACGAGCAGGCAGAGCACCCCGAACGTCACCCGGGGGAAGTCCGAGCCGCTGCCGACACCGAGGTTCCACCCGAAGATCTCCGGGTTGGGCACCGCCGCGCCGGACGAGCCGACGAAGTCGAGGTTGCGGAACCACAGCGCTTCCAGCGCGAACGCCAGCGCGAAGGTCACCACCGCGACCGTCAGCCCGCGGATGCGCAGCGCGGGCAGGCCGATCACCACGCCGACCACGGTCGCGCCGAGCGCGGCGACGATCGGCGCGAAGGGGAAGGCGATGTGCAGGTGCTCGGAGATCGGCCCGACCAGGAACGCCGCGACCCCGGCGAGCGGGAGCTGCGCGAACGACACCTGCCCGGCATAGCCGGTGACGACCACGACCGACAGCGCGATGACGGCGTAGACGAACGTGGAGATCAGCCCGTCCCGCAGGTCGCCGGTGAAGGCGATGAGGCCCACGACACCGAGCACGGTCGGAACCACGGTCGGCAGCACCACGTTGTGTGGTCGAGGGGCACGGCCGAGGTTGCGGGTGATGACCGCTCCGCGGCCGGGCAGTGGCTGGGCGCGCACGACGAGGACGATGAGGATCAGGACGAGGGGGACGAGCTCCGGCAGGCCGGAGGACGGCAGCCAGTCGTAGTTGTTCTGCAGGTACTGGGCCTCGGACTGCAGGGCACCGATGACGATGCCGGCGACCGCCGCCCACAGGACGTACTGGAACCGACCCATGATCGCCGCCGCCAGGGCGGGGACGATGAACAGGGTGTAGGAGACGGGGATCAGCGGGACGATGGGCGCGATGAGGATGCCGACCAGCCCGGCCGCCGCCGAGGAGATCATCCAGTTGCCGGCGGCGATCCGGTCCGGGGAGATGCCGCTGACGTAGGCGCCCTTCTCGCTCGATGCCGTCGCGCGGGTGGCGAGGCCGAAGCGGGTGCGGGCGAACACGATCGAGATCACGGTGGCGAGCACGAGCACGGTGATCGCCAGGTAGACCCGGTCGCTCGGGACGTTGATCGACCCCGCTTTCCACAGATCGGTCGGGAAGATCGGGTCGACCGCGACGGCGGTGGTGCCCATCCGCGCGGCGATCAGGGCGGTGATCGCCAGCGAGACGCCGAGCGAGGCAACCGCCTTCGCGACCGGCGGCGCGTTGCGCAGCGGCCGGAAGATCACCAGATGGAGCCCGAGGCCGAGCAGGGCGGAGAGCGCCACCGCGATCGGCAGCGCGGCACCCATCGGTAAATCGGCACCGATGTCGATGGTCCTGGGCGTGCCGGGGATCAGGTTGATCAGTTCGCCGGAGCGCAGGTAGGCATAGACGTAGGCGGCGAGCAGCGCGATGCTGCCCGTCGCGAAGTTGATGATCCCCGAGCTTCGGTAGGTGATGGTGAGCGCGAGCGCGAGCGCGCCGAACACCGCACCGTTGCCGAGGCCGAGGAGCAGGAAAACAATGTGTTGACTCAAAAGTCACTCCGCAGGATCGTCCCAGAGCGGGAGGGGCGCTCAGGCCTGCGCAGGTCGCGGAGCACCGCGCCTCGACAGGACCTCGGGGTGCGTGACGAGTCTCGCCGGCCCCCCGATTGAGTTAAACTCATTGGATTGTTGTGTGCTACTTCACAGCCTGTCAAGCGATGCTGTGACCTGCGGCGGAACGGGCGGCAAACGGCCAGTTCGCGGCCCTCCGGACCGACCCGCTCCGCGCCCGCCGTCACGCAGCGTCCGCGGGCGGTCAGAAGGCCGAGCGGTGGTGGCCGCCGTCGACGGCGATGTAGTGCCCGGTCAGGTAGCCGGCCTGGCGCGAGCACAGGTAGGCGATCGAGGAGGCGATCTCCTCGGGCTCGCCGAGCCGGGCGGCCGGCACCCCCGCCGTCTGGATCATCCAGTCGCGGCGCGCGTCCGGCTCGGTCAGGCCCTCGTGGGTCGACAGGTACCAGTTCGTCGTCTTCGTCGCGATCCAGCCCGGGGCGACCGTGTTGATGGTGATGCCGTGGCGGGCGTACTCGTCGGCGACGCTCTTGAGCAGGCCGACGGTGGACGGCCGGGTGGCGTTGGCCACCGTGTGCGGCGGGGAGCTCTGCGGCTCCTTGGCGGTCGCCGAGCCGATGTGGACGTAGCGCCCGAACCCGGCCGCCTGCATCCCCGGCAGGACCGCGTGCAGCATGTGCACCTGGCTGAGGGTGTAGGTCCGGTAGGAGTCGACGTAGTCCTCCGCCCGGGTGATCTCGGCGAAGAAGCCGCGCACGTGGAAGTCGGCCTGGGTGACCACGATGAGCGGGGGCCCGAGCCGGTCGGTGACCTCGGCGACGGCCGACTCGATGCCCTCGCCGGTGCTCATGTCCGCCGACACCCCGACCGCCTCGCCACCGGCCTGCGTGATCGACGCGACGGCGGCGTCGATGTGGCGCTGCGTGCGCGCGACGACGGCGACGCGACTGCCCTCCGCCGCGAGCATCCTCGCCACCTCGAGCCCGATCCCCTTGCTGCCGCCGACGACGAGCGCCACCCGGTCACGAATGCCAAGGTCCACTGTTCTGCCTCTCCTACCGGGACTGATCCACTCCTACTGGGACCGATCCACCCTGCTGCCGTGCCCGCACGCACCGGCCGGGAACGGCGTTCCCATCCTGGCACGCGCACCGACGGGACGCCCACGACGCTGATCATTTCGGCTCATTGACAACTCAACGTGACCTAAGCCACAATCGCGGCCGGACGTCAGTCGACCGCCGGCCGGCCGCCGCCCGGATGCCGCCACAGATCCCCGACCGACCGGTCGACGACTCGACGACTCGACGACTCGACGACCGTCGCGGGGCTCGGCTCCCGCACCACCCGGGTCGGCCCCGGGTTTACTTCCCGAACACCACGAGGAGTTCCAGCGTGCATATCTCCAACTCGCGATTACCGCTTCGGCGCGCGTGTCCGACCCGCTCCCGCGGGCACCTGTCCCGATCCGGCGGGCGCGCCCGCGCCGGCCTGTCGGCCGTGGCCCTCGCCGTGGCGGTCGCCACCGGCGTGGCCGCCTGCGGCGGTAGCAGCGGCGGTGGCGGCGGCAGCACGGGCGGGGCGGCGAAGTCCGACAGCAGCCTGCTCGGCCCCGCCAAGGCCGCCACCGGCACCCCCGTCAAGATCGGCTGGGTCAGCACCGGCGCGACGCAGGCCGTCGACACCACCGGTGAGATCCGGGCCGCCCAGGCCGTGACCGACTACGCCAACGCCCACCTCGGGGGCCTGCGCGGGCACAAGATCGAGCTCGTCACCTGCGAGGACAAGTCCGTCCCGGCCAACGCGCAGGCCTGCGGCAACCAGTTCCTGCGGGAGAAGGTCGCCGCGGTCGGGGCTGGCAGCCCCGGGCAGACCGACCCCTGGCTGAAGATCGTCGCCCCGGCGGGGATCCCGGTGGGCATGAACCTCGTCGCGACCCAGGCCACCCTGTCGACGAAGAACGTGTTCATCTGGGGCAACCCCCTGGCCTCGTTCGGCACGCCCGCCGCCTTCGCCCGGGACAAGAAGCTGACCAGCGCCGCCGTGTTCGTCATCGACGTGCCCGCGGCCAGCGACCCGGCCAAGCAGCTCGTCCCGCCGTTCTTCGCCAACGCCGGCGCCAAGGCCCAGGTGATCGCGATCCCGCCGGGCACCGCGGACATGACCCCGCAGGTCCAGACCGCGCTGAAGAACAAGCCGGCGATGTACCACGTGATCGGCGACCCGACGTTCTGCGCCAGCGCGATCAAGGCGATCAAGGCCCTCGGTATCACCCAGCCGATCACCGCGCTGGACCGCTGCATCGGCGCCGACCACGGCGCGTCGATCCCCGGCGGCTTCGCCGGCGTCAACATCATCGCGCAGGCCAACGTCGACCCGGCCACGCCCGAGTTCAAGCTGTTCAACACCGTGCTCGACGCCTACGGCAAGGGCCTGAAGTTCGACGCGATCAGCATGAGCGGCTACCAGGGCATGCTGAGCCTCGTGCGGGGCGTCAACTCGGTGCCCGGCACCGACGTCACCCCCGCGGCCATCGCCACGGCGCTGCACACCATGCCGGCCACCACCTACCCGCTCGGCGGCGGCTCCACGTTCCAGTGCAACGGCAAGGCCAACGCGGTCTCGCCGAACATCTGCTCCACCACCGGTTTCATCGCGGACGCCGACAAGGAGGGGACGCTGACGGACTTCCGTTCCCTCGACACCACCGGGATCTTCAAGCTCGGCGCGAGCTGACGATCCCGCCCGCCGACGCGGGCGACAGATGCAGACGGGTGCCCCGGGGCCGCTGGCCCCGGGGCACCTCTGTGTCCGGCCCGGCGGCTACCGGGAGGCGGCTACCGGGAGGCGATGGGCTGGGACAGGCCGACGAGGTCCAGGACCAGCTCCGCGTAGGCGGCGACCTCGTCGGCGTCGGGCTGGTGGTCGACCGCGATCCAGGCCGCCTGCCGGCTCATCACCAGTTCGAACGCGGCGTCGGCGAGCAGTTCCGCCCGCGGCAGCTCGGCGCGGTGCAACGTCCGGGTCAGGGGCTGGCGCAGCGGGAGGGTGAGCGTGACCTCGGCCTGCGGGAAGCGGTGCAGCAGGCGGTAGCGGTCCAGGGCGAGGGCACGGATCGCCCGCGCCGCCTCGCCGCGGGCCAGCGACAGCAGCGCCACCGCCCAGGTGCGCACCGCCTCGGCC
>NZ_JAMQQF010000335.1 GCF_023716945.1 Frankia sp. AiPs1 | reverse complement strand
CCCGCCCGGCCGACGGCGAGCGGACGAGTCGGGGGCCGCGGGCGCGGGCTTCTCCCCGCTGCCCGCGTTCGCGCCCACGCCGGAGGCCCCGGCCGCGATGACCGCGCTGACCCACCGGCTGCGGGCCGAGCCCGGCCTGCTGTGGCGGGTGGGGGTCGGCCGTGCGCGCAGCGGCGTCGCCGGGGTCCGAATCGGCTTCGAGGAGGCCCGCGGCGCCGCGGAGCTCGCCGGCCGCCTCGGGTTGGAAGGGGCCGTCGTGCACACCGACGACCTGCTCATCTACAAGGTCCTGCTGCGTGACCGGGAGGCGCTGGCGGAGCTGGTCGAGGCGGTGCTCTCGCCGCTGCGGGCCGCCCGGGGCGGCGCGGGCCCGCTGATCGACACCCTCGACGCCTACTTCACCACCGGTGGGGTGGCGCTCGCCGCGGCGCGCCGGCTGCACCTGTCGGTACGGGCGTTGACCTACCGGCTCGACCGCATCCACGCTCTGACCCGCCACGACCCGACCTCCCCGACCGACCGGTATGTCCTGCAGACGGCGGTGCTCGGCGCCCGGCTGATCGGTTGGAGTCCTGCCGGCGGGTAAGGAGGCCGGCCGGGTGAGGGGGGTTGGCTGGGTGAGGGGGGTTGGCTGGGTGAGAGGGCCAGCCGGGTAGGGCGGCCGGCGAGAGGGCCGGTGGGGTGGTCCGCCGACGGCCGGTCGGAAACTGTCGGAGGGCTGTGGTGTTCTAGATGGCGTGAGCACAACGTTCGAACGGCCCAGCCTCGACATCGAGCGGACACACGCCCCGTTCGAGGTCGTGTCCGACTTCTCCCCGTCGGGCGACCAGCCCGCCGCGATCGACGAGCTGGCCCGGCGGGTGCGGGCGGGCGACACCAACGTGGTCCTGCTCGGCGCGACCGGCACCGGCAAGTCGGCGACGACGGCGTGGCTCGTCGAGCGCCTGCAGCGGCCGACGCTCGTGATGGCCCCGAACAAGACGCTCGCCGCGCAGCTCGCCAACGAGTTCCGCGAGCTGCTGCCACACAACGCGGTCGAGTACTTCGTCTCGTACTACGACTATTACCAGCCCGAGGCGTACATCGCGCAGACCGACACCTACATCGAGAAGGACTCCTCGATCAACGAGGAGGTCGAGCGGCTGCGGCACTCGGCGACGATGAGCCTGCTCACCCGGCGGGACGTCATCGTGGTGGCGAGCGTGAGCTGTATCTACGGGCTGGGCACGCCGCAGGAGTACATCGACCGGATGGTGCGGCTGCGCGTCGGCGACGAGGTCGAACGCGACCTGCTGCTGCGCCGCTTCGTCGACGTCCAGTACAGCCGCAACGACCTGGCCTTCACCCGGGGCACCTTCCGGGTCCGCGGCGACACGGTGGAGGTGTTCCCGGTCTACGAGGAGCTCGCCGTGCGGGTCGAGATGTTCGGCGACGAGATCGAGCGGCTGACCTACCTGCACCCGCTGACCGGGGAGATCGTCCGCGAGGTGGAGGAGATCTTCGTGTTCCCGGCGACGCACTACGTCGCCGGCCCGGAGCGGATGGAACGGGCGATCACGGGGATCGAGGCGGAGCTCGAGGGGCGCCTCGCGACGATGGAGCGCCAGGGCAAGCTGCTGGAGGCCCAGCGGTTGCGGATGCGCACCACCTACGACATCGAGATGATGCGCCAGGTCGGCTTCTGCTCCGGGATCGAGAACTACTCCCGGCACATCGACGGCCGCGAGGCCGGCACCGCGCCGCACACCCTGCTGGACTACTTCCCCGACGACTTCCTGCTGGTGATCGACGAGTCGCATGTGACGGTCCCGCAGATCGGCGGGATGTACGAGGGCGACATGTCCCGCAAGCGCAACCTCGTCGAGCACGGTTTCCGGCTGCCCAGCGCCATGGACAACCGGCCGCTGCGGTGGGAGGAGTTCCTGGAGCGCATCGGCCAGACCGTCTATCTGTCGGCGACGCCGGGCCCCTACGAGCTGGGCCGGGCCGACGGCGTGGTCGAGCAGATCATCCGGCCGACCGGGCTGCTCGACCCGGAGGTCGTGCTCAAGCCGACGAAGGGGCAGATCGACGATCTCGTCCACGAGATCCGGCTGCGCGCGGAGCGGGACGAGCGCGTCCTCGTGACCACGCTGACCAAGAAGATGTCCGAGGACCTCACCGACTACCTGCTCGAACTCGGCATCCGGGTGCGCTATCTGCACAGCGAGGTCGACACCCTGCGCCGGGTGGAGCTGCTCACCGAGCTGCGCCGCGGCGATTTCGACGTGCTCGTCGGGATCAACCTGCTGCGCGAGGGCCTCGACCTGCCCGAGGTGTCGCTGGTGTGCATCCTCGACGCCGACAAGGAGGGCTTTCTGCGCTCCGACAAGTCGCTGATCCAGACCATCGGCCGCGCCGCCCGCAACGTGTCCGGCCAGGTGCACATGTACGCCGACAAGATCACCCCGTCGATGCGCCACGCTATCGACGAGACGAATCGGCGTCGCGAGAAGCAGATGGCCTACAACGCCGAACGCGGCCTCGATCCGCAGCCGCTGCGCAAGAAGGTCGTCGACATCCTCGACGACATGGTCCGCGAGTCGGCCGACGGCGAGCTGGTCGGCGGAGGCGGGCGTTCACAGTCGCGCGGTAAGGCACCGGTGCCGGGGATGAAGTCCCGGGGCGGGGCGCAGAGCACGGTCGGCCGGTACGCCGCCGAGCTCGCCGGGATGCCCTCGAACGAGCTGGCGCAGCTCATCCGCCAGCTCGACGACCAGATGCACGAGGCGGCCAAGGAGCTCCAGTTCGAGCTGGCGGCCCGGTTGCGCGACGAGATCGCCGAGTTGAAGAAGGAGCTGCGCGGCATGGGTGCCGCCGGAGTCCAGTAGCCCACCTGTCCGGCCCTGCGGCCCCGCCGCGGAACCGCCCCGGCCGGGCCGCGCTGTGGGCGGCCGGGCTGGGCAGTAGGCGGCCGGGCTGCGCTGGGAGCGGCCGGGCTGCGCTGTTGCGCCGGGCTGGTTCGGTGGCGGCTGGGCTAGGCGGTGGCGGCCGGGGGGTGTTCGGCGGCGGCGCGGGTGTCGCGGCGGGCGAGCACTTCCCGCCAGACCTCGTCGAGGCGGGCGTCGAGCTCCTCGAGGTTGCCGCCGTTGTCGATGACGATGTCGGCGACGGCGCGGCGCTGCTCGTCGCTGGCCTGCGTGGCCATCCGGGCCAGCGCCTGGTCGCGGGGCAGGCCGCGGCCCTCCAACCGCACCAGCCGCAGCTCACGCGGCGCCTCGACGACCAGCACCAGGTCGTAGTTGCCCGCCGAGTGCACCTCGACGAGCAGCGGCACGTCGTGCAGAACGATCCCGTCCGGGGGGAGCTGCGCGATCCGCCGGGCGGACTCGGCCCGGATGAGCGGATGGACGATCGCCTCCAGGCGCCCGCGAGCCGCCGCATCGGCGAAGACGATTCGGCCGAGTGCCGGGCGGTCGAGGCTGCCATCGGGCGCGGCCAGCTCCGCTCCGAACTCCGCCAGCACCGCGGCGAGGCCCGGAGTGCCCTGCGCGACCACGTCCCGGGCGATCTGGTCGGCGTCGATCAGTAGCGCCCCGCGGGCCGCGAGGCGCGTCGACACCGCACTCTTGCCCGACCCGATACCACCCGTCAGACCCACTGTGAGCACGGTGCCGAGTCTGCCAGCCGCTGCGGGCACATGCGCCGCCGGGCCGTCGATGCGGCGGGTGGACGGCGGTTGACAGACTGGTCCGTATGGGGACAGCCGAAGCGGGGCGGACGCAGGCCGTTCCCAGACCTGCCGATCCCAGACCTGCCGATCCCGGCCGGGCCGCCTCAGACGGTCCTGACCCTGGCGCCAGGGAGCTGCCAGGCGAACCCGAGGCCGAGGCAGGGCGGGTCGACGGCTCGGCAGGGATCGGGCTGGACGACGGATCACCGGACGACGGATCAGCAGTGGCAGGGCGGAGCGACAGCCCTGAAGGGATCGGCAGCCCTGAAGGGGTGGAGCCCGCCGACGCCTCGGCCCGAGCGGTGCCGCGTGGGCGGCGGCTCGCCCGCCAGTTGTGGCCGGCGCTGCTCACCGGCTCGCTGCTCGGATTCGGCGCCCTGGGGCTGGCCCTGGTGCCCGCGCTCGCCGGTCGAGCGCCGCTGCTGCTCATCGCGCTGCGGCCCACCTGGGCGATCCTGCTGCTTGTCGGGGGGTCGGTGCCGTTCGTGCCGGCTCTGCTGGTCGCCGCGTTCTTTCGGGCCCTGGTCGACGTCGGCTACTTCGGGCTCGCGCGCAACAACATCCGGTCTGTCCTGCTGCGGCGTCTCGGCGGGAGCCGGCTGGTCACGGCCCTGGCTCGGCCGGGTACGCAGACCCCACTGCTGTGGTTCTGCCTGGTCAACACCAACGCGGCGGTCGACGCAGCGCTGGGCGCGGGTGGCGTGCCGATGCGTCGGTTCCTGCGGTTCCTGATGCCCGGTTCCCTGCTGTCTGCCGCGTTCTATCTGACCGCGGCGCGGGCGGTGACCCCGTGGATGCGCGGCGTTGTGGACTGGCTGGACGCGCACATGACCTACCTCGTGCTGGGCGGTCTGGCACTGGCTCTCGCGCAGGCGGCCGCACGGGTCGGGCTCCGACGCTGGCGTGGCCGGAGGGGCGCCGGCGTGGCCGAAGGGGCGCCAGCGCCGGTGCGACGACCTCGCCGAAATGGCGATAACACGCCGTAGCTCAACAACCGCACGATGCAGACACTCCGTTGCACTCTGGACATCCTGCGCCGCAGGTAGCAGGGTCGGTGGCTACGGGTCACCGCACCCGTCGGATGCCCGCCGGGCCTCGGTCCGGTCGCCGCCCCCACCCTCCGGAGTCGACCATGCCCTGCCCCCGTCCCGGCGCGCCCTGCGCCATCCCGCCCCACATCCTCGAACGCATCGTCCGCAACGGCAGCGAGGACCAGCGTTCCTGGGCGCTGTCCACCCTCGTTCAGGACGGTTCGCACCGCACGATCCGCGTCCACAACGCCCAGCTTCGCGCCGCGCAGCGCGGCGCCGCACCGCCGCGGCTGGACCCGGACGCCGGTCCGCGCCGCACCGTCGGGGACGCCGCCGGCACCGAGACGCTGCCGGGTCGGACGGTCCGCGTCGAGGGTGCGGCGGCGGTCGCCGACGTGGCCGCCGACGAGGCCTACGACGGCCTCGGCGCCACGTTCACGTTCTACTCGGAGGTGTTCGGCCGCGATTCGATCGACGACGAGGGAATGGCGCTGCTCGCCACCGTCCACTACGGCGACCACTACGACAACGCCTTCTGGAACGGCAGGCAGATGGTGTTCGGCGACGGCGACGGCGAACTCTTCCAGCGGTTCACGGTGTCGCTCGACATCATCGGACACGAGCTGACCCACGGCGTCACCGAGGACGAGGCGGCGCTGATGTACGTCAACCAGTCCGGGGCGCTGAACGAGTCGGTCAGCGACGTCTTCGGTTCCCTGGTGAAGCAGTACGCGCTCGGGCAGACGGCGGAGCAGGCCGACTGGCTGATCGGCGACGCGCTGCTCACCGACGCGGTGCAGGGGGTCGCGCTGCGGTCGTTGAAGGACCCCGGCACCGCCTACGACGATCCCGTACTCGGCGACGACATCCAGCCCGCGCACATGACCGGCTACGTCCGGATGACCGGTGACAACGGTGGCGTGCACATCAACTCGGGCATCCCCAACAAGGCGTTCTACCTCGCCGCGATCGCACTCGGCGGGCACGCGTGGGAGCGAGCCGGCCGGGTCTGGTACGAGAGCCTGCGCGCCCCGCAGGTGCGGCCGAACTCGACCTTCCGCTCGTTCGCAGCGGTGACCAGCCGTCAGGCCGGCGTGCTGTTCGGCGCGGACGAGCGCAAGGCCGTCGCCGAGGCGTGGCGCGAGGTCGGCGTCGCGGTCTGACACTCGACCGGGCGGCGTGATCCCGCGAATCCCATCAAACACCCAGCCTCGGCACAGGCTCCCCACAGCGGGGCCCAGCAGCGTGTCCACCAGCCGGCACACCGGCGGTCCCGCTGTCTTCGAGGAGGAGCATGAACGACGTCAGGATGTCCCGGTACGCGGGCCGGAACGGCACCGCGCCGCGGCGACACCGGCTCATCCTGCCGCTGCTGTCGGTCGCTCTGACAGCCGTGCTGGCCGGATGCGGGGGCGGCGGAAGCGATGCGGCGGCCGGCGCGGCCTCAGCGGGGACCGCTCCGTCGGCGACCCCGTCCACGGGGGCGACTCCCGCCACGGGGGCAACTCCCGCCACGGGGGCAACTCCCGCCGCCGGCGGCTCGGAGGCGATGGCCGCCTACCGGACCTGCCTCGCGAACAACGGGGTGACGCTGCCGACTCCGGGCCGCGGCACATCGGGCGGCGCACCGCCGCAGGGC
>NZ_JAMQQF010000334.1 GCF_023716945.1 Frankia sp. AiPs1 | reverse complement strand
GCCCCGGGCACGCCGGCCGGCGCACCCGCGGCGGCACCTCCGGTCGCGCCGCTCGCGCCGCCGTTGTCCCCGCCGGGGACCAGGACGTCGGTATCCGGTGGCACTGGCGGGGCCGCCAGGCTGGGGGCCGTCGGCACTCCCACTGGCGGTGCGGGTATGGCGTCCGCGACCGGTGGAGCGTCGGCCCGGCCCGCAGACGACGACGACGTGCTCACCGTCGACGAGCTGGTCTCCTGGCTACGCCTGTCCGAGAGCACGGTCCTGAAGCTTCTGTCCGAGCGAGCGATCCCGGCCCGCAAGGTCGGCCACCAGTGGCGGGTGCGCCGTGGCCGGGTGCGGGACTGGCTGGACGGCCGGGAATGACCGGTGCCGTGGGCGGGGCGGGCACGAGGATCGCTGCCGCGGGCGCCCCGAGTACGACGGTGTGCCGGTGATCGGGCGCCACGGCGGCTCGGCGTAGCGGCGCCCGGACATGTTCGTGATCAAGGGTGGTTCGGCGCCGCTGCGCAGCGAGGCTCGCACTCCGCTCGTGCTGCCGGCGGTGCACACGCTGCCGGCGGTGCTGATACTGCCGGCGCTGCTGATGGTGCTGGCGGTGCTGGCGGGCTGCGGGACGTTGGGCCGGGCGGTGGACCCCACCCCGATCCCGGCGGTGACCACCGGCCCGCCGCCCGGTGCCAGCCAGGCGCCCGGGCCCCCGCTGGCGACCGCGACCGCCCCGGCGACCGGCGAGGTCGACCGCACGAACCCGGCCGCGGTCGCCGCCGACTGCTTCACCCGTTGGCAGTCGTTCGACGCCCGGACCGATGCGGGACCGTCGGCCGGCGTCGAGCGGGCCCGGGACTGCCTCACCGAGGACTTCGCCGCCTCGCTCGGCGTGGGCTCCACCAGCGCGGCCGACGGCGGCGCTGACGGCCAGGCCTGGGAGGATCTCCGTGCCCATGGCGCCCGCTCGCAGGTGTCGGTGCTGGCGACCACGCCCCTGGGCGGCATCGACACCACCGCCACGGGCCGCGTCGTGCTCCAGCTCAACGTGCGTCGCGAGACCACGACGGGCAGCGAGGCCCCGGTAGCGACGTTGTCCACCCCGGCCCTGACGCTGCTGCGCCAGGCCGACGGGACCTGGCGGGTCGCCGGGGCGGATCTTGCCAGCGTCGCCGGCGACGCGCCGGGGCGGTGAGGTCGGATGGCCCGCCGCTTCCCGCCCAGGCGATCCGGGTTACTGGTGTGGCTGGGCACCGGCTCGGCGATCGTCATCGGTGGGACCATCCTGTTGATCTCGGTTCTGATCATGTCCCTCGCCGGGCCGTTCGTCGGTGACCACGGCCGGGGTGACAAGTCGATCGAGAACGCCGACGGCATCCCGGCGGAGTACCTGCAGCTGATCACGGATGCGGCGAACGGCGCCGGCTGCGAAGAGGTGACGCCGGCCCTGCTGGCTGCCCAGCTCCATCAGGAGTCCGGGTTCAACCCGCAGGCCCGCTCGCCCGTCGGGGCGATGGGGATCGCCCAGTTCATGCCCGCCACCTGGGCCAGCCACGGCCAGGGCGACGTGTGGAACCCCGCCGACGCGATCCCGGCCGCGGCCCGGTACGACTGCGCGGTGGCGGCGTCGGTCGCCACCGTGCCCGGCGACGGGCAGGAGAAGATGCTGGCCGCCTACAACGCCGGCGCCGGGGCGGTGCTCGCGTTCGCCGGCATCCCCCCCTACACCGAGACCCGCAACTACGTGCGCACGATCCTCGCCCAGACACAGGTCTACGGGGACTCGCTCGAGTTCGGCGTGGAGATTCCCGCCGGCGCGATCGCTCCGGTGGTCGCGTTCATGGAGTCGCAGATCGGTAAGCCCTACGTCTGGGGGGCGGTCGGGCCGGGCTCCTGGGACTGTTCCTCGCTCGTGCAGGCCGCCTACCGGAACATCGGCATCGAGCTGCCCCGGGTGACCACGGACCAGCTGCGGTTCGGCCCGGTGGTCGCCGGGGTCGACCCACAACCCGGGGACCTGCTGTTCACGCCGGGCACCGACGGCACCGCCGACGCACCCGGCCACGTCGGCATGTACGTCGGTGGCGGCCGGGTCATCGCGGCCAAGGGGGCGCGCTGGGGCGTGGTGGAGTCCGACATCTCAGACTGGACCGGCACGGTTGCGGTGACCAGGCCGCTGGCGAAGGACCTCCGATAGCGTCCGGCTGGTTGGTCACTCCGGTCCGCCCGACCGGGCCGCCTGGTGTCGCGGCCGGCCGGCCGGGCCGGTGACGGTTCAGGCGGTCGTCTCGGACACGAAGTCCGACAGGCCGTTGGCCACTCCGCCCAGCACGCCCACGGTGTTATGGACCACGTCAGCGGCGTCATTCGGCGCGGTCACCGCGAAAAACAGGATGAACAACCCGATACCCCACGGCCAGATCAGTTTCTTCATGCAGGACCTCGCAGCACAGCCAGCCGATAAGGCCGGACGGACACCAACGTCGATAAGTCACCGACAGCATGTGTGTACTCACCTTGAGTAGCCGTCGCAAGGGGAATCGCCGAGCGGCGGGTGGCGCCCCGACGGACGGCTGCCTCTCCACCCGGCCTGGGTGACTCGCAGGCCCGCCCGTCCTCGGACGCGCCGGCGGACACCGCCGCGGACACGGCGTACCCCTCGGCGGGACACCGAACGGACAGTGGGTTGACCACCTGTAGCCACTTGGCGACGTGGAAGTGACGGGCTCTAATGGTTCAAGCCACCCCGGGCCGGCTGACGTCGACTCCTGGCACGGGGTGGCTACCAGATGTGACTGATCGTCGGGGCGCCGGGGACAGGGCGTCGCGGGCAGGGCGTCGGGGTCAGGCCGGGCGCGGTCAGGCCATCTCGGTCAGGCCGACGTGATGCCCTGCGCGAAGCGGAACAGGTCGTCGGGGTCGTAGGCCCGCTTCACCTGCCGCAGCCGATCCAGGTTCGCCCCGTAGTACGCCTGCGCCCAGCCGGCGAGCTCGGGGTCGATGTAGTTCTGGTAGGCGGACCGGGAGACGAACGGCGCCGTCGCCTCGACGGTGGAACGCAGCCAGCGGCGGTTGGCCTCCTTCGCGGCCGGCGCGGCGTTCGGGGCGTAGCCGGCGACGTACTGGGCGCTGGCGATCGCGCTGCGATGGACGAACGCCGTGTCGCCCGGGGCGACCCGGTTGATCGCCCCGCCCCAGGAATCCAGGATCACCCCGCCCGAGCCCGCCCCCGCGGTCCGCTGGCGCTGTTCGACCGTGCCCAGCAGCACCTCGACGCCACGCGCCGGTATCGGCTCCAGCAGGAACGCCGACGCGGCCTGCTGGGCAACCCGTGGCACCGTGCCGCCCAGCGTCCGGCCGCGCAGGTGGCAGGACTCGACCGCGCGGCCCGCGCAGCCGCCCTCGATGAGCATCGCCTCCAGATGACCCCGGGTGGTGACGTAGGTCCCGGTGGGCCGGTGGCCGGTCGCATCGACCAGGTCGGCGAGCCGGGCGCGCAGGCCGGCCACCGCGTCGTCGCCGGCGCCGCCCGACAGCACCCCGCTCACCCGCAGTGTCGGGGTGCCGCCGACGCCGGCCGCGGGCGCCGAAAAGGCGACGCAGGTCGACCACAGGCTCTCCGGTGCGCCGCCGGGAGCGGAGATCCAGTCCTGCCATGCGGCCACCACATCGGCGGCGCCATCCCAGGCCCAGCGGTAGGTGAACAGCACCAGCGGCGTCGCCCGGTGGGTGGCGAAGGTGAAGGAGGTGACGATGCCGACGTTGCCGCCGCCCGCGCCGCGCAGCGCCCAGAACAGATCCGGCTCGTGGTCCGCGTCGGTGTGCACGACCTCCCCGGAGGCGAGCACCACCTCGGCGGAGACCATCCGGTCGCAGGTCAGGCCGTAGCGCCGACCGAGCACGCCGATCCCGCCGCCCATGGCGAGCCCGGCGATGCCCACAGTCGGGCACGAACCCGCCGGCAGTGCCAGCCCCGCCCGCGCAAGACCGGAGTAGACGTCGACGAGCAGGGTGCCCGCCCCGATCCGGGCGACCTGGCCGGGCGCCGCGGCCACCCCGGCCAGCGGGGTGACGTCCACGACCAGGCCGGTCGTCGTCGAATAGCCGCCGTAGCTGTGCCCACCGGCGCGGGCGGCCAGCGGCAGCCCCGTCCGGCGGGCGAACTCGACGCAGGCCTGGACGTCGGCGGTGGACGTGGCCTGGGCGACCGCCTGCGGTCGGATCGCGTCGAAGGCCGGGTCGAACAGCATGCTGGCCGCGGCGTATCGCGGGTCCGCCGGGCGCAGCAGCGGGCCGGTCAGGCGCGCATCGAGGGCCTGCCAGTCGAGGGCGGAGGGGACGGGACTGGTGTCCCCGCGGCACCCGGCGAGCAACGTGCCGCCGAGCCCGGCGCCGGCGAGCGCCAGTCCACCGCCCGCGGCCCGTAACACCGACCGGCGGTCGGGTCCGTCCACGCATCCTCCCAGAGAGCCGTCCGCACCCCGCCGCCCGACTATCGGCGAAGGTATGTCAATCCAGGCGGCGACGGCCGCTCGGCGGCCCGAGTGGGCTGCCGCCGGCCAGCCCGGGCCACACCAGGACACCGGGCTGGGCCCCGGCGCGGTCGGCTCAGCCCGGCTGGGCGATCGTCGCGATGGTGCCGGCCGGGTCGATGCGCCGGACCCGGTCGTTGCCGTTGTCCGCGACGTACACGGCGCCGCTGCCGTCGACCACCACCGAGCTCGGGTTCTTGAACTGGGCCGCGGTCGCCGGGCCGCCGTCGCCGCCGGAGCCCTCGGTGCCGTTGCCCGCGATGGTGGTGATGATGCCGTTCGGGTCGATCTTCCGGACCCGGTTGTTGCGGTAGTCGGCGAGATAGAAGGTCTTCCCGTCCGGTCCGATCGACAGGGATGGCACGTTGAGCTTGGCTGCTCGGGCTGGGCCGCCGTCGCCGGCGAAGCCGGCCTCCCCGGTGCCGGCGATCGTGCTGATGATCCCGTCCGGGGTGACCTTCTGGATGGTGTCGCTGCCGAGATCGGCGAAGTAGAGCGTGCCGTCGGCGGTCATCGTGATGTCGTTCGGGCCGTCGATCTTCGCCTGGGTCGCCGCGCCGCCGGCACCGGTGTAGCCGGCGACGCCGGTGCCCACGTACGTCGTGATGATCCCCGCCGGATCGATCTTCCGGATGCGGTGATTCTCGTAGTCGGAGAAGTACACGCTGCTGTCGGGCCCGATGGTCACCTTCTCGGCGCTGTTGAGCTGGGCCGCGGTGGCCGGCCCGCCGTCGCCGCTGTAACCCGCGGTGCCGGTGCCGGCGACCGTGGAGATCACCCCGGCGGGCGTGACCTTGCGGATGCGGCTGTTCTTCGCGTCCCCGATGTAGATGTTTCCGTCCTCGTCGCGGGCGGTGGAGCCCGGACCGTCAAGCTGGGCCGCGGTGGCCGGGCCGCCGTCGCCGGCGCTCCCCCCCGCGCCGGTGCCCGCGAAGTCGTCCGCGGCACCGGCCGCGGTGATCTTCTGGACTCGATCGGTCGCCAGGCTCGACACGAGCAGCGAGCCGTCGGGGTCGAGGGCGAGGCTGTACGGGCTCAGCCCCTGCACGGTCAGCGCCGGTCCGCGGTAGGCGGTGGCGACCCGGGGGGCGGCCGAGTCGGTGCGGTCGTCGTCGTCTCCGCCGTTGGAGCTCGCCACGGCCAGGACGATGCCGACGATGGCCGCCACGACGAAGATGAGGACGATCCCGCCGATGATCCACAGGGCGCGGTTGCGCGCGCCCGCGGCCGGGCGGCGCGCGGCGCTGCTGCACGGTGACCCGCCGAGCCGGTACCTCGACTGGGCGATGCCGACCCTCGTTCTCGCCGAGAACGTCCCTGCGGACCTGCGGGTGGTCGACCCGGCGCCGGTGCTCGGGCTGCGCCGGGCAGCCGAGAGCCTGGGGCTGCGCCAGGCGCCGGTGTTCATCGGCCATGACAGGGTGCTCGCGGCGACTGACGCGCTGACCGCCCCGACGGCCGAAGGCTGCCCCGGGTTCGTCGCCGTGGTCGCCAAGGACTCGATGAACGGCCTGGGTGGCAGCCGGCTACTGCGCGAGGTGGGGCTGCGCCTGCTGCGCACGGGGCATCTGCCGCTGCTCATCGGCCCCTTCGGCGACGGCGCCGCGCCGCCTGACCTGCGTACGGTCGTCAGCCACGTCCTCGAGAAGGCGATCATGATCGCCGAGGTGCTGGGGATTGACCCGCCGCCACTGACCGTCCTCGACGCCGATCCCGACGCGCGGCTCGCGGGCACCGTCAGTCCGCAGGCGTTGCGCGGCGTCCGCGCCGAGGCGCGGTTCGACCTGCTCTACGACGCGGTCGCGGAGTTCGCCGCCGGGACGGCCCCGCTGCCCGGACCCGGGCTGCGCCACCGCCTCGCCCGCGACCTGGGCG
>NZ_JAMQQF010000333.1 GCF_023716945.1 Frankia sp. AiPs1 | reverse complement strand
GGCGGACGCCGGGCCGGCGGGGGACGGGGACCTGATCGGGTCGATCGGCGCGATCCAGGCGGTGGCCCTCGAGCGGCTCGCCGGCCAGGTCGACGAGCTCGCCCGGCTGCGCCGCCACGACGCGGAGCTGGTGGACCGGCTGCACGCGGAGAACAGCCGGCTGCGGGCGGGGGAGCTCACCGAGGCGATGGCGCCGCTGCTGCGGGGCCTGATCCGGCTCCACGATCAGATGGGTAGCCTGGGGGCGGACGATCCGCAGAGCGTCGCCGGCATCCTGCGCAAGCAGCTCCTCCAGGTGCTGGACCTGGCCGTGGACGTGCGGCCGTACACAGCGGTACTGGGCGGGACCTTCGACCCGGCGCGGCATCTTGGTGTGCGGCGGGTGGCCACGGACGAGCCGGGACGGGACGGGACCATCGCCCGCACCGTGCGACCCGGCTTCGTCCGCGGCGAGACGACCGTCGTGCGGCCCGCGGAGACCGAGGTCTACCGCTCGCGCTGAGTCGCGGTGGCGGCGAACGCTGACGAGACTTGCGAAGGGAAGAGTTCAGACGGTGGCGGGTACCAAGGTGTTCGGGATCGACCTGGGCACGACCTACTCCTGCATCGCCCAGGTCGACGAGTACGGCCGGCCGGACGTGATCCGCAACATCGAGTCGCAGCCTACGACGCCGTCGGTGGTGCTGTTCGACGGCGGTGGCGAGGGCGCGACGTCCTTCGTGGTGGGCACGCAGGCCAAGCGGCAGGCCCGCATCCGCCCCGACGACGTCGCGCGGCTGGTCAAGCGGCACATGGGCGCGTCCGACTGGCGCTTCGTCGCGCACGACGTGGAGTACAGCGCCTCGGCGGTGTCGAGCCTCGTGCTCAAGGCGCTCGCCGCCGACGCGGAGCGGGCGACCGGCACCCCGGTCACCGACGCGGTCATCACCGTGCCGGCGTACTTCGGCGACGAGGAGCGCAAGGCGACCAAGCTTGCCGGCGAGCTGGCCGGGCTGAACGTGGTCGACATCATCAACGAGCCCACGGCGGCGGCGTTCGCGTACGGCTTCGGCCAGGACGGCGCGGAGGAGTCGACCGTCCTGGTCTACGACCTCGGCGGCGGCACGTTCGACACGACGGTCATCCGGCTGAGCGAGGGCGCGATCACCGTGGTGGCCACCGACGGCGACCACGAGCTCGGCGGGGCGGACTGGGACAACGAACTCGTCCGCTACCTGGCGCAGAAGTTCACCGAGGCGCAGCCGGACGCGGGCGACCCCCTCGACGACGTCTACGACGAGCAGGAACTGCTCACCGCGGCCGAGGACGCCAAGCTCGCGCTGTCCGGGCGGGACAGCGTCGACGTTCTCGTCGTGCACAAGGGCAGGCGGGTGAGCGTGCCGGTGACCCGGGCGACGTTCGAGGAGATCACCGGGCCGCTGCTGCGCCGCACCCTGGACCTGACCGGCTCCGTGCTGGAGCGGGCCCGGGAGAAGGGCGTCGAGAAGATCGACCTGTGTCTGCTGGTCGGCGGCATGAGCAAGACCCCGGCGGTCGGCCGCCGGTTGCAGGAGTCCTTCGGGCTCACCTCCCGGCTCGTCGACCCGGACCTGGCGGTGGCCAAGGGCGCCGCGGTGTACGGGCAGAAGAAGGCACTCGAACGCGCGGTTCACTCCGACCTGGTGGCCAGCGGGGCGCTGCGGCCGGATCAGGATCTCGCCGCGGCCGACGCCGCCGAGGTGGAGAAGGCGGCGGCGGCCAGCGCCGGTGCCGCGGGGCTCGCGACCGCCTCCGTGGTCGACCTCGTCCGCACCAAGGTCACCAACGTCACCTCCCGTGGCTTCGGGATCTTCGCGGAGGACCGCGGCGTGCCGGTCGCGGCCTTCCTCGCTCACCAGAACGACCCGCTGCCGATCTCGGTGACCCGCACCTTCTACACCGTGACCGACGACCAGGCCGAGGTCGACATTCGGGTCTTCGAGCAGGGGACCACCGCCGAATCGACGGAGATCGACGACAACAAGGTGATCGTCGCCGGGGCGATTTCCGGGATTCCGCCGGGTCACCAGCGCGGCACGCCGGTCGAGGTCACCTTCGCGATGGCGGGGGACCAGACAATTCGGGTTACCGCGGCGCACGAGGGTGCCGCCAACACGTTGGTCCTGCAGGTGCGCGCCGGGGTCGGTTCCGAGGAGATGCGGGCGGCCGAGTCGGCGAAGGTCAGCCTGCTCAAGCAGCGCGACTGAGCCGGTCGATCCCGGGACCAGGGACTTCTCCCACGGCCCGCGAAAAACCCGCTCGAGAAGTGTTATGAGCTGCCAATTTCCCACGTACGCAGGCGCTTCCGGGTGTCGGCCCCATAGTCGGTAGGGTCAGCCGGGACGCACGGTCAGGGTCCGAAATCGTCGCCAGTCGGCGGTACCGGACCGCCGATCCACCAGGATCGGGCTGGGCGTCTGCGGCGTCCGAGACCCGGGGCGGGGCGCCGCTTCGTACTCTCGGGTGTGGGGCCTGCCGGGTGTGGGGCGGTAAACTGCCGCCCCGCGTTCAGCGCCCGAAGACGGGCCGGTTGCCGGTCCGTCCGCAGGGCTCGGCGGTCACGTGGGACGAAGGTGGATCTTGAGCGCGGCGTTCGACGGCAGCGGCTACCGCCAGCGGGTGCTCGCACCGCTGCGGGCGGGCTCCTTCCTGGACACCGCCGATCCCTTCCTCATCGCCGGCCTCGACCCCACCGTGCCGTACACCGACTCCGACATCGGGGCCCATCTCGTCCGCGTCCTCGCCTTCCTCCAGCGGGAGCGCAACTCGGCCAAGTACGCCACGCTCGCCACCGAGCTGGTGCGTCGCCGCGGCGAGTGGGAGGAGCCGCTGCGCGACGCGGAGTCCCGCGAGCGGGTCCGCGCCCACGTGCTCGCCGCCCGACGCAGCGGTGACGCCGAGCGGCTGGCCAAGGTCGACGGCTACCTCGCCACCGTCCGGGAACGCTTCGGCGGCATTCCCGCCTCCCGCGTCGACGGCCTGCGCCGGCTCGCCGTCGCCGCCGGGGTGACCGTCGAGGAGTTCGACGCCCGGCTCAGCCGGGAGCAGATCATCGTCGACGGGGTCGGCGGCGGGGTGGAGCCGCTGGCGCCCGAGGTCCGCCGCCAGATCGCCGAGCGGTTGGCCGAACTGCGTGCCCTGCGCGGTGGCGACCGGGTGTCCAGCGCGTCACTGTGGGCGTTCCTCGGGCTCACCCCGGATGCTTCGCCGCAACGACTGGCCGCCGCCTACGCCGCGGTGGCGGCCGCCAACAGCCGGCGCCCGCACGACCGGGAGAAGACGGTCACCGCCGACCTGCTGGCCCTCGTCTCCACCCGGCTCGTCGAGGGTGATCCGGCCGCCTACACGGTCGGCCTGATGGCGGACGCGGCCGACGAGTTGCGCCCCGCGGTGGAGGAGCACGTCGTCCTCGACGGCGAGCTCACCGCCGTCGCCTTCGAGGGCCTCGTCCGCGCGGCGCTGGCCACCGGGCGTGGGCTCACCGCGGCGCAGGCGAAGTCCGTGGTGCTCGGGGTGGCGCGGGAGCTCGGCGCCGCGGTCAACGTCGGCGGGGTCGTCGACTACGTCGTCTGCCCCGGCTGCGGGCGCCCGGAGGCGGCCGGCGCCGCCCGGCACTGCAGGTACTGCGACACCGACCTCTACGCGACCTGCCCGTCCTGCGGCTCGATGACCGAGGCCGCCGCGGTGGTCTGCCGGCACTGCGGGCACAGCCTGCGCCAGGCCCGGGATGCCGCCGAGGCGCTCGCCGCTGGAACGCACCGTGCCGATCGAGCCGTCGAGCGGAGGCGTCCGGCTGATGCCTCCGACCCGTCCGGGCGACCCGCCGCCTGGGCGTCGGACGGGCCCCGCGGGGGGTGCGCCGGCGGACGGATCGCAATCCCGGTGACCTCGAGCCCGAGCGTCTGGCCACGCCAGGGTGGCATCCGAGCATAGGGTCACAGTCGTGGATCGCCGCATCTTCGGACTGGAGAACGAGTACGGCGTCACCTGCGTGTTCCGGGGGCAGCGGCGGCTGTCCCCGGACGAGGTGGCGCGGTACCTGTTCCGTCGTGTCGTGTCATGGGGACGCAGCAGCAACGTGTTCCTCAAGAACGGCGCCCGCCTCTACCTCGACGTCGGGAGCCATCCGGAGTACGCCACCCCGGAATGCGACTCCGTCCCCGACCTCGTCACCCACGACAAGGCCGGCGAGCGGATCCTGGAGGGTCTGCTCGTCGAGGCCGAACGGCGGCTGCGGGAGGAGGGCATCGCTGGCGACATCCATCTGTTCAAGAACAACACCGACTCCGCCGGCAACAGCTACGGCTGCCACGAGAACTACCTCGTCGGCCGGCACGGCGAGTTCTCCAAGCTCGCCGACGTGCTGGTGCCGTTCCTCGTCAGCCGGCAGATCCTCTGCGGGGCCGGCAAGGTGCTGCAGACCCCGCGCGGAGCGGTCTACTGCATCTCCCAGCGCGCGGAGCACATCTGGGAGTCGGTGTCGTCGGCGACCACCCGGTCCCGCCCGATCATCAACACCCGGGACGAGCCGCACGCGGACGCCGAGCGGTTCCGCCGGCTGCACGTCATCGTCGGCGACTCGAACATGAGCGAGACGACGATGCTGCTCAAGCTCGGCTCCACCGATCTGGTGCTGCGCATGATCGAGGCCGGCGTCATGCTGCGCGACATGACGTTGGAGAACCCGATCCGGGCGATCCGCGAGGTCAGCCACGACATGACCTGCCAGCGCAAGATCAAGCTGGCGAACGGTCGCGAGGTCAGCGCGCTGGACATCCAGCGGGAGTACTACTCGAAGGCCGTCGAGTTCGTCGAGCGCCGCGGCGGTGACGAGGTAGCCAAGCGGGTGCTCGACCTGTGGGGCCGCACGCTGCTCGCGATCGAGACCGACGACCTCGAGCTCGTCGCCCGGGAGATCGACTGGGTGACGAAGTACGTGCTCATCGAGCGGTTCCGGCACAAGCACGGCCTGTCGCTGGCCTCCCCGCGGGTCGCCGAGCTCGACCTGAAGTACCACGACATCCACCGCGACCGCGGGCTGTACTACCGGATGGAGCGGGCCGGCCTCGTCGAGCGGGTGACCCGCGACCTCGACGTGTTCGAGGCCAAGTCCCGTCCGCCGCAGACGACCCGCGCCCGGCTGCGCGGCGAGTTCATCAAGCGGGCCCAGGAGAAGCGGCGCGACTTCACGGTCGACTGGGTCCACCTCAAGCTCAACGATCAGGCGCAGCGTACGGTCCTGTGCAAGGACCCGTTCCGCTCCGTTGACGACCGGGTCGACAAGCTCATCGCCAGCATGTGAGGACCCGACCCCTGTGATGTCCGCTCCGCGGCGCGCCCGTGCCGCCCTGACACCCCCGCGCGCGGCCGTGCCGTCCGCACGGGTCGCGCGCCGTCGGCGCCTGCTCGCCGGCGTGGTGCTGCCCGCCGTGCTGGTCGTCCCGGCCCTTGCGGGCTGCTCCGCCTCGGACGCCCCCGACGGCACCGGCGCCGCGCCGGCGCCGGCCGTGACCGCCGGACCCCGCCTGCCCGCGGTGCAGAACGCCACCGATCTGACCCGCAAGCCGCTGTCCGCCGCCGGGACGGGCACCCCCCCGACCACGCTGGTCACCCGTGACCTCGTGACCGGCCGCGGGGCGCGTGCGTCGGCCACCAGCACGGTGGCCATCCAGTACTCCGGCGTGCTGTGGCGCAACGGCAAGGAGTTCGACACCACCTGGGGCAGCGGGCAGACCGCGACCTTCCCGCTGGACGGCACGATCACCGGCTTCGGGCGCGGCATCGACGGGATGCGCGTCGGTGGCCGCCGGCAGATCGTCATCCCGCCCGACCTCGGCTACGGCCCGGCAGGCGGGCAGCCGCCGACGATTCTCGCCGACGACACCCTGGTGTTCGTCGTCGACCTGCTCGCCGTCCAGGGTGCCGGAGCCGGCGCGGGCGGGGCGACCGGCCAGCCCTAGCCGACCGGGTGACGGGTCGCCGGTGGGGGCGGTGCCGGCCCGGTGCCGCTGGCCGGTTAGCGTGTGTGAGGTGTCCCGGAGACGGGTGGAGCGCCTGCTGAACCTGACGATGTGCCTGATGGCGACATCGCGCTTCCTCACCGTGTCCCAGCTCGGTGAGCTGGTGGAGGGCTACGAGCCCGGCGTCACCGAGGAGGAGCAGGAGGCCTTCCGGCGGATGTTCGAGCGCGACAAGGCCTACCTGCGCGAGATCGGCATCCCGCTGGAGACCGGGGCGGACTCGGCGTTCAGCGACGAGGTCGGCTACCGGATCCGCCGTGGCGACTACGCCCTGCCCGACATCGCCCTGGCGCCGGACGAGGCCGCCGCGCTGGCGCTGGCCGGGTCGCTGTGGTCGACGACGGCGCTGGCCGGGCCGGCGGCGAGCGCCCTGCGCAAGCT
>NZ_JAMQQF010000332.1 GCF_023716945.1 Frankia sp. AiPs1 | reverse complement strand
CGTGCGGACCGCGGGGTGCGGACTGGCCGAGGCCCGGCCGCGAGTCAGGGGCGTCGTGGTCGGAGGCGTCGTGGTCGGGGCCGTCGTGGCTGGGGGCGTCGCGCTCGGGGAACGGGGAGCTGGTGGGCAGGGGGCCGGCGGGTGGGCGCAGGCCGAGGGCGGCGAGGATGCCGGCGGCCTTGGTGTAGGTCTCGGCGACCTCGCCGGCGGCGGTGGAGTGGCGGACCAGCGTCGCCCCGACGGGCACCCGCAGTCGCCCGTCGGGGGTGATCTCCGCCGTGCGGATGAGAATCGGGGCGTCGAGCGTCTGACGGCCGGCCTCGTCGCGTCCGAGCAGGGCGCACACCCCGCCGTAGTAGCGCCGTCCCCGGCGTTCGTGGCGGGCGATGACCCGCAGGGCGTTGTCCAGCGGGCTGCCGGTGACGGTCGGGGCGAACATCGTCTCGCGCAGCACGTCGCGCACGTCGGCGTCGCCGCGGCCGGCGAGCAGGTACTCGGTGTGCACGAGGTGGGACATCTGCTTGAGCTGCGGCCCGATGACCTCGCCGCCGCGCTCGGCGACCCGGGCCATCATCTTCAGCTCCTCGTCGAGCACCATGTACAGCTCGTCGATCTCCTTGGGATCGGCGAGGAAACGCAGCAACGCCGCCGGGTCCGGGCCGGTGGCGGGCAGCCGGTGGGTGCCGCTGATCGGGTTCATCATCACGACCCCGTCGTCGACGCTGACGTGCCGCTCCGGCGTGGCCCCGACCAGCGTCCGGGTCCCGGTGTGGACGAGGAACGTCCAGTAGGCGCCGCGCTCGCCGAGCAGCAGGCGGCGCAGCGCGGCGAGCCCGGCGACCAGCGGCGGGGTGTCGAGGGCGGCGGTGTAGACGCGGTGGATGACGAAGTTCGCGCCCTCGCCGCGGCCGATTTCCTCCCGCAGCACCGTGGAGACTGTCTCGGCGTACTGCTCGTCGCTGAGGTCGAAGTGCCCGCCGCGGGCGGTGACGGCACGGTCGGGCAGCGCGGCGAGGGCCGCCGCGAGCGGGATCCGAACGTGGTCGTCGACGCGCAGGCATTCCAGCGGCATCGCGTCGTCGACGCAGGTCAGGCCGCGTTCGGTGAGCTGGCGGTAGGGCACGAGGGCGAGCGTGCGCGGCCCGGCGGCCCCTGCGGCGGGCAGGGGGAGGTCGGCGAGCCGGTCGACGACGTCGAGTTCGCCGCGCAGCACGTCGAGATGATCGGCGCCCTCGCGGCGCAGCAGCGCGAACGGACCGGGTTCGCCACCGGCGCCGACGGTGGCGAGCAGAGAACGGAGCAGATCCATGATCAGGGCCTCGTGGGGTCGGGCGGTCGTCGGGGCCGACGGCCGTCCCTCGCCGTGTCGAGGTGACGATGGCGGCCGCCGGGGTGGGCGGCCGCGTGCGTGGACTACGCGCGCTGGGTGCGGACCGCCGATGTGGCGGCCCACCAGAGACTCCGGCGCGCAGGCATGCGGTCACTCTAGCGCACCGCCGGCCTCGGTCCGCGCGGCGAGCGTGGTCCCCGGTTGCCTCGCGGGCCCGCCGGCTGGATCTCGTCCTGGCAGCGTTCCTGGGTCTGGCAGCGTTCCTGGGTCTGGCAGAGTTTCTGGGTCTGGCGGCGTTCCTGCACCCGGCGGCGTGGATGTGGCGTTCGGGCCAAAACCCACCTGACCGATCGGTATGCTGAGGACCGTGAAGTTCGTCGTGCTTTCGCTGATCGTCAACGCTCCGGACCCGCACACGGGCGTGACGATGAGCCAGCACGACAAGCTCGCCAGCGTCCTGGACCAGGCGGCTCTGGTCGAACAGCTCGGCTACGACGCCTACCAGATCGGCGAGCGGCACGGCGCACCGTTCCTGTGCTCGTCGCCGGCGGTGCTGCTGACCGCGGTCGCCGCCCGCACCAGCCGGGTCCGCCTGCTCACCGGGGTCACCGTGCTGAGCATCCACGACCCCGTGAAGGTGGCCGAGGAGTACGCGCTGCTCGACCACATCAGCGGCGGCCGGCTCGACCTCGTCATCGCGAAGGGCAACCACGCGCCGCACTACTCGATCTTCGGGCTCGACCCGGCCGAGCAGTGGGACGTGCTCGCGGAGAAGTACGAGCTGCTGCGCCTGCTGTGGTCGCAGGAGAGCGTGACCTGGTCCGGGCGATACCGGGAGCCCATCGTCGACCTGACGACCCAGCCGCGCCCCTACCAGCCGACGATTCGGGTCTGGCACGGCAGCGCGACGAGCCGGCAGACGACGGAGCTGGCCGCGAAGCACGGCGACCCGCTGTACTCGGCCAACGGGTTCTTCAGGGTGGCCCAGTACCAGGATCTCATCGACCACTACCGCCAGCGCTGGGCCGAGCACGGCCATCCCGGGGAGCCCCTGGTCGGCAGCGGCTTCCCGGCCCTGCTGATCCGCAGGACCTCGCAGGAGGCCCTGGAGGCGTACCGGCCGTTCTGGAACGCCCAGCGCGCCACCCCCGCGGCCAAGCACAACAACTCGCCGTTCTGGGAGCTGGAGGAGTTCATCGAGCAGGGCTCGGCCCTCGTCGGCAGCCCGCAGCAGGTCCTCGACAAGATCCACCGATTCACCGAGCTCCACGGCCAGCAGCTCACCGGCATCGGCGTCGACTCCCTGCCGATCGCCTGGCAGCGCGAACAGCTCGAATGGTTCGCCACCGACATCGCCCCCGAGCTGCGCCGCGCCCACCCCGACACGCTCTGGTCACCGGAACCTGCCGCCGCCTCGTCCCCTGCCGCGTCGCCGGCCTGATTTCGAGCTCCCCCGGGGCTCCTCGCCGAGGTGCGAACGCCACGTTCGGACCTTCGTCGATTGTGGTGAGGGGGCTGCGGTGCGCTGGGTACACCGAACGCACCGCAGTGAGAACCGTTCGTTCCTGGTCCTGGTTCCTGGGCCTGCGGCTGGCCAACCGGCGGTTCACCGACGTCGACCATCTCGCGGACCTGGTCCGCCGCGGCCTGCACCGGGTCCAACGCCACCCACCTGCTCGACGGCACAGGCCTGGCCTTGAAACCAGCTGGATCGACCGACATCACGCATGGAAGCTCAGTAGCGGGCGGACGGACCGTCGAGTTTGGGCATGATTTCTTCGGCCAGCCAGTCCAACGCGTCGTTCATGGCCGCGCCGTCGATCGGCATCCACAGTGAACTCACGGTGAGCCCCACCTCCCGGAGCCGGTTGAGGTCGTCCAGCACGCTCTCGGCGCTGGGCGACGAGCCGCCGAGCAGCGCGCCAGGGGCCTGACCCACCTGCCGCAGGCCCGGCGGCACCAGGTAGTTCACCGAGGTCAGCGGGAGGGTCGCTGGGTCGCGGCCGAACTGGTCGCCGAACGCCGTCAACCGTTGCCGGATCCTGGTGACGGCCACGTGGTCGCCGCCCGAGCCGTGCCAGGCGGCACCGAAGCGAAGTGCCCGGCGTAGACCGGCGTCGCTGTGTCCGCCGACCCAGATCGGTGGACCGCCCGGTGTCCTGACCGGTACGCAGACGCCGGCACGTCGCAGGGTGGTGAACCTGCCCTGGTAATCGACGTGTTCCCGGCTCCACATCGTGGTCATGACCTCCAGGTACTCGTCGGTGCGTGCACCCCGTTCACCGAACGGCACCCCGACCGCCGCGAACTCGGCAGCGTCCCAACCGACACCGACGCCGAGCAGGAGACGGCCGGCGGACAACACGTCGAGCGAGGCGACCTGGTTGGCCAGTACCACCGGATGGTAGTAGGGCAGCACGAGCACGCCGGTGAGCACCCTGATCCGGGTGGTTGCGGCCGCCACGGCAGCGAGGAAGACCAGCGGGTCCATGTCGTGGCTGGCCACGTCGAGCTGGCCCCGGAGAACGTGGCTGCCGACCCGGATGTGGTGGAAGCCGAGCGTGTCCGCCCGGCGTGCTGCGCTCAGGGCCCGTGCGCCGTCGTTGTCGCCGTTCGGCCAGGTGGGGTGGAGCGACACGCCCAGTTCCATGGAGCTGCTCCCAGATGTGGTGGATTCCGGCCCGGTCACATCAAGCGGGTGGTACCTCGAATACGTTAGGGAACGATCCCTAACTTGATACCATCGTATGTCTCGGGTGGGCCGGCTGGGCTGGTGCTCTCGGTGGTCGCTCCATCCGGGCACGCCAGCCCGGCCGGCTGCCGGCGTCTCGCGCCGGGAGGCATACCCACCTGTTCGTCGTCTCGCCGCTGCTGCCGGTGTGGCGGGCCCGGTTCGACGTCTCGCTGCGCACCGCCGGCCTGAGTGTGACCGTGTTCGCCGTCGCCTACGTGCTGGCGGCGCCCGCCTGGGGGCGCCGGGCCGCGTCGGCCTCGCCGCAGCACGTTCTGACCCTCGCGCTCGCCGGGTTCTGCGCGTTCAACCTGCTGACGGCGTTCGCCCCGGACTTCGGGGTGCTGCTGGCGGCCCGGGTCGGCGCGGGCCTGTTCGTCTCCGGCGCCACCGCGACCGTGTTCACTCTGGTCGGCGTGAGCGCGCCCCGCGGCCGGCGGGCGTCCTGGCTCGGCGTCGCCACCTCCGGATTGCTGTCCGCGCTGTGGGCCGGCGCGCCGCTGGGCAGTCTCATCGCCCGGCACACGAGCTGGCGGGCCGTCTTCGTCGGGCTGTCCGTGCTGGCGATGGGCATCATGGCCGCCAGCCGGCGAGTATGGCCGGTGGGGGGCGCGGCCCGCGTGGGCGCAGATCCACCCGTCTGAAGGTCCACCTGCCTGTGGCGCGCCGGTGGGGTCGCGCAGGGGTCAGGTCAGCCGAGGGCGGCGGTGGCCTCGATCTCGACGAGGGCCTCCGGGCGGCCGAGGCTGGCGACCCGCAGGACCGTGACGGCCGTGGGATGGGTCCCCCACACCGCGCCGGTCGCCGCGTACGCCTCGGCGGGATCGACCTCCGCGGCGAGGTAGATGTTCAACCGGGCAACGTGCTCGGGCCCCGCTCCGGCGGCGGCGAGCAGCGTGAGGACGTTGCGCAGCGCCTGGGCGGTCTGCTCGGCGATCCCACCGGTGATGACGCCGTCGCGGTCGGTGCCGTTCTGGCCGCCGATGTAGAGGGTCCGGCCCGCCTCGGCCACCGTCGCCTGCGAGTAGGCGGGCGAGGAGTGCAGCTCGGGTGGGTTGAGGTGGGTGACGGTGCCCATCGGGCTCGCTCCTTCGTCGGGGACGAGGTATCGGTCGCGGACACCCGAGGCCGCCGGATCGGGCCGGTACAGACACCTGCACCGAGGGTTCCTTCGGGCGTGGTCCTCACAACTATGCCCACCCGTATGCCCACCCGCGAGGGACGGTCCCGGCGATCTCAGGCTGGCCGCTGCGGCTCGCGGTGTGCCTTGCGGTGTTCCCTGCGGTGCGTAGTGCACGGTTTTTGGGCTCGAACCGTGCAGAACGCACCGCGATCCGCACCGCAATTCGCATCGCCTTGGTGGTGGGGGGAGTCGGCTGGGGGGAGGGGCGCCGGCTGGGGGGAGCGGCGTCGGCTCGGGGGGAGGAAGCCAGGTCCGGGGTGTGGCGGGCGCCCCCGCGGCGGGGCGATCGGGCGTGAGCGTGCAGACACCCTGCTCCCGGCCGCTGCCGCCACCTGCACAGATGGCGGCCTGGCTCGGACCGGCATGGCCCGATCGCGCCAGGGTCATTTGTCGTAATTCGACCGCGTCGGGCACGATTCCACCATGCGTCCAAGGTGATCAACTCTCGGGTGCCGGCACCTGAGTCGTCCGACCGGAACAGCGAGCCATCGCACGGGCACCTGTGGATGGCTGCCCGGTCCGACCTCGTGCCGGTCGCCCGCGTCGACGTCCGCGTGGCCGCGCGGACGCACCGGATTGGCCCCGGTCCACCGGGACGCAGTCTCCATCTCTGTGCTGCACACCGGCGGCTGGCGCGTCGCCTCAGCGCGGGCACGGACCCCTGTCCGTGCCCGTCGCGCCCGCGCGCCGGTTGTCCGCTGGCCACGTGCGGGCGCAGGCAACCGTCGCCGAATGATCGTTGCCCTGTTCCTGAGCAAGGTGGGAGTTCGCATGCGCGATTTGGGCCAGACCCTCGGACGATCCCCGCGCGCGGCGGGCGAGTCGGCCGAGGCGTGGCGGGCCCGGCTGGCCGGCCGGTCGGCGGACGCCCAGCGTGAGCTGCTGCTCGACCTGATCGTGGCCCAGGCCGCCGCGGTTACCGGCCCGAGCGCTGGCGTCGTCGATCGGGGGGCGCCGTGGCGCGCCCTCGGGATCTACCGCCACATCGCCGAGCGGCTGCGGGCAGCGCTGGCCGAGCAGACGGGGCTGCGCCTGTCTGCCACCCTGTTCTTCGACCGGCCGACGCCGCAGGCCCTCGCGGACCATCTGCGCCGCGAACTGCTCGGGATCGGCGACGAGATCACCGCCGTGACGCCGGCGGCGGGACCAGCGGCGGGACCGGCGGCGGTCGGGGCCGCGG
>NZ_JAMQQF010000331.1 GCF_023716945.1 Frankia sp. AiPs1 | reverse complement strand
GGCCGGACCTGGGCCGGCGGCTGTCCGACGCCGGCCGCGCCCAGGTCGCCGCCCGCTGCCCACCCGGCGCGGACCTGCAGATCGTGCTCGGCGACGGCCTGTCCGCGGCGGCGGTCGACGCCCAGGTCCCGACGCTGCTGCCGGCGCTGCTCACCGCGGCTGCCGAGGCCGGCTGGTCGACCGGCCAGCCGTTCGCGGTGCGCCAGTGCCGCGTCGGCATCATGAACGACATCGGCGACCTGCTGCACCCCACGGTGATCGTGCTGCTGATCGGCGAACGCCCCGGCCTCGCCACCGCCGAGAGCCTCTCCGCGTACCTGGCCCACCGCCCCCGCAGCGGCCACACCGACGCGGACCGCAACCTCCTGTCCAACATCCACCGCCGCGGCCTCACCCCCACCCAGGCCGTCGCCCGCATCACCGGCCTGGTCCAGGCGATGCGCACGTTGGGCACCAGCGGCGTCTCGATCAAGGAACCGACCGCCGCGCAGGCCCTCCCCACCACCACACCGCCCGGAGCGAATCCAACCTCCAGCACCTGAGTCCGGCGATGCCAGCCACTCGGGGTCGTGGGTAATCGATGCCAGGTGACCGTGACCAAAGGGGCGATCTCGTCGGCGCACCCGCGCACCTGTCGAACCACAGACCCCGAGCGTTCGCCGGCGATGATCGGATGCGGTGCGGGGGGAATGTTGCGGCACGATGCGTACGGTCCGTGGCGTCAGACCGGACAAGGCGCACCGCAATCGGCCCGTCCCGGGCGGTCGAGGCGATGGGCTCGGCGGCGGGGGACGGGCGGCAGCTCGTGCGTGGGCGGTCCGACCGCACATCGGCGGCCACCGGCGCAGGACAAATCGTTCTTCTGGACGCAGAGACGTCATCGCGGACTCCCCGGGTGATCGGCTTATCTAGTCACGCCCTATCGTGAAGACATCCGGAATTTCTGCGGATGGGAGCAGTGTGATGACCGAGCGGATCCAGGCCTCGGTGTTCCTGAGCTGGTGCCACGGTGACGCGAAGGCCAAGGAGTCGCTGCTCGCCAACCTGCACCTCGACGGCCTGGCCGGGGTGCAGGTCGACTGGTGGGAGGACTCGCATCTGGAGATCGGCGCTGACTGGCGCGGGAAAATTCTCGGCCAGCTCGCCACCTGCGACTATGGGCTGCTGTTGCTGAGCCCCGGGTTCTTCGCCAGCCGCTTCATCCTGGACGAGGAGCTGCCTCGGCTGCTCGGACCGGAGGTCGACAAGGTCCTGCCGGTGATGTTGAAGCGGGTCCCGATCGACGGCTCGTGGGACCTGCACGGGGTCGACAGCCGGCAGATCTTCACGTCCAGGGGGCGCTGCTTCACCGAGACCCGCGGGCCCAGCCGGGAGAGGTTCGCGTTGGAGCTCGCGACCGAGGTCCGGCGTCGAGTGCTGAGCGACGCGGCCTGATGCAGCGGCTGCCCCGGCGGGCGGTGCTGCGGCACCTGGAGCGGCTCACCGACGAGCTCACCCCCCGACAACGGGCTCGGCTGACGGCGCTGGCCGACCTCATCGGCGACGACGGACGGATCCCGATGCCGCAGGCGTTGGGGGTCGCCACGCCCGGCGGCGGCGACGTGAAGGCGCAGGACACGTTCCGCAAGTTCCGCGCCGCTCTCGACGAGGCGGCGACCGCGGCCGAGGTCGACCTGCGGCTGGTGAGCGACCGGCGCAAGGCGCCGCCGGCCGATCGGTTCTGCTGGTTCGAGGGCGCCGACGTGACCAGCGAGGAGGTGGCCGAGCGCTCCCAGCGGGAGGCCAGGCGGCGCACCGCCGACGAGCCCGTGCCGGCGTCGGTGTCCGAGGTGCTCCAGCCCGTCGTGTACGTGGAGACGGCGCCCCAGGCGTCCGAGGCGCTCCGCCAGTGGGAAAGACAGTTCGTGACGCTGCTGACCGAGCAGGTCGTCGCCCTCCCCGGTTACCGAGTCACCAGCCCGTTCGATCTGCTACTCGGCGCCGATGTCGACGCGGAGCGGCAACGGCTGCGGGAGTCGGCCGACGTGGTCGTCGAGCTCGACAGCGCCGCCGCCCGTCGGCACACCCCGGCAGGCACGACCGCCCGCCGTCCGCTCAGGTTCGCCCTGGAGGGCGTGGCGCCCAGCGCACCCGCCCCCGAAGGCGTCCCGCTCTGCGCCGGTCGGCCGTTCAGCCAGTGCCGGGACCGCGCCGCCCGGCTCCAGTTCGTCACGACGGTCCTCGCCTGGGTCGACGACCGACTCCGAGAACCGCTGCGACCCGGGCAGGAGCCGTGGACCGACGCCGAGACGGCGGCGCGGGCCCGGCACGAGTCGGCGGCAGCGGGCCAGGCCGATCGACGCACGTGGGACGACTCCGAGCAGGAGTCCTGGGCTCGGACGAGATTGGGTAAGCGGCCCATCGACGTGATCCCGGTACCTCCCGTGGCCGGTGAGACATCGCTCGCCGCGGGACTCCCCGGCGACCAGGCCCCGCGGCATCTCGGAGAACCCACGCGGGCGGTGGACCGCCTGTTGACCTGGGCGCTCGACGAGTCGCCGGGCGCTCGCCACCTGTGCACGCTGCTCGGCGACGTCGGGATGGGCAAGACCACCACCGTCAAACTGTTCACCGAGGCGCTGCTGGACCACCGCCGCCATCACGGCCCCACCGTGCCGCTGCCGATCCTGTTCGACCTGCGGGACCTGCCGCTCACGGTCGCCCGAGAGGGAGCCAACCTTACGAGGATCATGCAGGCGCTCTTGGACGCCGGCAGCGCCGGCGCTGGCCCGTTGGCGGCGCAGGTGCTGGACGTGGTGGCCGAGGGCGACTGCGTACTGATCTTCGACGGGCTGGACGAGGTGCTGGTGCACCTGGAGCCGCAGGCCGGCCAGCGGTTCACCCGGATGCTGTGGCGCGCCACCGAGGACACCTGGCAGTCTCGGTCAGCCGACCGGCGCGGGGCCCGGCCGAGCCGCCTGCTGCTGTCCTGCCGGACCCACTACTTCCGGTCCATCCGCCACGAGACCAACCACTTCACCGGCCAGCATCGCGACGGCCCGGTCAGCGCCGACTACCTCGCTCTGCTGATGCTCCCGTTCGGCGAGGAGCAGGTGCGCGCCTACCTCTCGGCGAACGTGCCCGGTGCCGACGCGGATCGGCTGCTGGAGCTGCTCGACAGCGTGCACAACCTGCGGGAGATCGCCGAACGGCCGCTGACCCTGCGGATGGTCGCCGAGCAGTTGGAGACGGTGGAGCAGGCGAAGCTCGACGGCCGCACCGTGCGCGCGATGGATCTTTACGCGTTGTTCGTCGCGCAGTGGCTGGAACGCGACGACGGCAAGCACTCGCTGCTGCCCGCGCACAAGGAGTTGCTGATGGAGGACCTCGCTGCCCGGCTGTGGCGCTCCGGCCGGGCGACGTGGCAGGTGGACGAGGTCGAGCAGTGGCTGCTGGAGTTCCTCGCCGGCCGCCCGGACCTGGAGCTGCACTACTCGGCCCGGGCCCCAGACCTGTGGAAGGAGGACCTGCGCACGGCGACGTTCCTGGTCCGACAGGAAGACGAGACCTTCGGCTTCGCGCACACGTCCCTGCGCGAGTACTTCCTCGCTCGTCACCTCGCCCGGGCCTTGGAGTCGCCCACGGAGCAGGCGCGGGCCGGCTGGCAGCTACCGGTACCGAGCCCCGAGACACTCGACTACCTGGGCCAGTGGCTGGCGGGCCGCAGCGACGCGCAGCGCGGGCGATGCACGGAGGCGATGGCGGCGATGGCCGCACAGGCCCCGGGCGGGCGAGCCGACGCGGCGGCGGTGCTGGCGTTCGCGTACTGCCTGGCGGCGACCCGCAGCGGCCACCCAACCCACGCGCCATCCGCATCAGTCCTGACCGGCGCCGACCTAGCCGGCTGGCACATCGACGGCGGCGGCCGGCGGCTCGACCTACGTGGGGTGACGCTGGCACGGGCCAAGCTGGCGGGCGCCGTGATGCGCGACGCGGACCTGTCCCGGGCCGACCTGTCCGGAGCAGACCTTACCCGCGCCGAAATCCACGACAGCAGCCTCGACGGGGCCGATCTGCGCCGCGCGAACCTCGCGGGAACGGTGTTCCGCGCCTGCAACCTGACCGACGCCCGCTGGACGGGCTCCCGTACCTACGCCACCCAGGCCCTGCTGTGCCGCCCGGCCGACGACACCCGCCGCGGCTGGCTGATGGCGCCGACCGCGGCCAGGCGCCAGCCCGGCGTCCGCCTGTCTTCCTTCCCCGGCCACACCGGCCGTTTGACCGGCGGGGCGTGGAGCCCGGATGGCACCCGCATCCTCACCGCCAGCCTCGATGGCACCGCCCGCATCTGGGACGCCACCACCGGACACCACCAGCTCACCCTCGCCGGCGGCCACACCGACTGGCTGTCCGGTGGGGCGTGGAGCCCCGACAACAGCCGCGTTCTCACCACCAGCGACGACGGCACCGCCCGGATCTGGGACGCCACCACCGGACACCACCACCTCACCCTCAACGGCCACACCAGCCGCCTGTCCGGCGGAACGTGGAGCCCCGACAGCACTCGCATCCTCACCACCAGCAACGACCGCACCGCCCGCACCTGGGACGCCACCACCGGACACCACCAGCTCACCCTCACCGGCCACGCAGGCCCGCTTTCCGGCGGCGCCTGGAGCCCGGATGGCAGCCGCATCCTCACCACCAGCGACGACGGCACCGGCCGGAGCTGGGACGCCACCACCGGACACCACCTGCTCACTCTCATCGGCCACACCAGCCGCCTGTCTGCCGGCGTGTGGAGCCCCGATGGCAGCCGCATCCTCACCACCAGCAACGACCGCACCGCCCGGATCTGGAACGCCACCACCGGACACCACCACCTCACCCTCACCGGCCACACCAGTCAGGCGGGCCGGCTTTCCGGCGGGGCGTGGAGCCCGGATGGCAGCCGCATCCTCACCACCAGCAACGACGGCACCGCGTGGATCTGGGACGCCGCCACCGGACACCACCAGCTCACCCTCACCGGCCACACCAGCCCACTGTCCGGCGGCGCCTGGAGCCCGGATGGCAGCCGCATCCTCACCACCAGCGAAGACCGCACCGCGTGGATCTGGGAGGCCGCCACCGGACACCACCAGCTCACCCTCACCAGCTACACCAGTTGGCTGTCCGGCGGAACGTGGAGCCCCGATGGCAGCCGCATCCTGACCACCAGCAACGACGGCACCGCCCGCAGCTGGGACGCCACCACCGGACACCACCAGCTCACCCTCACCGGCCACACCAGCCGCCTGTCCGCCGGAACGTGGAGCCCCGATGGCAGCCGCATCCTCACCACCAGCAACGACCGCACCGCCCGCAGCTGGGACGCCACCACCGGACACCGCCACCTCACCCTCACCGGCCACACCAGCCGCCTGTCCGCCGGAACGTGGAGCCCCGATGGCACCCGCATCCTCACCACCAGCAACGACCGCACCGCCCGCACCTGGGACGCCACCACCGGACACCACCAGCTCACCCTCACCGGCCACGCGGGCCCGCTAGCTGGCGGAGCGTGGAGCCCGGATGGCACCCGCATCCTCACCACCGCCAACGACCGCACCGCCCGCACCTGGGACGCCACCACCGGACACCACCAGCTCACCCTCACCGGCCACACCAGTTGGCTTTCTGGCGGCGCCTGGAACCCGGATGGCACCCGCATCCTCACCACCAGCAACGACCGCACCGCCCGGATCTGGAACGCCACCACCGGACACCACCAGCTCACCCTCACCGGCCACACCCGCATACCGACCTGTGGCGCGTGGAGCCCCGATGGCACCCGTATCCTCACCACCAGCGAGGACCGCACCGCCCGTATCTGGGACGCCACCACCGGACACCACCAGCTCACCCTCACCGGCCACACCAGCCCCCTGACCGGCGGCGCGTGGAGCCCCGACAGCACGCGCATCCTCACCACCAGCGAAGACGGCACCGCACGGATCTGGGATGCCACCACCGGCCGGCCGGTCGGCTGGCGGCTCGAGCAGCTTCCGGACGGCGAGCTGGCGGTCTGGTCGGCCGACGGGGACAAGCTGCTCGGCGCGTCGGAGGAGGCGTGGCGGTGGTTGGGCTGGCTGGTCCCACGCGGCGGCCGGATGATCCGTTTGCCGGCCGAGACCTGGGGCCCGCTTGCGCCGCTGTCCCGGCCGACCGTTCATCGCCATGACACTCCGCTCCGACGGAGGTGATGGGCAGCAAAGATGGTCCCATGGCAGTGACGAGACTTCTCCTGATCTCGGGCAGCACGCGTGGGTCATCGACGAACACGGCCGCGCTGCGGACCACCGTCGCGCTGGCGCCAGCCGGGGTGACGGCCGTCCTCTACGACGGGCTGGCCGACCTGCCTGCGTTCACCCCGGACGCCGACGACGCCGCCCCGCCGCCCGCGGTCGCCGCG
>NZ_JAMQQF010000330.1 GCF_023716945.1 Frankia sp. AiPs1 | reverse complement strand
CATTTTTTTTAATTATAGGGCCAACTAATTTAAAATAAAAATTTTTTGGATGGGCGGCTGAGTATTTTTTTTATACGAGAGGGGCGCGGGGCGCCGGCCGCGCCCCCGGGCGGCCGCGGACGCCGACTTCCCGTGACGGTGGGTGGTGGCGAGGAGGGGGAGGGCCTGGACGCCCGCCGGTTCCCGCCCACCACCCCGGTGGAACACGGCCTCAATGGCCGGGCGTTGCTGTCGGTTGTCCTGGCATTGAGTTGGCTGTTCGGATTGGGCAGCGTCGCCGCGATCGTGGTCGGGTCGGTGGCCCAGGCTCAGATTCGTCGGCACAACCAGCGGGGGCGGCGGCTCGCCGGCGTCGGGATCGCGCTGGGCTGGACCGGAATCGGGCTGACGGTGGTCAGCCTGCTGATCGTCCTCGCGCTGCGGTGAATCTCGCGCCGATCCGGCCCGAACAGCCAGAAGGTCGACCACGATCGGTGTTGTTCCCGTGTGATTTCTGACATATATCCGTTGGTCAACTCCGTGACCTCGGCCACGGCAGCTCGCGTTGCCGCGTGCGGTGGTCACGCTCAGCGTCCTTTCTCGTGCGCGTGATCCGGCCCGGCGCGACGCGCGAGCGCCACTCGGGGCGCGATGTGCACCTCATTTGTCCTGTATCGATGGGCCTGACGTGGGCACCAGGCCGTCCGGGCCCGGGCGATGGCACCATCGGCGGCACCGGTCGGGCCCCTGTGTCGCCGGGCTTGTCGCCGCCGGCGGCTGCGCACGGGGGCACTACGCGTGACGCGCGCCGTAACCGCCTCGTCAGTAGGCTCGCAGGCGTTCTGTGCCCCCCTACGTAACCCAACCTGCACGACCGCATCCGACTGGACGGACCGTGGATCTCTTCGAATACCAGGCGAAGAAGCTGTTCGCCGAACATGGCGTTCCGGTGCCCACCGGGAAGACGGCGACCACCCCTGAGGAGGCGCGCGCGATCGCCACCGAGCTCGGTGGCAAGGTGGTCGTCAAGGCGCAGGTCAAGGCCGGCGGCCGAGGCAAGGCCGGCGGTGTCAAGGTGGCCGACGGGCCGGATGACGCTTTCGCGAAGGCGACGGCCATCCTCGGAATGGACATCAAGGGCCACACGGTCCACTCGGTGCTCGTCGAGGAGGCCAGCAACATCGCGGAGGAGTACTACGCCTCCTTCCTGCTGGACCGGGCGAACCGGACCTTCCTCGCCATGGCCTCCCGAGAGGGCGGCATGGAGATCGAGGAAGTGGCCGCGACCAACCCGGACGCGCTGGCCCGGATCGCGATCGATCCGCTGACCGGCGTCGACGCGGTGAAGGCTCGCGAGATCGCGGTTGCCGCCAAGCTGCCCGAGACCGCGCTGGACGGGGCCGCCGAGCTGCTGACGAAGCTGTGGACCGTCTTCGTGAAGTCCGACGCCACCCTGGTCGAGGTGAACCCCCTCATCCTCACCGCCGACGGTCGCGTCGTCGCCCTCGACGGCAAGGTCAGCCTCGATGAGAACGCCGACTTCCGGCACCCGGAGAACGCCGCGTTCGTCGACGTCTCCGCGGTGGACCCGCTGGAGCAGAAGGCCAAGGAGAAGGGCCTCAACTACGTCAAGCTCGAGGGCGAGGTCGGGATCATCGGTAACGGTGCCGGCCTGGTCATGTCGACGCTGGACGTGGTGACCTACGCGGGCGAGGAGTTTGGCGGCAAGCGGCCGGCGAACTTCCTCGACATCGGCGGTGGCGCGTCCGCCGAGGTGATGGCGAACGGTCTGTCGATCATCCTCGGTGACCCGTCGGTCAAGAGCGTCTTCGTCAACATCTTCGGTGGCATCACCTCGTGCGACGCCGTGGCCAACGGCATCGTGCAGGCACTGAAGATCGTCGGTGACGTCACCACCCCGCTGGTGGTGCGCCTCGACGGCAACAACGCCGAGGAGGGTCGTCGCATCCTCAAGGAGGCGAACCTCTCGGTGGTCAAGCCGGTCGACACGATGGACGGCGCGGCGAAGCTCGCCGCCGAGCTCGCCGCGGCCGCGGCCTGACCAGGGCGAAGGGATTGCGAACCGATGGCTATCTGGCTTGACGAGAACAGCCGGGTCGTGGTGCAGGGCATCACCGGCTCGGAGGGCACCAAGCACACCAAGCGGATGCTCGCCGCGGGCACGAACGTCGTGGCCGGGGTGAACCCGCGCAAGGTCGGCCAGCAGGTCGAGGGCGTGCCGGTGTTCGGCTCCGTCGCGGACGCGATCGAGCAGGCCGGCGCGAACGTCTCGGTGATCTTCGTTCCGCCGAAGTTCACCAAGGACGCGGCGATCGAGGCGATCGACGCGGCCATCCCGCTCGCGGTGGTCATCACCGAGGGCGTGCCGGTCCACGACACCACCGAGTTCTGGGCGTACTGCCAGTCCAAGGGCACCACCCGGATCATCGGGCCGAACTGCCCGGGCATCGCCAGCCCCGGCCTGTCCAACGCCGGCATCATCCCGGCGGACATCACTCCCGGCGGCCGCATCGGCCTGGTCAGCAAGAGCGGCACGCTGACCTACCAGATGATGTACGAGCTGCGTGAGTTCGGCTTCTCCACCTGCGTCGGCATCGGTGGCGACCCGGTCATCGGCACCACTCACATCGATGCCCTCGACGCCTTCCAGGCCGACCCGGGCACCGACGCGATCGTGATGATCGGTGAGATCGGTGGCGACGCCGAGGAGCGGGCCGCGGCCCACATCGAGGCGCACGTGACGAAGCCGGTCGTCGGCTACGTCGCCGGCTTCACCGCGCCGGAGGGCAAGACGATGGGCCACGCCGGCGCCATCGTGTCCGGCTCGTCCGGAACCGCGCAGGCCAAGAAGGAAGCCCTCGAGAAGGCCGGTGTGCGGGTGGGCAAGACTCCGTCCGAGACCGCCCGCCTGATGGCTGACATCATGCGGTCGTTGTAGATCTGTTTAGATGATGAGCCTCCGCGTCCCGCGGTGGCTCGTCATCCAGACGGGCCAGGGGTCGTGGGTCGTGGATCGTCGGGAGTGAGGGACGCGGACGTCTTCCCTCATCTCCCCACGACTGCAAGACTCCTGGATCGGTGCGCGGGCGAACCGGCGTCGTCGTGCCGACCGACCTGACGAAGTGGGGTTCCCGTCGTGGCACAGATCGGCGGTCGTAGCGTCGCGACCAACGACATCGGGGTGATCACCTCCGGGCTGGTCATGTTCATCGTGAGCTTCCTGCCCTGGTATTCGGTGACCTACTCGTTCTTCGGTCGCGGCACGAAGGCGCACGAGGACAGCTGGGGGCTCGGCATCAACTCCTGGTTCCCGGTGCTGCTGGTCCTCGCGGTGGCCGGTCTGCTCGCGGCGCGCCTGTTCGCGAACCTCCAGATCCCGGACGTCGTTGCGATGTACGTCCTGTGGATCCTGCCGGGCGTCTCGGCGTTCGCCACCCTGCTCCTGCTCATCCGCTGGATCAGGTTCCCCGACGTGCCGCGGGGGCTGGACGCCGGCCCGAGCTACGGCTTCTACCTCGCGCTGATCGCGGCCATCGCCCAGACGGTCTTCGGCGTCCTGGCGGCGCTGGCGAACGGGGCCGCCATCCCCGGCCGCGGTCGGGCGGGTGGCCCGGGCGCGCCCGGCGGCTGGCCGCAGCCGGGTCAGCCTCCCTACGGTCAGCCCTACGGGCAGCAGCCGACCCCCGGTTACGGCCCTCCGACCGGCGGATACGGCCAGCCCGGTTACGGCCAGCCTGGCTATGGCCAGCCTGGCTATGGCCAGCCCGGTTACGGCCAGCCCGGCTATGGCCAGTCTGGTTACGGCCAGCCCCAGCAGGGATACGGCCAGCCGCCCGTCGGTTACGGACAGCCGCCTCAAGGTGGTTACGGTCAGCCGCAGCAGGGCGGCTATGGTGCGCCGTCCACCGGTGGCTATGGCCAGCCGCAGCAGGGTGGTTACGACCAGCCGCCGGCGGGTTATGGCCAGCCACCCGTGGGTTATGGCCAGCCGCCGGCGGGCTATGTCCAGCAGCCCGCCTATGGCCAGCCGCAGGATGGTTATGGACAGCCATCCCAGCCTCAGGCGCCCCAGCACCAAGTGCCCCAGCACCAAGTGCCCCAGCACCAGGAGTCCCAGCCTCAGGCGCCGCAGCCTCAGCAGCAGCCTGGTTCTGGCCAGCCGCAGCCCCCGGGCGCCTACGGGCAGCAGCCGCCAGCGGACCGGTAGCGGACGCGTCTGGCGTCCCGACGCTCGAGGTCGGGCGGCGCGGACGTTCGGGATGTTCCCGGCATTTCCGGGATCTGGACGGCGTGTTGTCCGAGATGGCGTGCAGCCGCGTGCGAGCGTCCTACCGTGCCCGCCTTCCCCCACCGTCCCGGCCCCGCCGGCCAGCTCCTCGACCGGTTGTGGCAGCGGGTCGGCCGGCCGGCGGCGGCGGCAATCGCCGCGTCGGCGGCCGGACTGGTCTTCATCGAGTTCATCGTCCTGGTCGTGTGGGGCGCGGACACCGGTTCGTCGACCGGGCCCGCCGCAGCCCTGCGCGTCGGCGCCGACCTGTGGCTCGTCGCCCACGGCACGACGCTGCGGCTGCCGGACGGGGTCATCTCCTTCCGACCGCTCGGGCTGGCGCTGTTCCCGCTGGCCGCGGCGCTCAGCGCCGCGCATCGGCGGGCGGCGGCCGTCCCCGCGCCGATCAGTTCCGCGCGTCCGCGCCCCGGTCGGGACGGCGAGGGCGGCGGCCGCGAGGGCAGCGCGGGCCGGGGCAGCGAGGGTCGGGGTGGAGAGGGTCGGGGTGGGATGGGCCGGGGCCGCTCGGGTTGGAGCCCGTCGAGTTGGGGCCCACCGGGTTGGGGCCGGCCGGGTTGGCGCCGGGCTTCCGGTTCCGGTGGTTCCGGGGGTCTCGGGGGTTCTGGGGGTCCCGGGGGTTCCGGCGAGGTGGGCGGGGCCGAAAACCGGGGCCGGAGCGGCGCGCTCGTCGGCGTCCCCTGGGGGACAGTGGTGGCCGACATCGTCGGCGTTGTCGGCGCGCAGACGCTGTTCGTCGTGCTTGTCGCCCTTGTCGTGCGATCCGGCCCGGCGCGGCCGACTCTGCTCTCCGCGGCGCTGGGCACGATCGCGCTCGGTCTGCCCGCCGCGCTGCTCGGCGCCCTCGCCGGTCGTCACCGGCTGCGGACCGCCTGGCGCACGCTGCCCGCGATGCTCCGCAGTTCCCTGCTGTGCGGGGCGGGTGCGTTCGCGTCGCTGATCGCCATCGCCGCCTTCGGTGTCGCCCTCGTGCTCGCCGCCACCCTGCCCGAGGTGGCCGGGGCGGAGCGGGCGCTCGACGTCGGGGTGCTCGGTGGGATCGGACTCGCGGCGACGCAGCTCGCGCTTGTCCCCAACCTGGTGCTGTGGGGCCTGGCCTACGCCCTGGGGCCCGGTTTCCGGACCGGACCGGGCATGGTCCGGGTCGATGCGGTCCGTCCCGCCGAGCTGCCCGACCTCCCGGTGCTGGCAGCGCTACCCCCGAACGCGCTGCCGCGGCCCGGGTGGCTCGTCCTGGGCCTGGTGCCGATCGTCGCGGGCATCGTGCTCGTGGCGATGGTCCACCGGGCGACCGCGGGGAGTCGCTCGCGGTACCGGCTCGCGACCGTGCTGGTCGCGGGCCTGACCTGTGGTCTGCTCATCGGGCTGGCGATCCAGGCGTCGATCGGGCGGGTCGGCGGGGTCGACGCCCACTACGGGCCGACCGCCGGCTGGGTGTGCGGGCTGCTCGCCGGCGGCGAGGTCGCCGCGGTCGGCCTGCTGCTGCTTGGCGGCATCGATCTGGCTGCCCGGCGTGCCGAGCGACCGTTCCTGGCCGAGGACGCGGAGCCCTCGTTCTGGCGGCGCCGGATGTCGCTGCCCGGGTCCGGGCTTTCGGCGCGGCCGTCCCGGCGCACCGAGTAGGCGGCGCACCGAGTAGGCGGCGTACCGAGTACCCGGCGCATCCGGTAATCCGTGGCGGCCGGTGCCGGCCGACGGGATCGTCGCCGGAAAGTGTCCGTGGTGTGGGTTAGTGTGCCGGCGTTGGATCATCCTCACGGAGGTCGTCGTGACGGTCGCGGTCACCCACATCCGAGGCGAGGCCAGGCGCATGCGGGCACTTGGCTGGTCCTACCGCCGCATCGCCCGCAGGCTGCAGGCTCGGCATCGGCTCGGTGCGTTGGTGGCGTTCCGTCTCGCCCATGGCTGGACCCAGGAGGAGGCGGCACGCCGGTGGAACGAGCGCTGGCCGGGGCGGGGACCAGCCAAGACCGGCAAGACCTGGTCGTACTGGGAGAGCTGGCCGGGCAAGGGCGGCCGGGCGCCCTCGGCCACGGTGCTGGCCCGGCTGGCCGAGCTGTACCTGTGCCGGCCCGGCGATCTGCTCGACGGGCCCGACTTCGGCCAGCTCGACCCGGGGGCGGACGGCGGCGACGACCGGACCGCCGC
>NZ_JAMQQF010000032.1:20829-27559 GCF_023716945.1 Frankia sp. AiPs1 | reverse complement strand
CCCCCGGGCCGGGCGGACCACCCGGGTGGGACTGGCCGGGCGGGTCAGCCGCGACGGCCGGCTCACGCCGGCACCTCCATCGCCCAGGACCGCGGCGCCTCGCGGGCGAAGTAGCGGGCCGTCACCTCGCCGCTGACCGACGAGCAGGTGCTCTGCAGGGAGGCGAGCAGGTCCGGCATGTTCTCGACGAGCTCGGCGACGCTGTGGAACTCCAGCTCCGTGCGGGTCCGCCCGACCGTCCGGCGGGCGGCGTCGTCGACGGTGGACCGGGGTCGGCCGCGGCCGCCGTCGAGCTCGGCGAGGATGTCCTCGGCCAGCGCCAGCGACCAGTACACCGAGCGCGGAAACAGCCGGTCGAGCAGCAGGAACTCGGCGACCCGGGCGGCGTCGACGGCACGCCGGTAGGTCCGCAGGTACGCCTCGTGCGCACCGCAGGAGCGCAGCAGGCTGATCCAGCTCTGCGAGTGCGGGTCGTCACTGATGCTCGACGACAGCAGCCGGGAGGTCATGTCGACGCGTTCCAGGCTGCGGCCGAGCACCAGGAAGCGCCAGCCGTCGTCGCGGGCGAGGGTGGCGTCGACCAGCCCGGCGAGCATCGCGGTGCGCTCGCGGACGTAGCGGAAGAACACGTGCGGGCCGAGGCGGCGGGCCAGCTCCTCGTTGTGGGGCAGGTCGTTCCAGGTGGCGTTGAGGCATTCCCAGACGTCGCTGGAGACGACCACACGCGCGCTGCGGGCGTTCTCCCGGGCCGCCGACAGCGCCCCGGTGATGCTGAACGGCCGCGCCGGGTCGTAGGCAAGGATCTCGGTCACCGTGCGGGAGTCGACCTGCTGATCGAACGTTGCCGGCTGGCCCATGACGGCAAGCAGCTCGCGGCCGGCAAAGCTCGCGTCGAGCCACGGGTCCTCCAGCACCCGATGGACGTGGACGTCGAGGATGCGGGCGGTGGACTCGGCCCGCTCCACGTAGCGGCCGATCCAGAACAGCGACTCGGCGATCCGGCTCAGCATCCCGAGCTCCCCCCGGCCTGGTGCTGCTGCTGTTCTTGCTGCTGCTGTTGTTCTTGCTGCTGCTGTTGCTGCTGGTCGGAGGAGACCGGACCGAGGTCCGGGCCGCTGGCGGGGCGGGCGGCGGCACCCGGCGGGCGGGCGGGCGGCAGCGCCGGTTCGCGCGGGTTGCGCTCGGCGGCGAGCACCCAGGTGTCCTTGGAGCCGCCGCCCTGGCTGGAATTGACGACCAGGCTGCCCCGCGGCAGCGCGACCCGGGTCAGCCCCCCGGGCAGCACCCACACCTTGTTGCCGTCGTTGACGGCGAACGGTCGCAGGTCCACGTGCCGGGGGCCGAGGCGGTCATCGATCAGCGTCGGCGACGTCGACAGTTTGACGACCCGCTGGGCGATCCAGCCGCGAGGATCCTCGCTGACCCGCACCCGCAGCTCGGCCAGTTCGGCGTCGCTGGCCTGGGGCCCGATGACGATGCCCTTGCCACCGGAGCCGTCGACCGGCTTGACGACGAGGGAGTCCAGGTGGTCGAGGACGTACGCCCGCTGGTCCGGGTCCTCGAGCCGGTAGGTGTCGACGTTCGGCAGGATCGGCTCCTCGCCGAGGTAGTACCGGATGAGCTCGGGGACGTAGGTGTACATCAGCTTGTCGTCGGCGACCCCGTTGCCGACCGCGTTGGCGATCGTCACATTGCCGGCGCGGGCGGCGTTGACCAGCCCGGCGCAGCCGACCATCGACTCCGGGCGGAAGTGCAGCGGGTCGAGCCAGTCGTCGTCCACCCGGCGGTAGACGACGTGCACCGGCTGCTTGCCCTCGGTGGTCCGCATGGTGACCTTGTTGTCACGGACCGACAGGTCGCGGCCCTCGACCAGCTCCACGCCCATCTGCCGGGCCAGCAGCGCGTGCTCGAAGTAGGCGGAGTTGTACACGCCCGGGGTGAGCACGACCACCGTCGGGTCGGCGACCTCCGGCGGGGCGGCGGCGCGCAGCGCGTGCAGCAGGTGGGTGGCGTAGTCGGCGACCGGCCGCACCCGGTGGGTGGCGAAGAGCTCCGGGAACACCCGGGTCATCGCCCGGCGGTTCTCGATCACGTAGCTGACCCCGGACGGCACCCGGACGTTGTCCTCCAGGACGCGGAAGCCGCCCTGCTCGTCGCGGATGAGGTCGATCCCGGACACGTGCGCCCGCACCCCGTTCGGCGGGTCGATGCCGTGCGCCGCGCGGTGGAAGTGCGCGCTGGTCAGCACGAGCCGGCGCGGCACGATGCCGTCGGCGAGCACCTCGGCCGGCCCGTAGACGTCCGCCAGGAACGCCTCCAGCGCCTGGACGCGCTGGGTGACGCCGCGCTCGATGACGTCCCACTCGTCGCCGGCGAGCAGCCGCGGCACGAGATCCAGGGGGAAGGGCCGCTCCTCACCGAAGAGGTTGAAGGTGATGCCCGCGTCCCGGAACGCCCGGTCCAGGGCGACCTTGCGGGCCGCGAGATCTGCGCTGCTGAGGGGTTGCAACGCGTCATAGAGGGCGGCGTACACGTCCCGGGGGGTGTTCGACGCCTCGAACACCTCGTCCCAGGCCGCCGTGGCCGCCGCTTCCGCCGGATAACCCTCGAACAGGTCCGCCACAGGCCGGAGCGTAATTTGCGCATGTTACTTCCACATGAAGTCACGGACCTGGACGGGGATGTTCACCGCCACCGGATGGTGCGACCGGGGGCCCCCGGCCTGCCCGGCCAACCCGCCGCGGACCGCCGCGCCGCCCACCAGGCAGACTTGAGACCGCTTCGCCCGGGCCGCGAGACCATGGCCGCCGACCGCCCATCCCACCGCGTGCGCCGAAGCACGCGGGCCGACCGAAAGGCCGAACGATGTCGACGCTGCTGGTGACCGGAGCCGCCGGGTTCATCGGGTCGAACTTCGTCCGCTACTGGCGCGAGCGCCACCCGGCGGACACCGTCGTGGCGTTCGACGCCCTGACCTACGCGGGCTGCCGGGAGAACCTCGCCGACGTCGCGGAGCGCATCACCTTCGTCCACGGCGACATCCGCGACCGCGAGCTCGTCGAGTCCACGCTGCGCGAGCACACGGTCGACGTGATCGTGAACTTCGCCGCCGAGTCGCACAACAGTCTGGCGATCATCCGGCCGGGCGACTTCTTCTCGACGAACGTGATGGGCACCCAGACGCTGTTGGAGGCGGCCCGCACGGTCGGGGTCGCCCGCTTCCACCAGATCTCCACCTGCGAGGTCTACGGCGACATGGACCTCAACGACCCGGGCGCCTTCACCGAGGACGCCCCCTACCTGCCGCGCACCCCGTACAACGCGGCGAAGGCCGGCAGCGACCATGCCGTGCGCGCCTACGGCTACACCTACGACCTGCCGATCACGATCACCAACTGCTCGAACAACTACGGGCCGTACCAGTTCCCGGAGAAGGTCATCCCGCTGTTCGTGACCCGGGCGCTGCAGGGCGAGCAGCTCCCGCTCTACGCGTCGACGACGAACCGGCGCGAGTGGCTGCACGTGATGGACCACTGCCGGGCGATCGACGCCGTGCTCGACCGCGGCCGGGTCGGCGAGACCTACCACGTGGGCTCCGGGGTCGAGGCCGACATCGCCACGATCGCCGACACCGTGCTCGCCGAGCTCGGCCTGCCGGCGTCGCTGAAGACGATCGTGCCGGACCGGCCCTCCCACGACCGCCGCTACCTGCTGGACTCCACCAAGCTGCGCACCGAGCTCGGCTGGTCGCCGCTGATCGACTTCAACGAGGGGATGCGTTCCACCATCGCCTGGTACAAGGAGAACGAGCCCTGGTGGCGCCCCTTGCTGGGCCGCTCCCCCGTGACCGAGACCGCCTGGCAGCGCTGAACACCGCCCGCTAGCGGCGGGCCACCGAGTCGTACAGGGCCGCGGTGCGCTCGGCGACGGCGGCCCAGCCGAACTCGCCGACGGCGCGGTCCCGGCCGGCGCGGCCCATCGCCGCCGCCCGGGCCGGGTCGGCGAGCACGGTGTTGACGGCGTCGGCGAGCGCCTTGGGCTCCTCGGGCGGGACGAGCAGCCCGGTGACGCCGTCGTCGACGACCTCCGGGATGCCGCCGACGCGGGAGGCGACGACGGCGGTGCCGCAGGCCATCGCCTCCAGGTTGACGATGCCCAGCGGCTCGTACACCGACGGGCAGACGAACACGGTGGCGTGGCTGAGCAGCTGGATGACCTCGGGCTTGGTCAGCATTCCGTTGAGCCAGACGACGCCGCCGCGCTCGACGCGCAGCCCGTCGACCAGCGCGGTGGTCTCCGCGAGCAGCTCCGGGGTGTCCGGGGCGCCGGCGCAGAGCACGAGCTGCGCCCGCGGGTCGATCGCCGACGCGGCGCGCAGCAGCACCGGCAGCCCCTTCTGCCGGGCGATCCGCCCCACGAAGATCACCGTGGGCCGTTCCGGGTCGACCCCGTGCCGTGCCAGCACGTCGGTCGCCGGGTCGGGCTGGTACTCCTCGGTGTCGATGCCGTTGCGGATCACGTGCACCCGGACCGGATCGACCGCCGGATAGGCGTCGAGGATGTCGGCGCGCATCCCGGCGCTCACCGCCACGACCGCCGCCGCGGACTCGATGGCGATCCGCTCGGACCAGGACGACAGCCGGTAGCCGCCGCCGAGCTGCTCGGCCTTCCACGGTCGGCGCGGCTCCAACGAGTGCGACGTCATCACGTGCGGGACGCCGCCGAGCAGGGCGGCAAGGTGACCGCCGAGGTTCGTGTACCAGGTATGGGAGTGGATCACGTCCGCGCCGACGGCCGCCGCCGCCATGGACAGGTCCATCGACAGGGTGCGCAGCACGTCGTCGGTGCCGGCGAGCGCCGCCCAGCTCGGGTGGGCGCTCACCGCGGCGACGCCCGGCCCGCCGGGCACCTCCACCACGGCCCGGTCGCCACCGCCCGCCGCCCGGTGCCCGCCGGCCTCCCGGTGCACGGTGAGGTCGACCAGCCGGGCGAGCTCGCGGGCCAGGTACTCGACGTGCACACCCGCGCCGCCGTAGACGTCCGGGGGAAACTCGCGGGTGAGCAGCGCGACGCGCATGGACTGTCTCTCCATCGACGGGGTGGACGAGCGGGTGCAGTGGACGAGCGAGTGCAGTGGTGGCGCGGGTGCAGGGTGGCGCAGTCAGTCGGTGACGGTGACGCCCTTGCCGACCACGGTGATGCCGCGTTCGCTCACGGCATAGCCGCGGGCGCGGTCGCGGTCCTTGTCGACGCCGACCTGGGCGCCCGGTGGGACGTGGACGTTCTTGTCGAGGATCGCGTCGCGGACGACGGCGCCGCGCCCGACGACGGCGTTGTCGAGGACGACCGAGCGGTCGACCTCCGCCCAGGAGTTGATCCGCACGCCCGGCGAGAGCACCGCGGACCGCACGGTGCCGCCAGAGACGATCACGCCGTTGCTGACGATGCTGTTGATCGCCGTGCCGGTGCGCCGCGGGTCGTCGTGGACGAACTTGGCCGGCGGCAGCGACGGCACGTTGGTGAAGATCGGCCACTCGCGGTTGTACAGGTTGAAGACCGGGTCGAGCGCGCACAGGTCCATCTGCGCGTCGAAGTAGGAGTCGAGGGTGCCGACGTCGCGCCAGTAGCCGCGGTCACGGGCGGTCGTGCCGGGCACGACGTTGTCGCTGAAGTCGTACACGGCGGCGGCGCGCTGCGCGACGAGCATCGGGATGATGTCGCCGCCCATGTCGTGCCGGCTGTCCTCGTCGGCGGCGTCCTTGCGCAGCGCGTCGATGAGCACGTCGGTGGAGAAGACGTAGTTGCCCATGGACGCGAACGTCTCCTCCGGGCTGCCCGGCAGACCGGGCGGTTCGGCGGGCTTCTCGAGGAACGCCTCGATGGTCCGACCGTCCCGGCCGGTCTGGATCACCCCGAACGACCGTCCCTCCGCGCGCGGCACCCGCAGCCCGGCGACGGTCACCCCGGCACCGGAGTCGAGATGCTGGGCGACCATCTGCCGGGGATCCATCCGGTAGACGTGGTCGGCCCCGAAGACGACGACGATGTCCGGGTTGTCGTCGTGGACGAGGTTCAGCGACTGGTGGATCGCGTCGGCGCTGCCGGCGAACCACCGCGGGCCGAGACGCTGCTGCGCCGGCACCGGGGTGATGTAGTTGCCCAGCAGGTTGCTCATCCGCCACGTCGTGGTGATGTGCCGGTCGAGGCTGTGGCTCTTGTACTGGGTGAGCACGGCGATCCGCAGATAGCCGGCGTTGACCAGGTTGGATAACACGAAGTCGATCAGCCGGTACAACCCACCGAAGGGAACGGCGGGCTTGGCCCGATCGGCCGTCAGCGGCGCCAGCCGCCGTCCGGCCCCCCCGGCCAGCACCAGGCCGAGGACCCGCGGACTCGGCACAGACTTGCTCCCGTCTCATGGCATGGTCTGCGGGGCGATCCGCGGGCCGACACGTCCCTGCCCGGCCAGGTATCCGTCCACACCCGGCATCCCGAACGACCCCTCAACCCGCGCCGAACTCGACGGGAAAGCTGCCGGATGGGGACCCTTGCCGCGAATGTCCGATGACTCCGCCGATCGCCTGTTGCGACCCTACAAGCTGGGCCTGCGAGGCTCGGAACCGCCGCCGGACGACTGCCCCGAACGGGGTCTACCCACCCGTTCCTCGACCGCCCAGTCGGGCCACACCGCTCGCCCGAGCCACCCGACCGAACACCTTGATCACCACGC
>NZ_JAMQQF010000032.1:0-20729 GCF_023716945.1 Frankia sp. AiPs1 | reverse complement strand
GGTTCCGCGGAACACCTTGATCACCACGCGGTTCCGCGGAACACCTTGATCACCACGCGGTTCCGCGGAACACCTTGATCACCACGCGGTTCCGCGGAACACCTTGCCGGGGCCAGGGGCCCCGGCCGGTGCCGAGGGCTGGCTTGGCGAGGTAGGCCAGGTTCACGGCCCTCGCCGGCCGCCGAGGCGGCTCGATGGACCCAGGGCTGAGAAGTCGCGTGGCCACCCAGGCTGCGACCGACGTGCGTGACAAAGACGCGTGCGGGCCTACCCGCAGTAACAGCTTCACACCCCGGCGACGCGGAACACCGTTTCTACGTCGTCGTCGATGACCGAGCTGTCGACGACCGAGCTGTCGACGACCAGCTGGGCGAAGCGATCCGGCCGTTGCAGCGCCATGTACTCATTCTCGGCCGGCATCCACTCATTGACCCATTGATCGCGCAATTCCTCCCCGTCGCGTTGTAGACCGCGAGCGAGGCGTAGTGCTGGTTCTGCCTGACAGAACACGGTAAAAGTGTAACAAGCGCGTAGCTTCAGCTCGAGACAGTAGACGCCCTCGACAATGAGGGATGCACCGGCGGGGACCTGGATCCATTCGACAAGAGCGTCCTTGGTCCAGTCATAACGCTGGTAGCGCAGTGCGGCGCCGGCCGCTCCTGGAATGGCGACCTGGTCGGCGAGCCGAGGCAGATCGAACAGTGGGCCGACGGCGCCCCGCCGTTCAGTCCGCTGACTGGAGGGCAGGTAGAAGTCGTCGACATGCACGACGTGCGCGGAAGGGATGGCAGCCGCCAGCTGACCGGCCAGCGTGCTCTTGCCGGCGGCGCCTGGGCCGTCGATCCCGACGAGGACCCTCGGACGAGCCGCAGCGGCACGTACGATGCGCTCGGCCAGAACAGCAATATCCACGGTGTCGGCTGCGGTCATGTTGGTTCCAGCATTCAGCCAAGCCGGGGGCCGAACCGCAACCCGGGTGATCGGGGCGGCGGCCCGGTCTGGCCGGAGGATGATCCGACCAGACCGGCGGCGGCTCGCTGGGAGGGTCAGACGTTGAAGCCGAGGGCGCGCAGCTGCTCGCGGCCGTCGTCGGTGATCTTGTCGGGGCCCCACGGGGGCATCCAGACCCAGTTGATCGTCACGCCGGCGACGAGGCCGTCGGGGCCGTCGACCAGCGCGGAGCGGGTCTGGTCCTCGATGACGTCGGTCAGCGGGCAGGCCGCCGAGGTCAGCGTCATGTCGAGGGTGACGGTGTTGTCGTCGGCGACGTGGATGCCGTAGACGAGGCCGAGGTCGACGACGTTGATGCCGAGCTCGGGGTCGACGACGTCGCGCATCGCCTCCTCGATGTCGGCGAACTCCGCCAGCTCCAGGCCCGCGGCCCGCTCGGCAACCGTGCCGTGGGGGGCGTCGGCGGTCTCGACCGTCTCCGGCGGGGCGTCGGTCACGGCGTCGCTCATGGCTTCTCCTGCTCGGGTACGTCGAGGGGTGCGCCGGCGGAGGCTGGCGCGGCACCGGTGGCGGCGGCCGGGTCGACGGCCTTGGCCGTCGCGTCCTTCCAGGCCATCCAGGACAGCAGGGCGCACTTTACCCGGGCGGGATACTTGGAGACGCCGGCGAACGCCACCGCGTCCTCCAGCACATCCTCGTTGCCCTCCGCGGTACCCCGCGACTGCATCAGTGCCAGGAACTCGCGTTCGAGCTCGAGCGCCTCGTCGATCTTCTTACCGATGACCAGGTCGCTCATGACGCTCGCCGAGGCCTGGCTGATCGAGCAGCCCTCGCTCTCGTAGGAGACGTCCTCGACGACCCCGTCGGCGACCTTCACCCGGAGGGTGACCTCGTCGCCGCAGGTCGGGTTGACGTGGTGCACCTCGGCGTCGAACGGGTCGCGCAGGCCGCGGTGCAGCGGGTTGCGGTAGTGGTCCAGGATGATCTCCTGGTACATGGAATCGAGCTTCACCTCGAGAAGAACCTCCGAACCCCGTGCAGACCTTCCACCAGCGCGTCGACCTCGCCGGTCGTCGTGTACAGGTGGAACGACGCCCGGGTCGTGGCCGGCACGCCGAAACGCAGGCAGACCGGCCGGGCACAGTGGTGGCCGACGCGTACGGCGATGCCGCGCTCGTCGAGGAGCTGCCCCACGTCGTGGGGGTGAATCGCCCGGCCGGCCTCGTCGTGCAGGACGAAGGAGATCGCCCCACCGCGGTCGATGTCGGTCGGCGGGCCGATGATCCGCGTGCCGGGCACGGTGGCGAGCGCGTCGAGGGCGTACCCGGTGACGGCATGCTCGTGCGCGGCGATCGCCGGCATGCCCAGCGCCGTCAGGTAGTCCACGGCGGCGCCGAGCCCGACGACCTGGCTGATCATCGGGGTGCCGGCCTCGAAGCGGTGCGGTGGGGCCGCGTAGGTCGACCCCTCCATCGTGACGATCTCGATCATCTCGCCGCCGCCGAGGAACGGGGGCATGACCTCCAGGAGGTCGTAGCGTCCCCAGAGCACCCCGACGCCGGTCGGCGCGCACATCTTGTGGCCGGTGAAGGCCAGGAAGTCCACGCCGAGCGCGGCGACGTCGATCGGCATGTGCGGCACCGACTGGGAGCCGTCGAGGACGGTGAGCGCGCCGACCTCGCGGGCCCGGGCGACGATCCGCGCCACCGGGTTGACCGTGCCGAGGATGTTCGACTGGTGGACCATCGAGACGACCTTCGCCCGGTCGGTGATGACCGCGTCGAGGTTGTCGAGGTTCAGCCGGCCGTCGTCGGTCAGCCCGATCCAGCGCAGGGTCGCGCCGGTGCGCCGGGCGAGCATCTGCCAGGGCACGAGGTTGGAGTGGTGCTCCATCTCGGTCACGACGATCTCGTCGCCGGGGCCGATCCGGAAGCGCTGCGCCTCCGCGCCGGTGGTCTCCGCGTTGCTCATCGCGTAGGCGACGAGGTTCAGCGCCTCGGTGGAGTTCTTCGTGAAGACGACCTCGCGCCGGTCGGTCGCGCCGATGAAGGCGGCGACCTTGTCCCGCGTCGCCTCGTACAGGCCGGTGGCCTCCTCGGCGAGCACGTGGATGCCGCGGTGCACGTTGGCGTTGTGCAGCTCGTAGTAGGCGCGCTCGGCGTCGAGGACGGCCAGCGGCTTCTGCGAGGTCGCGGCGCTGTCGAGGTAGACCAGCGGCAGGTCGTCGTGCACGGTGCGGGCCAGGATCGGGAAGTCCTTGCGGACCTGCTCGACGTCGAAGCCCGCGGCGAGGTCCGCGCCGCCGCCGAGCCGCGACTCGGTCAGCGTCATGACACCGCCCCCGCCGGCGCCCCTGTCGGCGCCGCGGCCCCGCCGCCCTTGACGTAGCGGTCGTAGCCGGAGTCCTCCAGCACGGCGGCGAGCTCCGGGCCGCCCTCGTCGACGATCCGCCCGGCCGTCATCACGTGCACGAACTCGGGCTTGATGTAGCGCAGGATGCGGGTGTAGTGGGTGATGAGCAGGATGCCCGTCTCCCCCTTGGCCCGCACGGCCTCGATGCCGCCGGAGACGATGCGCAGCGCGTCGACGTCGAGGCCGGAGTCGGTCTCGTCGAGCACGGCGATCTTCGGCTTGAGCAGCGCCATCTGGAGGATCTCGTGACGCTTCTTCTCACCGCCGGAGAAGCCCTCGTTGACGCCGCGCTCGGCGAACGCCGGGTCCATCTCCAGGGCCTCCATGGAGGCCTTGACCTCCTTGACCCAGGTACGCAGCTTCGGCGCCTCGCCGCGCACGGCCGTGGCCGAGGAGCGCAGGAAGTTCGACACCGACACCCCGGGGATCTCCACCGGGTACTGCATCGCCAGGAAGATCCCGGCACGGGCACGGGCGTCGACGCCCATGGCGAGGACGTCCTCGCCGTCGAGCGTGATGGTGCCGTCGGTCACGGTGTACTTGGGGTGACCCGCGATCGAGTACGACAGCGTCGACTTGCCCGAGCCGTTCGGACCCATGATCGCGTGCGTCTCACCCTTGCGGACGGTGAGGTCGACGCCGCGCAGGATCTCGCGCGGGCCCTCCTCCGTCTCGACCGAGACGTGCAGGTTACGAATCTCCAAGGTCGACACCGGTGTCGTCACCCTCGTTCCGGGTTCGAATGTGCGACGTCGACGAGCACGTCGTCGCCGTCGATGGTCACTGCGTAGGTGGGCACCGCGTCGATCGCCGGCAGGGTCAGCGCCTTGCCGCTGGCCAGGTCGAAATGAGACCCGTGCAGCCAGCACTCGATCTTGCCGTTCTCGACCTCGCCCTGGGAGAGCTGCACGTCGGCGTGCGAGCATTCGTCGCGCACCGCGTAGACGCGCTCGCCGGCGCGCACGACGCACACCGGCACGCCCTCGATCTCGGTGCCGAGCGCCGTGTCGTCCTTCAGATCGGCGAGCGCGCACACCCGGTGCCAGCGGGGCACGGCCGCGGAGTCGGCGGTGGCGGTCATGCGCCCGCCCGCCCGGCACCGGCCTCGGCCGGCGTCGCGGGCTCGTCCTCGGCCGGCGTCTCGCCCAGCCGGGCCGAGACCGACGCCATGATCCGGTCGCGCAGCTCGACGACCTCGATGCGGTCGATGACCTCCGCGAAGAAGCCGTGAACGACGAGCCGGCGGGCCTCGGCCGGCGGGATGCCGCGGGACTGCAGGTAGAACAGCGCCTCGTCGTCGAAGCGGCCGGTGGCGCTGGCGTGGCCGGCCCCGACGACCTCCCCGGTGAGGATCTCCAGGTTGGGCACCGAGTCGGCGCGGGCGCCGTCGGTGAGCACCAGGTTGCGGTTGAGCTCGTAGGTGTCGGTGTCGATCGCGTCGGCGTCGATGACGACGTCGCCGATCCACACCGAGTGCGCCCCGGCGCCGCGCAGCGCGCCCTTGTAGGTGACCCGGCTGCGGCACGACCGCGGGGTGTGCGTGACGAGCAGCCGGTGCTCCTGGTGCTGGCCGGCGTCGGTGAAGAACACGCCGTTGAGCTCGGCATCCCCGCCCGGGCCGCGGTAGTCGACGGTCGGGCTGAGCCGGACCAGGTCGCCGCCGAGGGTGACGGTGAACGAGCGCAGCTTCGCGTCGCGGCCGATCGAGTAGGCGTGCGCGCCGACGTGCACCGCGCCCGCGTCCCAGTCCTGCAGGGACACGAAGGTCAGCGAGGCGCCGTGGCCGACGTGGACCTCGACGTTGCCGGCGTAGGTGGCGCTGCCGGTGTGGTCGAGCACGACGGTGGCCGACGCGAACGGGCCGACCTCGACGAGCAGGTGGCCGTAGGCGACCCCGGCGGCGCCGGCCGCGGACCGGGGGCTCTCCCCGTGCAGATGCACGAGCACGGGCTCGGTCGGGGCGGCCTCGGCCGGGACGGTGATGGCCGTGGCGCCGCCCGCCCGGGCCAGCGCGAACGCGGCAACCCGGTCGGCGGGAGTGTACGACCGACCGATCCGCGGGTCGGCGGCGTCGAGTTGCTCCACGGCGATCCCGGCCGGGGCGGTGACGGTCACGGAGACCTTGCCGTCGGCGTCCGGGCCGGTGAGCAGGCCGCGCAGCCGGCGCAGCGGGGTGAACCGCCACGCCTCCTCGCGGCCGGTGGGCACGTCGTGGTCGAGCGGGTTGCGCGATCGCACCGGGCGGGGCACGGCTCCGGAGGCCATCGGGGGGCGCCCGGTGGCATCGATGACGACCATCAGCCGACCGCGCCTTCCATCTGCAGTTCGATGAGCCGGTTCAGTTCGAGGGCGTATTCCATCGGCAGCTCACGGGCGATGGGCTCGACGAAGCCGCGCACGATCATGGCCATCGCCTCCTCCTCCGACAGACCGCGGCTCATCAGGTAGAAGAGCTGGTCCGCGCCGACCTTGGAGACGCTGGCCTCGTGGCCGATGGAGGCGTCGTCCTCGCGCACGTCGACGTAGGGGTAGGTGTCCGAGCGGCTGACGGTGTCGACGAGCAGCGCGTCGCACTTGACCGTCGACCTCGACGCCGCGGAGCCCTCGTTGATCTGCACGAGGCCGCGGTAGGAGGTCCGGCCGCCGCCGCGGGCCACCGACTTGGAGATGATCGTCGAGGAGGTGCGGGGCGCGGCGTGCACCATCTTGGCGCCGGCGTCCTGGTGCTGGCCGGGACCGGCGAAGGCGATCGAGAGGACCTCGCCCTTGGCGTGCTCGCCGAGCAGCCACACGGCCGGGTACTTCATCGTCACCTTGGAGCCGATGTTGCCGTCGACCCACTCCATCGTGGCGCCCTCGTGGCAGGCGGCCCGCTTGGTGACCAGGTTGTAGACGTTGTTCGACCAGTTCTGGATGGTCGTGTACCGGCAGCGCGCGTTCTTCTTCACGATGATCTCGACGACCGCGGAGTGCAGCGAGTCCGAGGAGTAGACCGGCGCCGTGCAGCCCTCGACGTAGTGCACGTAGGCACCCTCGTCGACGATGATCAGCGTCCGCTCGAACTGGCCCATGTTCTCGGTGTTGATCCGGAAGTAGGCCTGCAGCGGGATCTCCACCTGCACGCCCGGGGGCACGTAGATGAACGACCCACCCGACCACACGGACGTGTTCAGCGCGGCGAACTTGTTGTCGCCGACCGGGATGACCGAGCCGAAGTACTCCTGGAACAGTTCCGGGTGCTCGCGCAGGCCCGAGTCGGTGTCCAGGAAGATGACGCCCTGCTCCTCAAGATCCTCACGGATCTTGTGGTAGACGACCTCGGACTCGTACTGCGCGGCGACACCCGAGACGAGGCGCTGCTTCTCCGCCTCCGGGATGCCGAGCCGGTCGTAGGTCGCCTTGATGTCCTCGGGCAGGTCCTCCCACTCGGCGGCCTGCTTCTCCGTCGAACGGACAAAGTACTTGATGTTGTCGAAGTCGATGCCGGAGAGGTCCGCGCCCCAGGTCGGCATCGGCTTGCGCTCGAACAGCCGCAGGCCCTTCAGGCGCAGGTCGGTCATCCACGACGGCTCGGACTTCTTCGCCGAGATGCCGCGGACGACCGTCTCGGAAAGGCCGCGCTGAACGTCGTCGGCATAGGCGTCGGTGTCAGACCAGCCGAACTTGTAGGAACCAAGGCCTTCGAGGGCGGTCTCGGCAGAGGTTGTCATAGGGCGGAACCCTCCGAAGACGGGGACGGTGGACAGCTCGGGAGCGCGCCCGCGGGGATGTGCGTCGTGCAGACGCCGTCGCCGTGGGCGATCGTCGCCAGGCGTTGCACGTGGGTGTCCAGGACCCGGGCGAGCGCTGCGGTCTCGGCGTCGCACAACGCGGGAAAGCGCTCCGCGACGAACTGGACCGGGCAGTGGTGCTGGCAGATCTGCAGGCCGGTCGGCAGCTCCGAGACGCTGGCGGTGTAGCCGGCGGCCGTCATCGCCTCGGCCAGCGCCGCCGGTCGATCGGCCGGATCCGCCGCGACGACCGCCGAGCGCACCCGACGCTCCAGGTCGGAGGCCCGGCCCTCGGCGAACTGGCTCACGGCCGAGGGACCGACGACCTCCGCGAGGAACCGCAGCGCGCCGGCCGCGAGATCGGAATACGCCGTCGGGCCGGCGCGGTGGCCGGCCTCGGTGAGGGCGTAGCGCTTGGCCGGACGGCCCCGGCCCCGCGGCTCGCGGGACCGGCTCTCGGTCGGGGTGATGATGCCGTCCCCGACCATGGCGTCCAGGTGCCGGCGGATGCCCGCCGGGGACACGCCGAGCTGCCGGGACAGCTCGGCCGCCGTGGCCGACCCGCCCTCCAGCAGCAGACGCACGACCCGGTCGCGGGTGCGGCCGTCAGCCGTCCCGCCCGAGGCGTCGTGGTCGTTTTTCACAACGCTAGTGTGCCTTATTTACGGGACGAGGTCGAACCGAGGGCCCCCGATCAGGACCACCCCGAGGCGATGTCCGTCACAGGCATTTCCGTCCCGGTGCTGTCCGTCACCAGCCGTGCCGGAGCAGGTCGCGCTCCGCCGCCACACAACATCTACCCACGACTGGTGGGCGGTCGGCCACCGCTGGCGGCGTGATGCCAGACTTGCGGCACCACCGGGCGGGTCGTCCCTGCGGACGCCCACCCCCCGGCGGACCTCGGACCGGGAGGCGGCGGACGGATGCGGGCTCGACCACGGCGTGGCGCGATCGGGCGGACCCTGCTCGGGCTCGGCCTGCTGCTCGCGCTCGGCGCGGCCGCGGCCTGCGGCGGCGGGGGCGAGAAGACCAACGGCCTGGAGAAGCTGCCGGCCGCCGAGGTCGGCTCCCGCACGCTCACGGCGCTGCGCTCCGCGCCCGGCGTGCACGTGGTGGGCAGCGAGGAGGATCCCAGCTCCGACTCCCCCGCCCGCTACGACCTGGTGATGTCCGCCACGACCACCAGGGGCACCATCGAGGAGTACGGCCAGCGGACCCAGCTCGTCAAAATCGCCGATGACACCTACGTCCGCCGCGGCCGCTCCTTCTACACGGCGACCGGCGACCGCGACGCCGCGGACCTGCTCGCCGACCGGTGGGTCCGGCTCGCGCCCGCCGATGCCGCCAAGTACAGCTACTTCACCCTCGGCAAGCTCAGCGACTCCCTCGGCACCTACCTCGTCGGGCTCACCGGCGGGGTGCGGCGGGAGAAGGCCGGCGGCGCCCGGGCGGTGCGGGCCGCGGCGCCCGACGGCACCGCCTTCGTCGTCGCCAACACCGGCCCCGCCTACCCGCTGCGGATCACCGTCGCGGGCAGCTCCACCAACCAGATGACCTTCGACGACTACGGCCCGGCCGCCGCGGTCACCCCGCCCGGCTCCGCCGTGGACCTGTCCAGCCTGGGCTGACCGCCCGCCTGGGCTGTACCGCCGGCCCAAGCCGAACCGCTCGCCCGAGCCGAACCGCCAGCCCGAGCCGAACCGCTCGCCTGGGCCGAACCGCTTGCCTGGGCATGGCGCCAGGCCCGTTCCCGCGGATTACGGCAAGATCGGCGGGACGGCGGCGCATGGCGGGAGGCGACGATGAGCACACCGACGCGGGGCAGCGTGGTCGCCGCGGTCGACCAGGGCACCACCGGAACCACCGTCTGCCTGCTCGACCGGAACGCAACGGTCGTCGGGCGCGGCTACACCGAGATCCACCCCCGGTTCCCCCGCCCCGGCTGGGTCGAGCAGGATCCCGAGGAACTGTGGCGCAGCGTCGTCGACACCGTCGCCGCAGCGCTGGTCGACGCCGGTCTGCGCGCCGCGGACCTGGCCGCGCTGGGCATCACCAACCAGCGGGAGACCACCGTGGTGTGGGAGCGATCCTCCGGCGCCCCGGTCGGGCCGGCAATCGTCTGGCAGGACCGGCGCACGGCCGCGCGCTGCGAACGCCTGGCCGCCGACGGCCACGCGGGCGTGGTCGGCGCCCGCACCGGCCTGGTCCTCGACCCCTACTTCTCCGCCACGAAGATCGGCTGGATCCTGGACCAGGACCCGGTGCTGCGCCGACGGGCCGGCCGCGGCGAGCTCGCCTTCGGCACCGTCGACTCCTGGCTGGTGTGGAAGCTGACCGCCGGTGCCGTCCACGTCACCGACGTCACGAACGCGTCCCGGACGCTGCTGCTCGACCTCGCCACCGCGGCCTGGGCTCCCGACCTGCTGGACCTGTTCGACGTGCCCGCCGAGCTGCTACCTGACGTGGTGCCGAGCTCCCGGGTCTACGCCGAGACCGATCCGGAGGCCTTCCTCGGCGTACGGATCCCGGTCGCCGCCGCCGTCGGTGACCAACAGGCCGCCCTGTTCGCCCAGGGCTGCGTCGAGGCGGGGCAGGCCAAGAACACCTACGGCACCGGCTCGTTCGTCCTGGTCAACACCGGGACGGCGCTGGCGTCGCCGCAGTCGTCGCTGCTGCGGACCATCGCCTACCAACTCGACGGCGAGCCCGTGCACTACGCCCTGGAGGGCGCGATCCTGTCCACCGGCGCGGCCGTCGGCTGGCTGCGCGACTCCCTGGGGGTCATCCGCGATGCCGCCGAGACGGCGCAGCTGGCCGCGTCGCTGTCGGGCAACGACGGCGTCTACTTCGTCCCGGCGCTGACCGGCCTCGGCGCACCGCACTGGGATCCGCGCGCCCGCGGCACGCTGCTCGGGATCACCCGCGGCACCGGCCGGGCGCACCTGGCCCGCGCGGTGCTGGAGGGGATCGCCTATCGCACCCGCGACGTCGTCGAGGCGATGGCCGCCGCCGGTTTCGCCGTGCGGGAGCTGCGCGCGGACGGCGGGGCCGCGCGCAACCCGTGGCTCATGCAGTTCCAGGCCGACATGCTCGGCGTCGACGTCGACGTGCCCGACAACATCGAGACCACGGCGCTCGGCTCGGCGTACCTGGCGGGCCTGGCGACCGGCTTCTTCACCGACCCCGCCGCGCTGGCCGTGCACCGGCGCAGCGAGCGGCGCTACCACCCGACGATGCCGGCCGCCCGGCGCGACCGCGCCTACCGCCGGTGGCTGTCCGCCGTCGAGCGGGCCCGCGGCTGGGCCGACGACCTCGACGACCGCGATGACCTCGACGACACCACAAACCCCGACGCACCTTGCTGACCTGCTTCGGTGGCCGACGAACGGGCGCGCAACGGCGGCCATGCCGCCGTTGCCGGCACCGGCGGCCATCACGACAAGGGGCGCAAGGTGGTCACCCAGCGCCACTTCCCCGGCGATGCGGCCCCGAGATCTACTGCACCCCGCATTCACAGGACCACGCCAGGGCCACATTCCCTTGCGTCTTCTTGGTCGAACCGGCTGCCAGGCGCATCAATGCCTGACAGGCTGTCACTGGGGGCGGTTGGCGTCTCCTGTCGACCTGACCCGGACGGAGACCGTGACCGAGGCGGACTACGCCCTGGAGCTCGGGCGCCGGCTTCGCGCGGCGCGCAACCGGCGTGGCATGTCGCTACTGGATGTTCAGGAGCGCACCCACGGCCGGTGGACCGCGGGAACTCTGGGAGCCTATGAACGAGGCTCCCGCACCCTGCGGGTGCACCGGCTCGTCGAGCTCGCCGAGTTGTACGACGTTCCCGCGACCCTGCTGGTCCCGCCGGCAGCCGACCGCCGTGACGTCGACCACCTTCCCCCACTCGTCATCGATCTGCGCCGGCTGCGCAAACTGCCGCCGACCCGGACCGGCCCGCTGCGGCGTTGGATCGCCATCGTGCAGGTCCTGCGCTCCGACAGCTCCCGCGACATCCTCCGACTGCGCCGCTCCGACCTGCAGTCCCTGTCCCGGCTGTACAGCACGACGCCGTCGATGCTCTACGAACGGCTCGGCGCCTGGGGCGCGCTGGTGGAGCCGGGCGAGCCGGTGGCGGTCGGCGCCCGACGCCGCGTCCTGCCCATCCGGCCGCCACAGCAGCGACGTTGAGGGTGCCCGACCGGCGGGTCCGCTCCGAGGTGGCGGGTACCGACCCCCCTTCCCCTCGGTCCGATCCGTAGGATCGCAAGGTGGCCGAGATCCTGGCAGTCAGCGTCACTGGCCTCGTGAAGACCTACTCCGCGCAGTCCGGTCCGTCCCGGTCCGGTCCGTCCCAATCCGGGCCATCCCGGTCCGGGACCGGGCGCGCCGAGGGCTCTCGGGGCTCCGGTCGACGTGGCCGCCGGGCCTCCGCCGCGCCGACCCTGCGCCCCGCACCGTTCGCCGAGGTCTCGACGACGCCCGCCACGCTCGCGGCGCCAGCGGGGCGGGGCGCCCTCCCCGACGGCCGGGTCCGAGCGGTCGACGGCCTGTCGCTGAGCGTCCCGGTCGGCTCGGTGACGGCGCTGCTGGGGCCCAACGGCGCCGGCAAGACGACGACGGTGGAGATCTGCGAGGGCTTCCGCCGGGCCGACGCGGGCGAGGTCCGCATCCTGGGCCGCGACCCGATCGCGGACGCGGTCGCCCTGCGTCCCCGCGTCGGTGTGATGCTTCAGGCCGGCGGGATGTACCCGGGCGCCCGGGCCGGGGAGATGCTGCGGCTGGTCGCCGCGCACCATCGCCACCCGCTCGATCCCGCGGCGCTGCTGGACCGGCTTGGTCTGACCGACTCCGCCGGCACCCCGTTCCGTCGGCTGTCCGGCGGCCAGCAGCAGCGGCTGTCGCTGGCGATGGCCGTCGTCGGCCGCCCCGAGCTGGTGTTCCTCGACGAGCCGACGGCCGGGCTCGACGTCGCGGGTCGGCGCACCACCTGGGAGCTCATCGAGGAGCTGCGCACGGCCGGCGTCACAGTCGTGCTCACCACCCACGCGATGGACGAGGCCGAGCGCCTCGCCGACCAGGTGATCATCATCAATCACGGTCGGGTCGTGGCCGTCGGCTCGCCCGCCGAGCTCACCCGCGGTGGCGCCGAGGGCCAGTTGCGCTTCCGCGCCCCCACCGGCCTGGAGCTCGGCAAGCTGCTGCTCGCGCTGCCGGACGGCACCACCGCCCGCGAGGGGCCGGTCGGGCACTACCTGGTCCAGGGCACGGTCGACCCGCAGCTGCTCGCCGCGGTGACCGCCTGGTGTGCCGGCAACGGCGTGCTCGCGGAGGATCTCCGGGTGGAGCAACGAACGTTGGAGGACGTCTTCGTGGAACTGACCGGTTCGGAGCTGGGCTCGTGACCGCCGCCGACGCCGTCGGTCCCACTGGCCGGGGTCCCGTTGGCCGGGGCGGCGCCGGTCTGCTCGACCTGCGCCCGGCGCCGGCGGCAGCCACCCGCGCCCGGATGTTCGCCGCGCAGACCCGGCTCGAGCTGATCCTCACCCTGCGCCGGGGCGAGTCCGTCCTGCTTACCATGATCATCCCAGTTGGCCTGCTCGCCTTCTTCACCGCCGTGGACGTGCTCCCGAGCGACACCGAGAAGTCGGTGGACTTCCTCGTCCCCGGGGTACTGGCGCTCGCGGTCATGTCGACCGCGTTCACCGGCCAGGCGATCGCCACCGGCTTCGAACGCTCCTACGGGGTGCTCAAGCGCCTCGGCGCGACCCCGCTGCCCCGCTCGATCCTGCTCGCCGGCAAGACCGCGGCGGTGCTCGCCGTCGAGGTCATCCAGCTGGTCCTGCTGCTCGCGGTCGGCTTCGCCCTCGGCTGGGATCCCAGCGGCGGGGCGGGTGCCGTGCCGTCCGTGCTGGCGCTGATCGTGCTCGGTACGGCCGCGTTCTCCGGGCTCGGCCTGCTCATGGCCGGCACCCTGCGCGCCGAGGCGACGCTCGCCGCCGCCAACGGCGTCTACCTGCTGCTGCTGCTGATCGGCGGGGTGGTCTTCCCGCTGTCGGAGCTGCCCGGCTGGCTGCGGGCGATCGCCGAGGTGCTGCCCACCGCGGCGCTGTCCGACGGGCTGCGCGACGTCCTCGCCGACGGCGACGGCCCCGGGGTCCGCAACCTGGTCGTGCTCGCGGTGTGGGCCGTGGTGACCCTGGGCCTGGCCGCCCGCACCTTCCGCTGGGAGTAGTGCCCGACCGGGCGACCCGATGTCCGCCCGGCCAGTCGTGGACGCACCGGGCGTTACTATGGCACCCGTGCCAGCTTCTACAACGCGTCGGAGATTGCCGCTCGTCAGCCGGCGCGTGTTCCAGGTCGTCACCGCACTCAACGTCTTCGCGCTGTCCCTGATCGTGGTCAGCGGCGGAGTCGTCCGGCTCAGCGGCTCCGGCCTGGGCTGCCCGACCTGGCCGCAGTGCGGCGACGGCTCGTTCACGCCGCACTCCGAGTACGCCCTGCACGGGGCGATCGAGTTCGGCAACCGGGTCGTCGGGCTGGTCGTCGGGCTGGTGGTGCTCATCACGCCGATCATGGCGCTGCGGCTGCGCGACGGCCGCCGCCGCGACCTGACCCTGCTGTCGTTCGGCCTGTGGGTGGGTTACCTCGGCCAGGCGGTGCTGGGCGGCATCACGGTCCTGACGAAGCTGAACCCGGTGACCGTCGCCGCCCACTTCCTGCTGTCCATGGTGCTGCTGTGGAACGCCGTCGTCCTCGACCGCCGCGCCCGCCAGGGCGCCGGCCCGGTGACCCCGGCGGTCGCTCCGGCGCTGCTGTGGCTGGCCCGGCTGCTCGTCGTCGTCTCGGCCGGGGTTCTCGTCCTCGGCACGGTGGTGACCGGGACCGGCCCGCACAGCGGCGACAGCGAGCATCCCGCCCGCTTCGGCTTCGACATCGTCAACGTCTCCCAGCTCCACGCCGACGGCGCGATGCTGCTGACCGGCCTGGTCGCGGCGATGGCGTTCGCGGTGCGGATCACCGCCGCCCCCGCGGCCGCGCGACGCGACTCGCTCACCCTGATCGCCGTGGTCGTCGCGCAGGCCGGCCTCGGCTTCGCCCAGTACTTCCTCGGCGTCCCGTCCGGCCTCGTCGCCCTGCACATGACCGGCGCCACCATCATGTGGGTCGTCGCGCTGCGCCTGTGGCTCGCCATGGTCGCCCGCCCGGCCCTCACCGTCCCGGACGCGTGGTCAGCGGCCGACACCACGCCTACCGCCCCCACCGCGTCCGCACTGCCAGCCGCTACAGCCTCCGCCTCCGCCCCTGGGATCGTGGCTCAACCCGCCCCGGCGGCTGTCCGGGTCGCCTCGGGCGCGCCGGGCGTCGGCTGACTCCGGCGCCCACGCGGCGCCGCCCCCGACCTCAGCACGCACCGATCATGCGGAGGCCGTCCGGACGGCGCCCTGACGCGGTTCCGCGGAACACCATGATCATCGGGATCGGGGGCATCGGCTTCAGTCGGACGCCCGGCGCTTTGACGAACACGATGATCGCCTTGGCCGTCGTAACCGCCGCGCCGTACTCGTTGCTGGTCGTCCCGTCGGGTGGCCAGTCACCGGGGTGGTCAGTCACCGGGGTGGTCAGTCACCGACCTGGGTCCGTCGGAATAGGGGTCGCCAGGATGGGGGTTGGGCCCGGACATGACCATCACGCCCTTCGACCCGCGGGAGCTGCTCGCGGGCAGTCGACTCGGTGTTCTCGCCACGATCAGGTCTGACGGCCGGCCCCAGCTTTCTCCCGTTCAGCCTTTCTACGACCGTGAGTCCGACGTCCTTTACGTGTCGATGACCGAGGGGCGGGCCAAGACGGCGAACCTGCGCCGGGACCCGCGTACCGCCCTGGAGGTCACCAGCCCGAACGGCCTGGCCTGGGCCACCGCCGAGGGCACGGCGACGCTCACCGGGCCGGGGTCGGACCCCCACGGGCCCGAGGTGGAGGCGCTGGTGGACTACTACCGCAGCGCCGCCGGGGAGCACCCGGACTGGGACGAGTACCGGTCGGTGATGGTGTCCGACCGCCGGGTGCTCATGAGAATGGCGGTCGACCACGTGTACGGCGAGAAGCTGGACTGAAACCCAGGTCCGTCGACCGAAGGCCGGACGCCCCGGGCAGGGCGGTGCGGCCGGGCCGGAACGGACCGCTGAACCGTCCACCCCGCATCACGCCGGCATGCCCCGACTCCGATCGGGGGAAAGGTCGTCGCCCTCCCTCGTGCCTCGTCGAGAAAGAGCGCAACGCGATCCGCAGCCTCGCGCAGCGCCTAAGCGCTGATCGTCGGGGCGGGTCCGCAACCTTGAGCGACCAGTTCGCCGCGGCCTGGTCTGCGGCGAGACGGCTGATCATTTCTGCGGGAAGCGCTGCCGGCGGGACCGCGAAGTGTTCCGCGGAACCCGAGCGCCCCGGAACGCCAGACGCGCCGGCCGCGGGTGTGCGGTCGACGCGTCTGGGGAGTCGGATCGGTTGGATCCGAGGCGGAACGGGGGGTCAGACGACCGCGGTGACCGCGATCGCGATGAACAGCAGGGTCAGGTAGGTGATCGACATGTGGAACAGGCGCATGGGGCGGGGGTCGCCGCCGCGGCGGGTTCGACGGTCGATGCGGTGTGCCTCGGCGAGGAACCAGGCGCCGACCACGACGGCGGACACCAGGTATATCGGGCCGGTGTGGGCCACCGGGACCAGCGCGAGCGAGGCGGCCACCATCGCGTAGGAGTAGCCGAGGATCCGCCGGGTCACCACCTCGACGGGGGCGACGACGGGCAGCATCGGGATACCGGCGGCGGCGTAGTCGTCACGGAACTTCATCGCCAGCGCCCAGAAGTGCGGCGGGGTCCAGAAGAACACCACGGCGAACAGCAGCACCGCCGACCAGCCCACGGTGCCGGTGACCGCGGACCACCCGATGAGCACCGGGAAGCAGCCGGCCGCGCCGCCGATGACGATGTTCGACGGGGTCCGGCGCTTGAGCCCGAGGGTGTAGACGAAGACGTAGAAGGCGATAGCGCCGTCCGCCAGCAGCGCCGACGGCCAGTTCACCAGCAGGCCGAACATCAGCGTCGAGACGATGCCGATCACGATGCCGAAGACGAGCGCCTCGGTCGGGGTGACGGTGGCACGGACCAGGGGGCGGCGCTTGGTGCGGGCCATGACCTGGTCGATGTCCCGGTCGACGTAGCAGTTGATCGTGTTGGCGCTGCCGGCCGCCAGGGTGCCGGCGACGAGGGTGACGGCGATCAGCCAGAGCGAGGGCATCCCCCGGTCCGCGAGCATCATCACCGGCACGGTGGTGACGAGCAGCAGCTCGACCACGCGCAGCTTCATGAGCGCGACGTAGGCGCGGATCTTCGCATTCACCGCGGCCAGCCCACTCACGGCGGGCGGCGCCGCGGCGGCGGGCGCCACGGGGGCGGCCACCGTGCCGGTCGACGCCGCCACGGCGGAACCGGAGCCGTGGATCACCGTGGGGGACGCGGTTCCGTTCGAGCCGGACGTGCCGTTCGAGCCGGAGGTGCCGTCAGAGCCGGACGTGCCGTTCGAGCCAGTCGCGCCGTTCGAGCCGGACCCGACGCGTGCCTGGGCGGCCGAACCGTGCGGGATCACCGTCACGTGCGACAGGACGGAGCCGGCCGGGGAGGTCGCCGCACGCGAGACAGCCGTGCCGTTGGACTTCGCGGTCCCGTTCGAGGCCGCCACTCCGTTGGATGCCGCCACTCCGTTGGATGCCGCCACTCCGTTGGATGCCGCCACTCCGTTGGATGCCGCCACGCCGTTCGAAATCATGACCCCGTTCGACGTGCCGACTCCGGGAGAGACCGAAACTCCGTTTGAAACCATCACACCGTTCGAGACCGCCACACCGTTCGAGACCGCGGCCTCGGTCGGTGTGGGCCCGGCCGCCGGGTGCGAGGCGTCCGCGCCGTCGGGGGCGCTCTGGGCCGGGACGTCGGGGGCACCCTGAGCCGGGACATGGTCGAGGGTGGGTTGGAGCGCGGTTGCGGCGATCACCGACGGAGAGGTGCCCGACCGCACCGGTCCGCGTGTGGTGACGTGCCGGCGACGAAGGGCGGCCTCGGTAGACAGAGCGACCTCGCGATCGGCGGGATCGGCGGACGACCCGCACTGTACGGAGCCCCGGGGACGGAGCGGACGGTGTTCTACGACGTGTCGGAGTCTAGCCGCCGGATTGCGGCGCACGCGCGGCGGCCGCGCCCGGACCGGGCAACGGGCCGTGCGGTCTGGATCACGTCACCGGTCGCGTCCCGGCCGTCCGGACCGCCGGAAGGGGACCGCGACCGCCGCCGCCGAGGCCCGGCGTGGTGTGTCTCACGGGTGCCGTCGCACCAGTTCACGCCGGGTGTTCTTCCAACCGCTACCCGCGCGTCACGGAGCTGAGCGGATGGGGATCAGACTGGAACCAGACTGGGATGGAGCCGGCGCGACGGGGTAGTGCCCACAGGGGTGCACCTGGCGGGCGCCGGTTCGGTTCGGGTCGGCACGGGTCGGTGCCGCCCGCAGCGCGTCGATCGGCGGCGCACCGGATCCGATTCCCGGCGACGGGCATCACCGGCACCGAGAACGGCTTGACCTCAAGAACGGCTCTACCTCAAGAACGGTGTGATCTCAAGAACGGCTCGACCTCAAGAACGGCTCTACCTTGAGGGCGGCTCGGCCTTGAGAACGGCTCGATCTCGAGGACGGCTCGACCTGTTGTGGACGTTCACCGCTCGCGGAGAGGAACCAAAGCCCGATGAGCAACCCCCTGTCCGAGCTCTCGGCCGCCGGAGTGGCGGTCTGGCTGGACGACATCAGCCGGGACCGCCTGCGCACCGGCAACCTCGCCGACCTGGTCGCCGACCGCAGCGTCGTCGGTGTCACCAGCAACCCGACGATCTTCCAGAAGGCGATTGCGTCCAGCGACCTCTACAACGAGCAGCTACACGATCTGAAGATCCGCGGTGTCGACGTCGGCGAGGCGGTCCGCGCGATCACCGCCGCGGACGTCCGCGACGCCTGCGACGTGCTGCGCGCCGTCTACGACGCCTCCGGCGGGGTCGACGGGCGGGTGTCCCTCGAGGTCGACCCGCGGCTGGCGCACGAGACCGAGCGCACCGTCGCCGAGGCCCGCGCCCTGTGGTGGCTGGTGGACCGGCCCAACCTGTTCATCAAGATCCCGGCCACCCTGGGCGGGCTGCCGGCGATCACCGAGACCCTGGCCCAGGGCATCAGCGTGAACGTGACGCTGATCTTCGGCCTGGACCGCTACGACGCCGTGATCGACGCGTTCATGTCGGGCGTCGAGCAGGCGATCGAGGCCGGCCGGGACGTCAGCGACCTGACCTCGGTCGCGTCGTTCTTCGTCAGCCGGGTCGACTCGGAGGTCGACGCCCGACTGGACAAGATCGGTACACCGGCGGCGAAGGCGTTGCACGCCAAGACGGCAATCGCGAATGCCCGGTTGGCCTACGAACGATACGAGAAGGCGTTCGCCACCCCTCGGTGGCAGGCGCTGGCCGCGAAGGGCGCGAAGCCGCAGCGGCCGCTGTGGGCGTCGACCTCGACGAAGGACCCGTCCCTGCCGGACACGATCTACGTCTCCGAGCTGGTCGCGCCCGGCACCGTCAACACCATGCCCGAGGCGACCCTGCAGGCGTTCGCCGACCACGGGGAGACCCGCGGGGACACCATCCGCCCGTTCTACGACGACGCCCGTCAGGTGTTCGCCGCGCTGGCCGCCGTCGGCGTGGACCTCGACGACGTGATCGAGACCCTGGAGACCCAGGGGGTACAGAAGTTCGAGGACTCGTGGAACCAGCTCCTCGGCACCATCGCGCAGCAGCTCGGCAGGTCCGGTTCGAGCAGCTAGCCGGCACTGGCGCGGTCCGCGTCGTGAGCATGACCCTGATCGGCCGGGTGACCGGACCGGTTCGCGGCCGTGGTGATCGTCTCAGCGTCCGTCATGGACAGGCGACGGTCCCAGGTGAAACAACCTCGGGTAGACCGAAGCGAGAACGAAGGGGGAACGGGTGGCGCCCACGGTGAGATCCAACCCGCTGCGGGATCCACGTGACCGCAGACTGCCCCGGTTGCCGGACGCGAGCGCCCTCGTGGTGTTCGGTGCAACCGGCGACCTGGCCCGCAAGAAGCTGATTCCCGCCGTCTACGACCTGTTCAGCCGCGGGCTGCTGCCGCCGGGTTTCGTGCTGCTCGGCTTCGCCCGCAGGGACTGGTCGGACAGCGATTTCGTCGATTTCGCCCGCGAGTCCGCCGAGAAGGGCGCACGTACCCCGTTCCGGGACGAGGTCTGGGACCGGCTCGCCGGCTCCATCCGTTTCCTGCAGGGCTCCTTCGACGACGACGCCGCCTTCGACCGGCTCGCCTCGACGCTGGATGACCTGGAGCGCTCGCACGGCATCGGCGGCAATGCCGCGTTCTACCTGTCGATTCCGCCCTCGGCGTTCCCGGTCGTGCTCAAGCAGATGCAGCGCACGAACCTGTCCTCGGCGCAGGACACGGGCGGCTGGCGACGGGTCGTCATCGAGAAGCCGTTCGGCCACGACCTGGCTTCGGCCCGCGAGCTCAACGCCCTGGTCGACGACGTGTTCACCCCGTCGGGGGTGTACCGGATCGACCATTACCTGGGCAAGGAGACGGTGCAGAACCTGTTCGCGTTGCGGTTCGCGAACAACCTGTTCGAACCGATCTGGAACTCGCAGTTCGTCGACTCGGTGCAGATCACCATGGCCGAGGACGTCGGCATCGGCACCCGCGCCGGCTTCTACGACGAGACCGGCGCCGCCCGCGACGTACTCCAGAACCACCTGCTCCAGTTGCTCGCCCTCACCGCGATGGAGGAGCCGGTCAGCTTCGGCCCCGAGACGATCCGCACCGAGAAGCTCAAGGTGCTGCGCGCCGTCTCGCTGCCCGGCGACCTCGCCCGCTACGCCGTGCGCGGTCAGTACGAGCAGGGCTGGCTCGCCGGGGAGCGGGTGCCCGGCTACCTGGACGAGAAGGACATCCCGCCGGACTCCCGGACGGAGACGTTCGCCGCGGTGCGCCTGGGCATCGAGACCCGCCGCTGGGCCGGGGTGCCGTTCTACCTGCGCACCGGCAAGCGGTTGCCGCGACGGGTCACCGAGATCGCGATCGTGTTCAAGAAGGCGCCGCACCTGCCCTTCGACCAGACCGACACCGCCGAGCTCGGCAACAACCAGCTCGTCATCCGGGTGCAGCCCGACGAGGGCGTCACCCTGAAGTTCGGGTCCAAGGTGCCGGGCTCGGCGATGGAGGTCCGCGACGTCGCGATGGACTTCCTGTTCGGCGAGGCGTTCACCGAGGCGCTGCCCGAGGCCTACGAGCGGCTCATCCTCGACGTGCTGCTCGGCGACGCGACGCTGTTCCCGAACAACGCCGAGGTCGAGGAGTCCTGGCGGATCGTCGACCCGCTGGAGGAGTACTGGGCGAGCACGACCCCGCACCGCTACCGGGCGGGAAGCTGGGGGCCGGCCGCGGCCGACGAGATGCTCGCCGCGGACGACCGCCGGTGGCGGCGGCCGTGAGCGCGCC
>NZ_JAMQQF010000329.1 GCF_023716945.1 Frankia sp. AiPs1 | reverse complement strand
GGTCGACGCGCTGGTCTGCGCGCCGGGCAACGCCGGCACGGCCGACCTCGCCGAGCCCCGTCCGCTCGACGTCACCGACCCGGACGCGGTCGCCGACCTCGCCGAGCGGGTCGGCGCCGAGCTCACCGTGATCGGCCCCGAGGTACCGCTGGTCGCCGGGGCCGCCGACGAGATACGCGCCCGCGGCCTGCCGGTGTTCGGCCCGAGCGCGGCCGCTGCCCGGCTGGAGGGCAGCAAGGCGTTCGCCAAGGGGGTCATGCGCGCCGCGGGTGTGCCCACGGCCGCCGCTCGCGACCACACCGAGGTCGAGCCGGCGCTGGCCGACCTCGACGAGTTCGGCCCGCCGTACGTGGTGAAGTACGACGGGCTCGCCGCCGGCAAGGGCGTCACCGTGACCGAGGACCGCGAGGCCGCGGTCGCCGCCGTGCGCGCGAGCCTGCGCGGTCCGGACGACCGGGTCGTCCTGGAGGAGTACCTCGACGGGCCGGAGGTCTCCCTGTTCGCGGTCGTGACGGAGGCCGGCGCGGTCCTGCCGCTGCTGCCCGCCCAGGATCACAAGCGGGTCGGCGACGGCGACACCGGGCCGAACACCGGCGGGATGGGTGCCTACACCCCGCTGCCCTGGGCGTCGCACGGGCTGACCGCGGAGATCGTCGCGACGGTGATCCGCCCGACCGTGGACGAGATGGCGCGGCGCGGCACCCCGTTCACCGGCCTGCTCTACGTCGGCCTCGCGCTGACCACCCGCGGCCCGCGGGTGGTGGAGTTCAACGTCCGCTTCGGCGATCCCGAGACGCAGGCCATCCTGGCCCTGCTGACCACGCCGCTGACCGACGTGCTGTCCGGGCGCCGCGCGCCGGTGTGGCGTTCGGGCGCCGCGATCAGCGTCGTCGTCGCCGCGCCCGGCTACCCGGCGGCCCCGCGGCTGGGCGACCCGATCCGGGGACTCGCCGCCGCCGGGGCGCTGACCGGCGTCGACGTCCTGCACGCCGCGACCCGCCGGGACGCCGACGGGCAGGTCGTCTCCGCCGGGGGAAGGGTGCTGTCCGTCACGGCGATCGGCTCCAACCTGGAGTCCGCGCGAGGATCTGCCTACGAGGCCGTCAGCCGGATCTCGCTGGCCGGCGCCCACTACCGCACCGATATCGGGGACCCGTCCCGGATGCGTCATGCGGCTGACGTACACCGCGCGGACACCGCGCCGGGCGAGGGCCCGACGCGGCCTGAGAAGAAGGAGTAGACCGTGTCGCAGAACAACACCGGGCCGGACCGTCCCCGGGTGGCCGTCGTCTTCGGGTCGCCGTCGGACACCCAGACGATGAGCAAGGCCGGCGCCACCCTGGAGCGCTTCGGCGTGCCGTACGAGCAGGTGTCGCTGTCGGCGCACCGGGCGCCGCGCACCCTCGCCGAGTACGTCGGCCAGTTGCGCGCCCGGGACATCTCGGTGGTCATCGCCGGGGCGGGCCTGGCCGCGGCGCTGCCCGGCGCCGTCGCCGCGCTGACGACGCTGCCGGTGATCGGGGTGCCGATCTCCGGCGGGGCGTTGGACGGGATGGACTCGATGCTCGCCATCGCCCAGATGCCCCCCGGCGTGCCGGTCGCCACCGTCGGGCTGAACAACTCGACGAACGCGGCGATCCTCGCCATCCAGATCCTGGCGCTGGCCGACCCGGACCTCAGCCTCAAGCTCGCCGCGTTCAAGGACGACTTCGAGCAGGCCGCGGCGGACGCTCTGAGCACCGTGTCCGCCGCCGCCGGCGCCCAGCCGTGATCGGCCGCTACACCCTGCCCGACATGGGCCGAGTGTGGTCCGAGGCGCGCAAGTACGAGCTGTGGTGCGAGGTCGAGGTGCTGGTCATGGAGGCGCACGCCGCCGCCGGCCGGATTCCCGCCGACTCCGTCGAACCGGTCCGGGCTGCCCCCGCCCCCACGCCCGAGGCCGTCGCCGAGATCGAGGCCGTCACCCAGCACGACGTGATCGCCTTCCTGTCCGCGTGGGCGGACCGCACCGAGCCACGCTCGGCCGCCGCCTACGTCCACTTCGGCATGACGTCGTCGGACCTGCTGGACACGGCGCTGGCGCTGCAGCTCGTCGAGTCGACCGATCTGCTGCTGGCCCGGGCGGACACCCTCGTCGCGGCCCTGCGCGACCTGGGCCTGGCCCATCGGGACACCCTGCGGGTCGGGCGCACCCACGGCATCCACGGCGAGCCGACCGTGTTCGGCCACCGGGTCGCCGACCTCGCCTTCGGGCTCGCCCGCTGCCGCGACCGGCTGCGCGCGGCCCGCGCCGACGTGGCCGTGGCGAAGATCTCCGGCGCGGTGGGGACGTACTCGAACATCGAGGCGGACGTCGAGGCCTACGTCGCCGAGAAACTCGGTCTGCGGCCGACGCCGGTGGCCACCCAGGTGGTGTTGCGCGACGGCATCGCCAACTGGGTGGCAGCGCTCGCCGGGCTCGCCACGCTGTGCGAGGCGGTCGCGCTGGAGGTACGCCACGGCCAGCGCACGGAGGTCCGCGAGCTGTCCGAGCCGTTCGGCTCCGGGCAGAAGGGTTCCTCGGCGATGCCGCACAAGAAGAACCCGATCATGTCGGAACGGATCGCCGGCATCGCCCGGATCGTGCGCGCCCAGTACGTCCCGGTCCTGGAGGGGGTGCCGCTGTGGCACGAGCGTGACATCTCGCACTCCTCGACCGAGCGGATCGCCCTGCCGGACGCCGCGGCCGGCGTCGACTACCTGCTGCACCTGACGACGCGGCTGGTCACCGGCCTGGTCGTCGACACCGCGCGGATGCGGGCGAACCTCGACGCCACCGGCGGGCTGGTCTACACCTCGGCGGTGCTGCTGGAGCTGGTCGAGACGGGCCTGTCCCGCGAGGACGCCTACGCCGTCACCCAGGCGGCGGCGATGGAGACCTGGCAGACCGGCGTACCGTTCCGCGAGACCCTGCGCAAGCACGCCGGCGACCGGGGCCTGCCCCTCGACGAGGCCCGCCTCGACGAGGTCAGCCGCCCCGAGCGCTACACCGAGCGCCTCGGCCCCGTCTTCGCCGCCCTCGCCGCCCTCGCCTGACCCGCGGCTCCCGAGGCCCCGGGCGCGGGAGGCCCCGGGCGCGGGAGGCCCCGGGCGCGGGAGGCCCCGGCTTCCTTGCCCTTTGGGGGGGTTCGATGCCCGTTTCGTCCCCCCCGACGGGCAAGGAAGCGTAGCCACCGGTGAGCGGGATCTGTCGACGGCGGTCAGTGGATGGCCACCTCCAGGGCGACGAGGATCAGGCCGAGCAGGGAGCTGCCGGTCGCGTACCGGGCCAGGCGCCAGCCAGTCAGCCCGGCCGCCCCGCCGGCGAGCAGGCCCCAGACCGCCAGGAGGACGACGCAGGTCCACAGCGCCGCCTGCAGCGCGCCCTCGGCGGTGGCGCCGGCCACGCGGGCCAGGATCAGCACGGCCAGCGGGAGAACCGAGGCCTGCACCAGCGGCCAGTTCCGCAGCAGCGCCGTCCAGGCCAGCCGCAGGAGTCCCTGCGGCGGTCCGGGTCCTGGCGATCGTCTGCCGGGGGCCAGATGGTGACCGACGGCGTGGGCATAGCCGTGGGCCAGCCAGAACACCGTCACCGTGACCAGAACGTCGATGACGGTGCGGGCCAGGGAGTCGTGCTGCGGGTCCTGCGCCGCGAGCAGGCCGGCGGTGAGGACCGTTCCATAGATCCCATGCTCCGGATGCCCGGCGCCCGCTCCCCCGGCCAGTCGGGCTGCCACCGCGCCGATCCCGCGGGTGGAGCCGGTCACCCGCGGGTCGCCGGTGCCCTGGGCGGCCCTGGCGCCCTGATCGGCACCGGCGCCCTCGTCGGCGACTGCCTGCCAGTGGCGCCGTCCCGGTGGTCTGACACGCCTCCACCCAGCCTCCTGCCGTCTCCTCGGCCTGCATGGACACGTCCGGCGGCATCCATGCTCGGTGACGGGTGCCGGCGACGCAGGTCGGCGGCGGATCGCCCGACCCGCCGGACGCCACAAACGGACAAATCGCTGTGCGGGCATGGCGCGGGACGCACCAGGCCACGGGTGGTGTCCGGGGTCGGTACGGTCGGGGCATGCCGCTGACACATGAGGAGTTCGCCGGACTCACCCATCTGGGTTCGGGCAAGGTCCGGGAGCTGTTCGCGGTCGGGGACGACGCCGTGCTCCTGGTCGCCAGCGACCGCATCTCGGCGTTCGACGTGGTCCTGCCGACCGAGATTCCCGACAAGGGCGCCGTGCTGACCGGGCTGTCGCTGTGGTGGTTCGACCAGCTCTCCGATCTCGTCCCGTCGCACGTCATCAGCTCGAACGTGGACGAGTACCCGGCCGAGCTCGCGCCGTACACCGAGCAGTTGCGCGGCCGGTCGATGCTGTGCCGCCGGCTGGACATGGTGCTCATCGAGTGCGTGGCCCGCGGCTACCTGACCGGCAGCGGGCTGAAGGACTACCAGCGCACCGGCGCGGTCAGCGGGCATCCGCTGCCGGCCGGGCTGGTCGACGGCAGCCGGCTGCCGGCGACGATCTACACCCCGTCGACGAAGGCGCCGATCGGCCAGCACGACGAGAACATCAGCCGCGCCGACGCGGCCGGCCGGGTCGGCAACGAGCTCGCCGCCGAGCTGGAGCGGCTCACCCTGCAGATCTTCGGCCGGGCCAGCGACCTCGCGGCCGAGCGGGGCATCCTGCTCGCGGACACGAAGTTCGAGTTCGGCCACGACGCCGAGGGCACCCTGCGCCTCGCCGACGAGGTGCTCACCCCCGACTCGTCGCGCTTCTGGCCGGAGGACACCTGGTCGCCGGGCGTCTCCCAGCCGTCGTTCGACAAGCAGTACATCCGGGACTACCTGACGAGCACCGGCTGGGACAAGACCGAGCCGGGACCGGAGCTGCCCGACGACGTCGTCGAGGCGACCCGAGCCCGCTACGTCGAGGCCTACGAGCGGCTGACCGGCATCTCCTTCAAGGACTACCTCTCCACCTCCTGAGGCGCGCCGGTGCCTCCTCGAGGCTCGCCACCGCCCGGGACTCGCCGCCGCCCGGGACTCGCCACCTCCTGGGACCCGCAACCTCCTGGGGTGAACCCGCCGCCTCATGAGCGCGGACCTGCGAGCCGGGTGGGGCCAGCCCCACCCCGCCACCGGCGGATGGCCACAGCGGGAAGCCGGTAGCTCACCGCAGTGACCATGAACGTCGGGAACGAGATCGTCGTTCCATGCAGACGCCACCTCGCCCGACAGCCGTTTCCCCAGGTCCGACAGCCGGTCCGAGCCGGCCACCGGACCTGCCCGGCGCCGGCCGGCACGCCCGTGTGCCGGCCGGCGCGGACCGGCCGAGGCACCTCGCCGCGCGGGCGGCACGGTGGAGTGTCCGGCACCGGTGGCTGGCCGTCGGCGGCTGGCTGCTGGGCGTCGTTCTGGCGATGGCGATCGGCAGCATGATCGGCACCCACACCCTGACCGACGCCGACTACAGCACCGGGGAGGACGCCCGGGCTCAGCACATTCTCGACGATCACGGCTACGTCAACCCGGCCGACGAGAACATCCTGATCCAGCGCGCCACTCCCGCGGCGAACCCGCAGGCGCTGCTGGCCGACCCGCAGATCCACGCGACGCTGACCGACGTCGCCGCCCGGGTGCGGGCGAGCGGGGTGGCGACGTCGCTGCGTAGCCCGCTGACCCTGCCCGGGGTGAGCACCGACCCCGGCCTGGTCTCGACCGACCTGCGCTCGGTGCTGTTGGCCTTCGATCTGAAGGGCACCGAGGACGATCCGGCGCCGGTCGAGCCGACGCTGGACGCCGTCGCCGCCGTCCGCGCGGCGCATCCCGGCGTGTCGGTCGAACAGTTCGGGGACGCCAGCGCCGACAAGGCCCTCGACGCCACCGTCGGCAACGACTTCCACCGCGCCGAGCTGCTGGCCATCCCGCTCACCCTCGGCATCCTGCTGGCCGTGTTCGGCGCGGTGGTCGCCGCGGTGATCCCGATGGGACTGGCGTTGACGTCCTTCGTCGGGGCGCTCGGTCTGGTCGCCTTCGCCAGCCGGCTGTTCCCGACCGACGACACGGCGACCTCCGTGATGCTGCTGATCGGACTCGCGGTCGGCGTCGACTACGCCCTGTTCTACATCCGACGGGAACGCGAGGAGCGGGCCGCCGGCCACGGTCCCGAGCGCGCTCTGGAGATCGCGGCCGAGACGTCCGGGCACGCGGTGCTGGTCTCTGGCCTGACGGTCGCCGCGTCGATGGCGGGCCTGTTCATCACCGGGCTGGCAGCGTTCACCGGGGTCGCCGTCGGCACGATCATCGTGGTGCTGGTGGCCGTACTCGGCTCGCTCACCGTGCTGCCCGCACTGCTGTCGCTGCTCGGCGACCGGGTGGAGCTGCTGCGCCTGCCGTGGCACCGCCGCGCGGGTCGGCCCGCGC
>NZ_JAMQQF010000328.1 GCF_023716945.1 Frankia sp. AiPs1 | reverse complement strand
GGCAGCCCCAACGCCCGGGCGGCGGCGCCAGGCGGAACCCGGCTCGCCCCCCGACCAGGTCGGCCGGCCCGCCGGCCCGGGTTCCCCCAGCCCGGATTTCCCTGGCTCGGATTTCCCTGGCCCAGTTTCCGCCGGCCCAAGTGTCCCCGGCGGGGATTCCCCCGGCCCGGAATTCACCGGGCACGGGTCGCAGGAGCAGCAGCCGGATGCCACCGACCGCCCTCGACGCTTCGCCGGCGAGCGGCGTCGGCCGTCTCTCGGCGAGTCTCGGCCGACGGTGGCGCTTCCGCGCAGCAACGTCCGACGCATTCCCCCGGAGTCACACCAGCACGGCCGTGGACGGGACGACGGCCGCGGACGGGACGCCGCCCGGCCCCCCGAGGCCCGGGGCGGCCGGGAAGCCCGCACCCGTGAACGTCGCGGTGACGCCCGCTACGGCGCTGACCGTGACGTGGCCTCCGGTGGTTGGCGCGACGATGCGGCCGCCGACCCGCGGGCAGACCGCCACGCCGGCGAGGTCGGGGACGGCAGGAACGGGAGAGACGAGAGAGACGAGAGGGACGGCGGCCTCAGCGACGGCGACCTCAGGGACGGCAACTTCAGCGACGGCGATCTCAGGGACGTTCGCGCCGCCCGCCCCCGAACCCCGGCCCCCCGCGAGACGGGCGGGCGAACCGCTCGGCGCGACCCGTCACGTCGACGGACCCCGCGCCCCACCGACGCGGCGGCCACCACCGCGCTCGCGAAGCCGACAACCGCGAAGCCGACGACCACGAGGGCAGCAGCCGCGCAGCCCGCGAACACCCGATCCACGAGCGCCCAACCCGCGAGGACGCAGTCGACGAGGATGCAGTCGACGAGGGCGCAGTCGACGACCGCGAAGCCGACGACCGCCCGCCGAGGGAAGGCCGGCGCGGGGAAGCCCGGGCCGAGCCTCGGCCAGGCCAGCGGGATCATGGCGATCGGCACGATCGTCTCCCGGGCGTCCGGCTTCCTGCGCACCGTCGCGATCGCCGCCGCGCTCGGCACCAGCGGGGTCAGCCAGGCCTACAACGTCGCCAACACGACCCCGAACGTTCTCTACGACCTGCTCCTCGGTGGGATCCTGACCAGCGTCATCGTCCCGGTGATGGTGCGCGCGGCCAAGGAGGACCCGGACGGCGGGGACAGTTTCGCCTCCTCCCTGCTGACCATCATGATCCTCGGACTCAGCGCCGCCGTGGCGGTCGGCATGGTGGTCGCGCCCTGGATCACCGACGCCTACCTGCACTCGGGGCCGGCGGAGCGGGCGCTGGGCACCGAGATGCTGCGCTGGTTCCTCCCACAGATCGTCTTCTACGGGGTGGGCGCGACGATCGGCGCGATCCTCAACGTCCGGCAGTCCTTCGCCGCGCCCATGTTCGCGCCGATCCTGAACAACCTGATCGTCATCGCGACGTGCGTGGCCTTCGTCTACGTCGTGTCGGGACCGCACCCACCCGGGGTGGAGGGCCCGAAGGCCATCAGCAACGGGCAGATCACCGTGCTCGCCGGCGGGACGACGCTGGGCGTGGTCGCCATGACGCTCGCCCTGCTGCCGTCGCTGCGCAAGGTCGGTTTCCGCTACCGTCCGCGGTTGGATCTGCGCCATCCGGAACTGCGCTCGGCGGCCCGGCTGGCCGGCTGGACGCTGCTGTTCGTCATCGTCAGCCAGGTCGGTTACCTGGTGATCGTCAACCTGTCGACGGCGACGACCGCGTACACGATCTACACCTACGGCTACCAGATCTTCCAGCTTCCCTACGCGATCATCGGCGTCTCGGTGATCACGGCACTGCTGCCGAGGATGAGCGGACACGCCGCCCAGGGTCGCCGGGATCTCGTCCGGGCGGACATCTCGACCGCGACCCGGGTCGCGGTGACGGCCATCGTGCCGGCGGCTCTGTTCATCCTCGCCCTGGGGCGGCCGATCGCCGTCGCGGTGTTCTACCACGGCGCGGTCCGGTACCACGCCGCGGTGGACATCGGCGACACACTCAGTGCCTTCGCGCTGGCCCTGGTGCCGTTCTCGCTGTTCCAGGTGCAGTTGCGGGCCTTCTACGCCTACCAGGACAGCCGGACACCGGCGCTGGTCAACATGGGCGTCGTCGCGGTGAACGTGCTGACCGCGGTGGTGCTCACCGTGCTGGTTCCGGAGCAGCACCGCGCGCCGGCACTGGCGCTCGCCTTCGCTTTCGCCTACCTGGTCGGGCTCGCGGCCACGACGATTCTGCTGCGCCGACGGCTGGGCGGCGTCGACGGTAACCGCACCGCCCGGGTGATCACTCAGGTCGCGGTCGCCGCGGGCCTCGGCGCCGTCATCGCGTCCCTGCTGGCCCGGGGCATCCGGTCGGTGCTCGGGACGGGCTGGGTCAGCTCCGGGATCGCGGTGGTGATCGCGGTCGTCGTGGGCGGCGCGCTGTTCATCGCGGTCGCCAGACGGATGAACATTCACGAGGTCAACGCTCTGACCGAGGTTGTCAACAGCCGCCTACGCCGCGGGCGTGGGCGCGGCAGATCCGGCGGGCCGACCGCGTCGCCGGCACCGGCGGACCGGGCCGGGCGGACGGACCGAAAGGGCCAGACCGACCGGACGGCGCGCCGGGAGCCGTCGTCGCGGACGGGCGCTCGCGCCCCCACACCACCGCGACGGGATGCCCCGGACGACCGGTCGCGATCAGCGACCGGCACGCGCCGGGAGGGTCGAGCGCCCAGGCGGCGCTGACCGGTCGGCGCCCGGGACGACCCAGGCTGAGCTGAGCTGGGCTGAGCCGGGCTGGACTGAGCTGAGAGGGCCGGGATTGCCGTCCGGGCTCACGGCGGGCACCAAAGGGCCAGCCCGTGGCCGCCCTGACCCGGCGAAATCCCCATGGCCATGGCCTGGTAACAGAGGTACAGGCGGGGCCGGCGGTGCCCACCACTCCTGCCATCGCCATAACGCGGTGTAGTTAGAAAACATCGCGGGATAACTCTACTAATGCGTAACAATACGGCGGATATTCTCTACGGCCCGCTTGGCTGGACGAGAGCTCACCGACCCGGCGGACAGCCCCGTCATGGTCGGGAGAAACGTCCTTCCGGGCCCGGTGGCGACGCCCTTGGGCGCGGCCGGCCTCCGCGGCCGCGCAGGCCGGCCGGATCCGACCAGGTGGGCTCGTCACAGCCGGTACACAAGGGCGGGTTGTCCCAAGACATTCGCGAGATCCTCCGGCCATCCTCGTACACTGGACACGCTGTGCGCGGGCCCCGCCCAACGTCGCCGGTGAACCAGGCGCAGCCTCCGCTCGTCACGTCGTTCACCGTGGCGACCAGTTCCGGGCGACGAAGGATTTCGGGGTCTCCGCCCACGGTCACGGCACACTGGGCGGACTCCTGCCCGGGTGAGGTAGGGAAGCCCGACGGCGGATCGTCCCCGTCAGGCACGTGGACGACGGAGGCGCTGTGGTCGACGGAAGCAACCGACCGCAGGCTGAGGGCGTCGACGACGTGACCCTGACCGCCGCCGACGCTCGGAGCTCGTCGACCCCCGCCGGCACCGCGGTCCTCGCCGAAACCGTCCTCGACCGCCGCTACCGCCTGCTTTCCGCGCTCACCAGCCGCGGCCCGGTCACCCTCTGGCGCGGCGACGACAAGGTGCTCGCCCGGCCGGTCGCGGTGCGCATCGTCGAACACGGCCCGATGAATCCGGGGGACAACGGCGCCGCCGGCACGGACCCGAACCAGGAGCAGGCTGCCCGCCGCCTGCTCGCCGCGGCCATCAACTCCGGCCGGCTCGTCCATCCGGGCGCCGCCTCCACCTACGACGCCACGACGACGACCGCCGGATCACGGCGCATCTCCTACGTCGTCTCCGAGTGGGTGGACGGCAAGACCCTGCGCCAGCTCACCGCCCAGGGGGCGCTGCGCCCCGAGCAGGCCGGCGCCGTGGTGCTCGCCGCGGCCCGGGTCATCGCCGCGGCCCACGAGCGGGGCATCCATCACGGCGACCTCAACCCCGGCGACGTCATCGTCTCCAGTCATGGCACCGTGAAGATCATCGATCTTGAGATCGGCGGCGTGCTCGCCGAGCTGGAGCGCTCGGGGGCACCCGCGGAGCTCGACGGCCCCGACGCCGCCGGGAACGGCGACGAAGCCGAGGCCACCCGGGTGGTGGGCGCGGGGGACGGCGTGGTCGCCGCGGGCGACGGCGCCGCCGCCGATCTGCGGGCGCTCGGCGGCCTGCTGTACGCGGGGCTCACCGGCCACTGGCCCCTCGGTGGAGACCGCGGCCTGCCCACCGCACCGACCGCCGGCGGGCGGCTGCGCAGCCCCCGGCAGGTCACCTCGTCCGTGCCGCGCGACCTGGACGCCATCACCATGGCGACCCTCGGCGACGAGCGGGCGGGTGCGCCCATCACCACCGCGGCCGAGCTCGTCGAGGAGCTGGAGTCGATCAACCCGGTCGACGCGGTGCTCGACACCGGCCTGATGAGCCTCGGCGAGGAACCCTCCAGCACCGAGGCGATGGACGTGGATGGCTTCGCCTCCTCCGACTACCTCGCCTCCTCCGACTACCCCGCGCAGGGCCGCTACACCGACACCGCCGGCTACCCGGGTCCCGACCAGGCCCGTGACAACCGCTACGAGACCCGGGTCGACGGCGCGAGCGGGCCACGCGGTGGCGACACGGGGTACGGCCGCGGCGGGTACGACACCCGCGGCGGGTACGACACCCGGATTCCCGACCATCGCGGGCGGCCCGATCAAGCCCGAGACGATCGGGCCCGGGACGACCGAGCCCGGGACGATCGGGCCCGGGACGATCGGGCCCGGGACGATCGGGCCCGGGACGATCGGGGGTACCCCGCCGGCGCCGGCGGCTATCCGCCGGCGGACCGCTATCGGGACGCCCCCGGACGTGGGCGCGGCGGGTCCGGCCGGCGGCTCGGCCGGGTGCTGCCGTGGATCGCCCTCGTCGTGGTCGTCGTCGTCGTCGCGGTCGTGGCCGTGTTCGCGCTGCACGGCGGCGGCGACGGTGGCAGCGCAAGTCCGACCACCCCGCCCACCGGGCAGGTCATCCCGGCTGGGACCGCGCTGAAGCCGGAGAGCATCGACACCATAGATCCGCTCTCCTCCGGCGGCGACGGCACCGAGCGGCCCAAGGAGGCCGCCAACGCGATCGACGGCAATCCGTCGACCGTCTGGCACACCGAGGGCTACGTCACCGCGAAGCTCGGCGGGCTCAAGCCCGGTGTCGGCCTGCGGTTGACCTTCAGCCAGGCGATCAGCCCCACCTCGGTCACAGTCCAGGTCGGCGACGGTCCGTTGTCGTTCGAGCTGCGTAGCGCCGTCACCCCCGGGGACACGATCGACAGCTACGGGGTTGTCGTCGCGAAGGCCGACGCCCCCAGCGGCGCGGTGAACCTGCCCCTGCCCTCCGACCTCAACCCGGCGCGGTACTGGGTCCTGTGGCTGACCTCCCTACCGCTGGACAGCGACGGGCAGTACCGCGGTTCGATCGCGGAGATCACCTTCCGGTCCTGACCTGACGGGGAGGGGGAGTCGGCCGCGTCGGCCCCATCGGTGGCGTCCTCCCGGCCACCGCCGGCCCCGCCTCCGTCCCTCTCCCGGAGCACCCTCACCGAGCGTGACATGCGTCTCGGTGCTGACGGCGTGTTCGGCCGGCTACCCCCGGCGCTGCGCACGGCCGTGGTGCTGGTCGACGTCCGGAGTCATTCCCCGCGCGGACGCTGTGAGGCAGCTCGACATCCCTGCCGGCACGGGGAAAAGTCGCTGTTCGCGGGGACGGGCGCACCTCGCCCGGCTCCTCGGATACCTCCCGTCCGGGAACCCAGGAGCCCCGCCCACCGTCTCAGAAGAAGGACACCACGATGTGGCGGCCTGCGCGCAGCGGCCGCCGGAGACCCGCAGTCGGTCCGCCGGCCGCCGTCCCCACCATTCGGCCCCATGGCGCCCGGACCTGCCGGAGGAGGTGATCAGCAATGACGAACGACCCGATGGACGACCGGCACCGATCCACCCAGGCGCGCCCCACATTCCCCCTCGGCCGCCGGTCCCGCGGGCACGACCAGCATCCCGACGTGGAACAGCTCGACGCCGTCGCCGGGGGCGAAACGGTCACCCGCTCGACCCGGGACCATGTCGAGGCCTGCCCGGCGTGCCGGGAGTCGATCGCCGCGCTGCGCAAGGTCCGCGCCGACCTCTCCCGGCTGGCCGCGATGACGATGCCGGGCGACGTCGCCGAGCGCATCCAGGCGGCGCTGGCCGCGCGGATGCCCCCCCCCCCCCCCCCCCCCCACCAACCCCCCGCCCCCCCCGCCCCCCCCAGCCCCCCCCCCCCCCCGCCCCGCCCCCCCCCCCCGCCAAGGCCCCCGACCCCGCCGGCCTTCCCTCGGATTCCCCCCCCATCCGCAGCGGGA
>NZ_JAMQQF010000327.1 GCF_023716945.1 Frankia sp. AiPs1 | reverse complement strand
CCCCCCCCCCCCCCATTTTAAAAGCAGACGCCCCAAAACGGTATATCTGTGCATTTGTGGTGGGCTGGTATATTTTTAAAATAGACAGGCCGTGCGGCCCGCGGCCTGCGGCGTCGCGGGCCGGCCACCGAGGTGCCGTGGAGGTATGACTGGCCCGAGAACGGGCATCCCGCTCAGACCGCCCGGACGCGCCGTCCCGGCGGGATATCGAGACAGGGGAGGCCACAGGGCATGGATCGGGAGACCTTCGTCAAGCTGCTCAACGACGACCTCAGCTCCGAGTACCAGTCGATCGTCCAGTACATCCAGCACGGCGCGGTCATCAAGGGCGCGGAGTACCTGAACGTCGCCGACGAGATCAAGCGGCACCTGCCGCAGGAGCTCGGCCACGCGCAGATTCTGGCCGAGCAGATTTCCTTCCTCGGCGGGACGCCGACCGTCGACGTGTCCCAGGTCCACCCGTCGAGCGGGGCCCAGGAGGCGCTGCGCGACGATCTCCGGTTGGAGTCCGAGCAGCTCGACCGCTACCGCGAGCGGTTCGGCCAGGCCAACGAGCTGGGGCTGGCCGACGTCGCCGAGGCGCTGCGCCCCCTGCTCGAACAGACCCAGGAGCACGTCCGCGACCTGCAGGCGGCACTGGGCCGCTGAGCGGGGCGGTCGCGGCCGGCCGAGCCGGCGGCACCGGGTCGGCGCACGCACCGACCCGGTGCCCCGACCCGCCGCCGAGCCACCGCGCCACTCAGACGGGATGCCACTCAGACGGGGATGCCGCTCAGACGGGGATCGGGCTGTCCACGTCCACGATCTCCTTGCCCAGCGGCATCAGCGACACCGGGATCAGCTTGAAGTTCGCCAGGCCGAGCGGGATACCGATCACGGTCAGGCACAGCGCGATCCCGGTGGTGAGATGCCCGAGAGCCAGCCACCAGCCGGCAAAAACGATCCACAGAACATTGCCCGCCAGGGACGCCCCGCCGGCATCCGGGCGGTCCACGACCCGCCGGCCGAACGGCCACAACGCGTAGTTGGCCATCCGCAGCGACGCGATGCCGAACGGAATCGTGATGATGAGGATGAAGCAGATCAGCGCCGCCAGGGCATAGCCGATGGCCAGCCAGATACCGCAGAGCACCAGCCAGATGACGTTGAGCAGGACACGCATTAGCCCACCCGCACTCTCTCTCAAGAGGGACCGTTCTCCCGCAAGGGGCCGTTCTCCCACAAGGGACCGGCCGCCCGAAACGGGACCGGTGGTCGCCGAGGTCCGCGGGCGTCGGCCGCGACGCGGGCGGATATCGCCTGCGGAACTTTACCCACGGGGTGCCGACCTTTACCCCACTTGGGACGAGTTCACCGTCAGTCCCCGGTGGATCCGGCGGATCCACCGGACGGCGGGTGGCGGGTGGCGGGCGGCTGCGGGCCCGACTCGCTACCGTCGACGGCAGTGGCCCGGGCACGCCAGGGCCCGGGTTTCCCCCGACCGGCCCGCGTTCCCGACCGCAGTGATAGGTGGATGACCGGTATGCAGGTGTACGACCACGTCGTCGACCTCGTCGGAGACACGCCCCTGATCCGGTTGACGCCGGGTATCGCCGAGACCCCGGCGCCAGTGTTGGGCAAGCTCGAATACCTGAATCCGGGCGGCTCGGTGAAGGACCGGGTGGCACTGGCGATGGTCGCCGCCGCCGAGGAGGCCGGCCAGTTGCGGCCGGGCGGCACCATCATCGAGCCGACCAGCGGCAATACCGGGGTCGGTCTGGCGCTGGTGGCGGCGCGGCAGGGCTACCACTGTGTGTTCACCATGCCGGACAAGATCAGCGAGGAGAAGCGGGCGGTCCTGCGCGCGTACGGCGCGGAGGTCGTCGTCTGCCCGACCGCGGTGCCCCCCGACGATCCCCGTTCCTATTACGAGGTGGCTCGCCGGCTGGTCCGGGAGACCCCGGGCGGGTGGAGCCCGGACCAGTACTCCAACCCGCACAACCCGGCGGCGCACCAGGCCACCACCGGACCGGAGATCTGGCGGGCGACCGACGGCCGCGTCACCCACTTCGTCGCCGGGATCGGCACGGGCGGCACGATCAGCGGGGTGGGGCGCTACCTCAAGGAGGTGTCCGGCGGCGCCGTGCAGATCATCGGCGCCGATCCGGAGGGATCGGTCTACTCCGGCGGCAGCGGGCGGCCCTATCTCGTCGAGGGGGTCGGCGAGGACATCTGGCCGACGACCTACGACAAGACGGTCGTCGACCGGGTGGAAGCGGTCAGCGACCGCGACTCGTTCCTGATGACCCGCGACCTCGCCCGGCGGTGCGGGCTGCTGGTCGGCGGGTCCTGCGGGCTGGCCGTGGTGGCGGCGCTGCGCGTCGCCGACGGTCTCGGGCCCGACGACGTCGTGGTGGTCCTGCTCCCCGACTCGGGCCGCGGCTACCTGTCGAAGATCTTCAACGACGAGTGGATGTACGAGTACGGCTTCCTGGAGCCACCGTCGAGCGGCCCGACCGTCGCCGACGCCCTGCGTTACAAGGATGAGCAGGGCCACAAGGGCGAACAGGGCCACAACAGTGAGCAGGGCCACAAGGGCGAACAGGGCCGTGCGGGCGAACAGATCAGCGGGCCGCCCGACCTCGTGCACGTCCATCCGGACGAGACGGTCGGCGCGGCCATCTCCTACCTGCGGGAGTACAACGTCTCGCAGATGCCGGTGGTCCGCCACGAACCGCCGCTGCGCGCGGCCGAGGTGGCGGGCTCGGTGATCGAACGTCATCTGCTCGCCGCGGTCTTCGCCGACCGGTCCGCCGTCGACTCCCCCGTCAGCGATCACCTGTCCCCGCCGTTGCCGATGGTGGGGGTCGGCGAGCCGCTGTCCCGGATCGTGGCGGTCCTCGGCGACGATCCGGCGGTCCTGGTGCACGACGAGGGCAGCCCGGTCGGCATCCTCACTCGCGCCGACCTGCTCAGTTTCCTGGCCGTGGCGCCGTAGCGTGACGTCATGCATGCCGACGAGTTCGCCGACGGATTCGAGACGATCGCGATCCACGCCGGTCAGGAGCCCGATCCGGGCACCGGCGCGGTGGCTCCTCCGATCCACCTCTCCTCGACGTTCGCCCAGGACGGGGTCGGCGGCCTGCGCGGCGGCTTCGAGTACGCCCGTTCCGGGAACCCGACCCGCGCGGCCCTGGAGACCTGCCTCGCCGCCCTGGAAGGCGGCCGCGTGGGCCTCGCCTTCTCCGCGGGCATGGCGGCGACCGACACGCTGCTGCGGGCGGTGTGCCGTCCCGGCGACCATGTGATCATCCCGGCCGACGCCTACGGCGGGACCTACCGACTGATCGCGCGCGTCCTCGGCGAGTGGGGGGTCGAGCACAGCAGCGTCGACCTCACCGACCTCGATGCGACCCGGGCCGCGGTCCGCCCGGGCGTGACTCGGCTGGTGTGGTGCGAGACGCCGACGAACCCGCTGCTGACGATCGCCGACATCGCCGCACTCGCATCGCTCGCCCACGACGCCGGCGCGCTGCTCGCCGTGGACAACACCTTCGCCTCGCCCTACCTTCAGCAGCCGCTGGCTCTCGGCGCCGACGCCGTGGTGCACTCCACCACGAAATACCTCGGCGGCCACAGCGACGTCGTGGGCGGCGCCATCGTGGTGAGTGATCCGAAACTCGGCACGCGGCTACGATTCCTGCAGAACGCGGCCGGTGCCGTCCCCGGACCGTTCGACTGCTGGCTGGTATTGCGCGGCATCAAGACACTGGCCGTGCGGATGGACCGGCACTGCGCCAACGCCCGTCTTATCGCGACCCTGTTGGCGGCGCATCCGGCCGTCGCCACGGTGTACTACCCGGGCCTGCCTGGTCATGCCGGGCACGGCGTCGCCGCCAAACAGATGCGTGACTTCGGCGGGATGGTCTCGTTCACGCTGCGAGACGGTTCCCGGGCCGCGGTCGAGCTGTGCGGGCGGACCCGGCTGTTCACCCTCGCCGAGTCACTCGGCGGGGTGGAATCCCTGATCGAGCATCCGGCCAGCATGACCCATGCGTCGGTGGTGGACTCGCCGCTGGCCGTGCCGGCGGAGCTCGTGCGGCTTTCGGTCGGCATCGAATCGGCCGACGACCTCGCGACCGACCTGCGACTGGCCCTGGACGGGCTTTCGGCCGGTTCCGCTTAGGTCCACCGCGAGCCTGCGGCGGCAATTCCGGCGCACAACAGCACCACAGTGGGGGAAAACGGCCGACGAAAGTCCCGAAGTGAGCGGCGGGCCGACATAGCGAACCTTAAACGGTTATCGTTAGCTTGCTGAGTTGAGATCCTCGGGCGGAGAACATCATGGCTGCACGTGCAGGTATGCCGTACACGTGCCGGGTCCGCCAGGTCGCGACCGTCAGGAGTGCCGCATGGACGCCTCGACGGACCGCCGGACGCTCGTCACCTCGAGCGCGCTCGTCGTCGGTGCACTTCTCGGTGCCGGTGCAGCCGACATGAGCTCCTCGGCGGTGGACAGCCGGGTGGCCCTGGAGCGGGTCGAGTCCACGCTGGAGACCCTCGCCCGCCGTTGGGAGACCACCCCGCCGGCGGAGCTCGTCGAACGGCTCGGCACCCTCGAGCACCACGCCCGCACCATCGGGCGCTGGCGGCTGGGTTCGGCCCTGCGCCAGGACTGGCTGCGGGCACACGGCCGGATCCTCCTGATGACCTCGGTCGCCCAGGGCGACAGCGGGCAGCCGACCCGGGCGACGATCGCGGCGCGGGCGGCGCTGGTCCTCGCGAAACACGTCGGGGACACCACCACCGCCGCCCACGCCGGAGTCGTGCTGGCCGAACTGGCGGCCTACTCCTTCGACAGCACCTCCGACGGCCTGCAGCTCGCCCGGACCGCCCGGGCCGCGGCGCCGCACGCGCACACCGCGATCCTCGCGATCACCACCGAGGCGCACATCATGGCCGCCCGGCACATGCCGACGGACGGCATCGTGGCCGTGCTGCGTTCGGCGGACGCCATCGCCGCGAAACTGCCGCACGGTTCGTTGGGATACAGCCTCGATGGCATTCATCCGGGCTACCTGCCGACATTCGGGGGTGCGGCGCTCGTCGCCGCGGGCGCGGTGGACGAGGGCCAACAGCGCCTCGGTGAGGCCGCCGATCTGTTCGGTCGCTCTCGGGCCTCCGGCGCGCTCGCCGCCGTGCGGCTCTACCAGGCGTCGGCGGCGATGCGGTCGCGCGATCTGGACGAGGCGGAGATTCTGGCGACGAGGGCGCTGGCTGCCTCTGCGGTCCGGCCGAGCAGTTGGTTGTCGAACGGAATTCTCTCGCTCGCAAAGCGGGCCAGAGTCCAGGGGGCGGACTGGTCCGGGCTGGTCGCGCAGGCGCAGGAATGGTCACCGGTCTGACCGCCGACGGGCCGCCCTGCTCGCCGCCGGGCCAGGCCGGTTCGCAGCCCGTGGGCGACGAGCAGGCCGGCCAGGACGACAACCAGAACAGCCAGGAACGGGAATATGTCGGAATGAGGCATGACGTTCGACGGAACGAGGTACACGGATTTTGATGGTGCAATATTCGGGACGATCGGCAACGGTGGCGGGGTCGCCCGCGCGGCGACGGGATAGGGAATAGGCACGGCGGTACATTATCGGGTGGCCGACAATGGCGTGCGGGTCGGGGCTCGACGAAAGTTCCGAGCGGTCCTGCACAGGCCCACAAAAAGGTCCGGCCGGGACAGGAGAGGACCACAAAGGAGGTCGTAGCAGCCCACACCCGGGTTACACTCCAGCGCGGGACGCCGGGCTCTTCCGTGGTCTGAGTACCTTCTTGCCCCGGGGACTTTCGCACCGACTGCACGGTATCTGCCCGCCGCGCCCAGGATGCCGGCTAACGTGAGCCCGATGAGCAGGACGGGCGTGGTGGTCGTCGGCGGGTTCTGCCTCGACTGCATCGTCACCACGGACACGCTGCCGGCCTGGGGAGACGATCTCCGGGTCGACGCCGTGCGGACCAGGCCGGGCGGCAAGGGCCTGAACCAGGCGGTGGCGCTCGCCCGCCGTGGCGTGCCGGTCCGGGCCGTCGGCGTCGTCGGCGGGGACACGGCCGGCCGTGAGCTGCTCGCGGTGCTGCAGGCCGAGGGGGTCGACCAGGCCACGATGGCGGTCCGTGCCGCCGCGGCGACACCGATCTGCGTGGTGCTCGCCCACCCGGACGGCCGTACCGCGTTCCTCTACCGCGGGGCGCAGGCGCTCGACCTCACCCCCGACGACCTGGCCCCCGCCCTGGCCGCCATCCGCCGCGCCCGCGCGGTCATCGTGACCTTCGACCCGCCGCCCGCGACCGTGCGGGCGGCGATCGACCACGCCCTGGCGGCCGGCGCGGCGCTGGTCGTCCATCCCGCGCCGGCCGAGCGGGGGGGCGCGGCCGCCCGCGGCGGGTCCGCTAGAATTGGGGGTGCGACG
>NZ_JAMQQF010000326.1 GCF_023716945.1 Frankia sp. AiPs1 | reverse complement strand
CCGCGGGGGCCGCGCCGATGGCGATGACGGCCGTGCCGGTGACGGCCGTTGCGGTGGCAGCCGGGCTGGTAACGGCCGTCGCGGTGGCGGTTGTTGCGGTGGCGGCCCGCGCCGCGTGCTCGAAGGCGACGAAGGAGCGGGTGTAGTTGAAGCAGACGTTGTAGACCGCGGCGGCGTCGGCCAACGGCAGGCCGGCGCGCAGCAGCAGCCCGATGCCGGTGTCGAGCCGCCGGAGCTGGGCGGGGGTGAGGGCCGCGCGGATCACGAAGGTGGGGGCGTAGAGCACGACCTCGCGGTACATCGGGAAGCTCTCCATCAGGTCCCGGTAGGCGGTGAAGTAGGTGATGAGCTCGTCGCGCCAGGGGCCGCCCCCGGCGGGCGGCAACTGGCGGTGCAGGTCGGCCATCACCTGGTCGGCCAGGGCCGCGAGCAGGTCGTCCTTGGTGTCGAAGTAGCGGTAGACGCTCATCACGCCGCAGCCGAGCCGCCGGGCCAGCGCCGGCATGCTCAGCCGGGCGAGGCCGTCCTGCGCGGCGAGATCCCGCGCGGCCGCGACAATCTCGCCGCTGCTCAGCGAGCCGCGCGCCCGCCGGCGTCGCCCGACGGTCGACGGCTGGGTGCCTTCGGCAGATTCACGCACGCCCGACATTGTCCGGGCTCCGCCCGAAGCCCGCGCTGTCACGGCCCCGCGCGAAGCCCGCGCCGTCACACGCCCCACGCGAAGCCCCCGCTGTCAGACGCCCCACGCAAAGCCCGCGCTGTCACGGCCCCGCCCGCAGGCCGCGACGCGCCCGACGGCCAGCTCGGGCGAGCGCACCCCGGGCGGGGCCGGGTGTCACGGGCGGACGGGCCGGGTCTGGGTGATCGTCGTGCCCCAGCTGTGCAGCGCGGCCCCGTGCAGGCCGCCGAGACCGCCCGCGACCATCACGAGGATGTCCTCGGGCCGGCGGGTCAGCGGGACCCGGCCCCGCGCGTCCACCCAGCCGATGTCGGAGTACTGACGCTGATGCTGGCGGGGGAACTCCGACAGCGGGATCGAGGCGTGCTCCCACAGGATGCGGCGCACGTCGTCGACGTCCGGGTAGGCCCTGCCGATGAGCGCGGCCCAGACCGGGTTGAGCGCGATGACGACCTCGGCGAACGAGAGCTGCACGAGGTAGCCGTTGGCGCCGGGATGGGCCAGCGCGCGCCCGACGAACTCGAGCAGCACGTCGGCGTCGGTGGCCACCACCTCGCAGATGTTGGCCGTACCCATCGTGCCGAACACCGTGACCGCGTCGCCCGGCGTGCCGCGACGCTCGGCAAGCGGCGCCCACGGCGAGCGTTCCTCCCACTCCCCGAAAACGATGCCGTTGACCCGGCCGGGCTGGCCGAACGTGCTCTGCGAGGTGACACCGACCCGCTGGCCGGCGACGTTGCGCATGACCAACTGCAACGCACGCCCGATCGACGCCGCCCGTCCATCCGCCCCGCCGAGGCAACCGGCGCCGAACGGGATGCCCAGCGCATGCCGCTGCGCGCCGTTGACGATCAGGGCGGTCGTAACCGAGCCGGTCGTTGCGTTCAGGGCGTGCAGCTCGTAGCCGGGGTCGGCGACGGCCTCCACCGCGGCGCGCAGCAGCGGCAGCGCGGCCGCCGGCGCGCCGGCCATCACCGCGTTGACGGCGAGCTTCTCCGCGGTGACGGGGGCTCGGGACGGCGGCAGCGCGCCGATCACCTCCTGCGGCGGGGTCCCCCACTCGGCGAGGTAGCGCGCCACCCGCTCGGGCGTGGGCGGCACCAGCGGCAGCCCGTCGCTCCAGCCGCGCTCGCGGGCGAGGGCGTCGAAGGCCTCCTGGTCGGCGGACACCTCGTAGATCACGCTCACCAGTGCCGGTGCCGGTGCCGGTGCCGCGGACGTCGGGGTGGCCGCGGTCGCGGCGGTAGAGGCGGTCGCCGTGGCCGCCGTGGTCATCGGACCGCCCCGATGGCGTCGAGCAGCGCCGGGAACGAGGAGCGGGCGTGCGCGCGCACCTGCTCCTGCGGCAGGGTGTTCAGCGACGAGGGCAGCTCGACCAGGCGCAGGCCCGGCCGGCCGTTGTCGGCGGCGAGGGTGCGCGCCAGGCCGACGAAGTGCTCGGTGGCCGCGACCACCGTCGGCAGCCCGCGGTTGAGGGCGTTCAGGCCGTCCCTGACGCTCCACGAGGTGCACGAGCCGCAGTTCGCCAGGCCCGAGATGACAGCGTCGACGCCGCCGACGAAGGCGTCGTACTCCGCCTGCTTGCGCTCGCCCTCGGTGCCCTTGAGCCCCTGGGCGCGCCGCCACGTCGTGACGATCGCACCGGCCCGCTCCAGCTCGACGATCCACTCGTCGACGGTCTGATCCCAGGCCTGCCACAGGACGTCGACCCGCACCCCGACGCGCCGGCCTCGCAGCGAGCCGAGAGCCGGCCCCGGGTCGGGATCACCGGGCACGACGCCGCCGGTGGGGTCGAGCACGGAGATCGACGAAGGTGCCGGACCGGCGGGTCCGGCGCCGCCGGCACCGGTGGGGACCGGTCGGCGGGAGTCGTCGATGCGCAGGGCCGTGAGACCGGGCAGGACGCTGCGCAGCCGGGTCTCGACCACCTGCCGTAACTGGTCGGGCGGCAGGGCGCAGTTGTCCCCACAGTCCGCGTCGTCGAGGCTGAACGACAGGTCCACCGTGCCGGCGTACTCGTCGACCGCGCCGAGCGCGAGCGTGCCGCCCTCGGTGCCCAGCAGCGCGGCGAGCTCGGCGACGGTCCGTGCGACCGTGGCGCGGCGCACGCCCTGCACCATTCCGGTCATGCCGTGCCCCGATCGCGGGGCGGCCGGCGGTTGGCGGCCCCCGTCCCTACCGATCTGTCCATGGCGTCATCCCATCGTCGTCCGGGGAGTGGAGGCGCTTAGCGTAAGCCTTACGCTAGAGGTCGTCCAGAGGAATCGATCGACGGCGCCGGGCCGCCGTCAGGGCCCAGGCGCGCAGACCGGGGCCGGGGGCGGGGCTAGGGGAGGCGCTGGGGCAGCCGGGCGCGTGGGGCGCAGGCCGTCGATGAAGAGGTCGAGTTCGGGGCCGAAGTCCGGCCGGCATACGTCGACGGCCATGACGGGCAGGACGAGCCGCAGGTGCGGTAGCTCCTCGTTGCGCGCCGCCGTGCACAGCCAGTCGTCGATCAGGTCGGCCTGGTGCGTCTGCGCTCCGGCCGGGCTCACCGTCTGCACCAGGACCGCACCGAACAGCAGCCCGGACAGCGACCGGTAACGACGCACGGCGCTCGGCTCGTCGAGCCCGGCGTCGAGAAGCGCCCCGAAGAACGCGTCGATGACGCGCAACGCCCGGACCGAACGCGGGTCGGCCTCGCCCGCGACCACCGCTCGGGCCACGACCGGATGGGCCGCGAACGCCGCGAACGCGCCGTTGCCCAGGAACCGCAACCGCTCATCCCAGGCAAGCGCGGGGTCGGGTAACGGGATGGATTCGAAGACGCGAGCCGCGATGCCGTCGAGCAGGTCGCGCTTGTTCGCGACGTGGTTGTACAGCGACATCGCCTCCACCCCGAACTCGGCCGCGAGCCGGCGCATCGTCAGACCGGCCAGGCCGCGCTCGTCGGCGAGCCGCAGTGCGGCGTCGAGGATCTTCCGCCGGCTCAGGGTCTGCCGAGACACGAATCGCCTCCGGGAAGAGGTTGATGAAGAGCCCGCTTTGAATCCTCATGCTAGTGGCTGCGGATGTCGGCCGGGGTGGATCTGGGGGTTCGTACCGACAATGACCCCTTCGGCCGCAGGCCACATGCGGCCCACACCTGCCAGGAGTCAGGACCGGCCCCAAGGTGCAGGCTTGACGGGAGAATAAAACTTACCCCGTAAGCTTACTGGCTAAGTACCGGCCCTCGCTGGAGGATTCCATGGACGCCGAAACCCTGCTCACCACCACCCGTTCGGTCCGCCGCAAGCTCGATCTGGACCGGCCGGTGGAGCCCGCGGTCCTCACGGACTGCCTGCGTGTAGCCCAGCAGGCCCCGGCCGCCGGCATGCTGCGCTCACACCTGCGCTGGATCGTGGTGCGCGACCAGGCCCTGCGGGAGAAGATCGCCGCGCCGATCACCGAGGTGGGCCGCGAGTCCCAGGCGAAGTACGGACACCTGGTGGACGCCCGGACGCTCGCCTCGGGGAAGTACCTCCTCGACACTCTGCACCGCGTCCCGGTGCTGGTCGTGCCGTGCATGCAGGGCCGCCCCAGCGGCGACAACGGGGAGCTGTCCGCCTTCTACGGCTCGGTCTACCCGGCAATCTGGAGCTTCCAGCTCGCCCTGCGCGCCCGCGGTCTCGGCAGCACCATGGTCGGCTACCACCTGATCGGCCGCGAGCAGGAGGTCGCCGACATCCTCGGCATTCCCGCGGACGTCACCCAGATCTCGATGCTGGCCGTCGCCTACACGACCACCGACACCTTCCACCCCGCCGTCTGGCCCCCGGTCGAGGACATCACCTACCACGACGGCTGGGGCCGTCCGGCCTAGTACTACAGCGCCAGTGGCCTCCGCGTGGTCTCTTTTTATGGATGCGGGAGGCCGAATGGTGGAGGGCGGCCACCGTGTGATTCCCGTAGTTTGTGAGAACAACCGAGGGTACCGCGGTGGCCGCGACTCAGAGCATATCCGGGGTGGACATGGCGAGGTGGGAAGCGGGGCTGGACGAGCTGTTCGGTCGGGTCGCGGGATGTTTCCGTTCCGATCAACCTCGCGCTCAGACACGCGCCTATGTGGCAGGCGGTCGGCACGTCCGGCAGGGAGAGGAGGATAAGAGGAGGGTAAGTTGCCCCCTTTGTTGCGACGTTGGGAGCGTCGCCCCCGCGTCGGCCCCCACCCCATCCCACCCTCATCCTGGGTGCCCCGGCCGTATCGGCAGGAACCACTGGCGGCCCGCGGACAATGGCGGCGCGGCGGAGAGACGGCTCGGGCAGGCAAGGTGCTCACGGTCCGCAACGTGTAACAATCGGTAGGTTAGGACACGCCGGACACGGACCTGTTGGGGAGTGGAGCCCGTTGACCCTCGCCCCGGACCCGGCTCAGGCACCGGTCGCCGCGCGGTGGCGGCCGTCGCGGGCGGGAATCCTCAACGTCTACCAGTACGGCGATGAGACGCTGCACTTCGCCGGCGGGCGCCTGCTGCTGCGGGGGGTTAACGGGTCGGGCAAGTCGACGGCGATGAACATGTTGCTGCCGTTCCTGCTGGAGGCCGACACCCGCCGGATCGATGCCGCCGGCGAGCAGACCGGCGTCCTGCGTTCGTGGATGCTCGCCGACACCGAGGAGACGCAGCGCACCGGCTACCTGTGGATCGAGTTCGCCCGGCCGGACGACGAGGTCCCCGGCGGGGTGCGCTACCACTGCTTCGGCTGCGGAATCCGGGCGAACCGCAGCACCGACCGGGTCACCTCCTGGTGGTTCTCCACCCCCCGACGGGCTCGGATCGACTTCTCCCTCACCGCCGACCGGACCCCGCTCACCATCGATGCGCTGCGCGCGGAACTGGGCGCGGACGCCGTGTTCGCCAGGGCCGCGGACTACCAGGACGAGGTGTCCCGGCGGCTGTTCGGTGGCACCAACCCGGCCGGTTACCTCGCGCTGCTCCATCAGATCCGCAACCCGCGGGTCGGCGACCGCATCGACGCCGACCTGCCGCAACGCCTGCGGGAGGCGCTCCCCCCGGTGCCCCAGGACGCCATCGCGGACGCCGCCCAGCCGCTGGAGGACCTCGAAGACCATCGGCGCAACGTCACCGCGCTGGAGCAGACCGACCGCGCCCTGGGCAGCCTGCTCGACACCTACCGGCACTACGGTCGCCGGGTGCTGCTGACCGCCGCGGCGCAGGCGGCGGCCGCGGTCAGCGCGGCCCGCTCGGCGGCCCAGCAGCGTGGGCGGCTACGCACCGCCGCCGAGACGGCGGCCGAGGCCGAGCGCGGCCTCGGTGCCCAGGTCGACGCGCTGGCCAAGGAGCAGTCCACGACGCAGGCGCGCCTGAGTGGGCTGCACAACTCCGCCGCCTATCGCGACCACCAAGCCCTGCTCGCCCGCGAGCAGCACGTGGCTGACCTACGCATGCAGGCGACGCGGATGGCGGTGCAGCGGACGGACGCCCAGCGTCGGGTCGGCGTGGCCGCGACGACGGTGACCGCCCGGCGGGCCCGCGTCGACGGCGATCTGGACCGGATCCGACTCGGCTTGGCCGAGCTCACCCGGCAGGCTCTGCCCGCGGCCGTCCCGCTGCGCCTGCCGGACCCACCGGTGCTGCTGGTCGAGCCCCACGCCGGCGGGGTGGAGGGACCGCGGCCGGGCATCGACCTGCTGGCCGATCTCACCCTGCGGCCCGCCGCGGCCGCTCTCCTGCGCGACTGGCTACACCAGCACCCCCGCTGACCCTAACGGCCGCGGCAGT
>NZ_JAMQQF010000325.1 GCF_023716945.1 Frankia sp. AiPs1 | reverse complement strand
GGGGCGAGGGTGGTTCCTCGGCCGCCGGGGCGCCCGGGGGCGGCGGCGCGGCCGAGGACGGCGGGGCGCCGTCGAGGCTGGGGACCGCCGCGAGCAGGGCCTGGGTGTAGGGATGGCGCGGTTGGGCGTAGAGCTTCTCCACCGGGGCGATTTCGCAGATCCGTCCCAGGTACATGACCCCCACCCGGTCGCTGACCTGCCGGACGACGGCGAGGTCATGGGCGATGAACAGCAGGCTGAGCCGCCGCAGCCGCCGGGTGTCCGCCAGCAGGTTGAGGATCTGCGCCTGCACCGACACGTCGAGGGCCGAGACCGGCTCGTCGCAGACGACGAGCTCGGGGCGCAGGACGAGCACCCGGGCGAGTGCGACCCGCTGGCACTGGCCGCCGCTGAGCTCGAAGGGTCGTCGCGGACCGATGGTCGCCGGGTCGAGGCCCACCGCGGTCAGGGCGTCGGCGACCTGCCGCTGCGGGGATCCGGGCAGTCGGTGGACCGCTAGGCCCTCGGCGACGAGGTCGGCGACGGTGCGCCGGGGATTGAGCGAGGACGCCGGATCCTGAAAGATCATCTGCAGGCGGGGGCGGACCCTGCGCAGCTCTCGCCCGGGCAGCCGGGCGAGATCGTGGCCGTCGAACTCCACCTGGCCGGCCGTGGGACGGCGCAGCATCATCACCGCCCGCGCGGTCGACGACTTGCCGCACCCGGACTCTCCGACCAGCCCGAGGGTCTCGCCGCGGCGGATGCTGAAGCTCACCCCGCGCACCGCGCGCACGGTCGACCCGCGCGGCCCCGGGTACTCCACGACGAGGTCCCGGACCTGCAGGAGACGATCCTCGCCGGTCATGGCGCATCTCCACCGGCGTCGAGGCGGCCTGCGGGCGGCGGGACCCGGACGGGCTGGCCGTGGAGGCCGCCCGGGTCAGGTGCGCCCGGCGTCCCCGCCGCAGTGGGCGTCGCAGTGGGCGTCGCGATGGGTGTTGCACCGGGTGTCGCAGTGAGTGTCGCAGTGAGTGTTGCGGTGGGTATTGCATCGGGTGTCGCAGGGGGCGTCGGGTGGAAGCAGGCGACGGTGTGCGCCCGGGTCGGGGCGGCCGCGTCCGAGGCCAACGTGATCGGGCCGGTGACCGTGGTGGGTCGCGGACTCTCGCGCCGGCATCGCGGTTGCGCCCGGGGGCAGCGGGGGGCGAACCGGCAGCCGGCGGCGGGGTCGACCGGGATGGCCGGCTGGCCGGGCACGGTGTCCAGCCGGGCGTGGATCGGCCGGTCCAGGCGAGGGGTCGAGGCGAGCAACGCGGCGGTGTAGGGGTGGCGCGGCGCGCGCACCACCGCCGGTGTCGGACCGCTCTCGACGATCTGACCGGCGTACATCACCATGAGCCGTTCGGTCCGTTCCGCGACGACGGCGAGGTCATGGGTGATCAGCAGCATGCCCATGCCCTCGCCGCGCTGCAGGTCCGCGAGCAGGTCGAGGATCTGGCGCTGGACCGTGACGTCCAGGGCGGTCGTGGGCTCGTCGGCGAGCAGCACCCGCGGTCCGCAGGCGACGGCCAGCGCGATGGACACCCGCTGGCGCATCCCGCCAGACAGCTCGTGGGGGTAGCTGGCCGCCCGCCGCTCGGGGTCGGGGATGCCGACCCGGGCTAGCAGGCCGACCGCCTGGTCGCGCGCCGCCCGCCGATCCAGGCCGCGGCGCAGCCGCAGCGACTCGACGAGCTGCCGGCCGATCCTCGTCACCGGGTTCAGGGCGGTCGCAGGGTCCTGGAACACCATGGCGAGACCGGGACCGAGCACCTCGCGCAGGTCCCGAGGGCGGGCGTCGAGCAGGTTCCGGCCGGCGAACCGCACCGACCCGGACGTGCGGGCCGCCGGTGGCGCCAGCCCCATCACCGTGCGGGCCAGCATCGTCTTGCCCGAACCGGACTCGCCGACGACGCCGAGCACCTCGCCCGCGCCGAGGGTGAAGGAGACGCCGTCCACGGCGTGCAGCGCTCCGCCCCGGGTCGGCAGGATCGTGGTCAGGGCATCGACGGCCAGCAGCGGCGCCGGTGGCCGGGGGTCCCGGCGGGCGTCGACGCTCATCGCAGCCCGGAGGCGCGGGAGTCGAACCGGCGACGGGCATGGTCGCCGACGACGGTGAACGACGCGACGGTCAGGAACACGCAGAGCGCAGGGATGAACACCAGGTAGGGGTCGCCGTCCAGGTAGGGTCGTCCGTCGTTGATCATTCCTCCCCAGCTCGGTGCCGGCGGGGGCACGCCGAGGCCCAGAAAACTCAGCGACGCCTCCGCGACGACGGCGAACGCCATGAACACGAACGCGAACGGCGACAGTCGCAGCAGGACTGCCGGCAGTACCTCGCGTCGCAGGATGCGCCAGGGGCCCGTGCCCAGCACCCGCGCCGCGTCCACGTAGGGCCGGTCGACGATCGCCAGGGTGCTCGCGCGGGCGAGCCGGGCGAAGCTCGGCATGCCCACGACCGCGAGTCCGAGGACGATCGTGACCGTGCCCCGACGGCCTACCGCGGCCACCGCGAGCAGCAGGACCAGGGCGGGCACCGCCAGCAGGGCGTCGAGGACCAGGCTGATCGCGGCGTCGACCCACCGCCGGAAGTAGCCCGCGACGATCCCGGTCACCAGCCCCGCGGCCATGGCGAGCGCCGCCGAGCCCACCCCGACGAGCAGCGACTCCCGGGCGCCGTAGACCACCCGGGAGGCCACGCTGCGACCGATGGCGTCGGTGCCGAGGAACTCGGCCGCCCACCGCGGGGCGGTTCTCGTGCCGACGCCGGGCACGATGGCGCCGTAGGGGCGCAGCGGCAGCAGGTCCGCGACCACCGCCGCGGCCACGACCAGTGCGATCCAGCCGAGCGCGAGCCAGCGGGACAGTCCCCGCAGGCCCCTCGGTAGGCCGGGCCGACGCCGCGCGCCCGTCTCGCCCGTCTCGCCCCTCTCGCCCGTCTCGCCGGTGCCGGTGACGGCGCTCTGGCGGGTCTCGGCGGTCCCGCCGGGTCGTCCCGCCCCCGTGGAGTCCGGTGCTGCGCCGGTTGCGCCGCCGTCCGGTGCCGGTGTCGTCGTCGTCATGCCGGCCGGATCCGGACCCGTGGGTCGAGGTAGCCGTACGCGACGTCGGTGACGGCGGTGGCCGCGCAGTACACGACCGCCAGGAACATGACGACGCCCTGCACGACCGGGACGTCCTTCGCGGTGACGCTGGTGACGATGAGCTGCCCGACGCCCGGCAGCGCGAACAGCACCTCCACCACCACCGCGCCGCTGATGAGCTGACCGATGCTGATCCCGGTCAGCGTGACCAGGGAGAACGACGAGGGCCGCAGGGCGTGGCGGAACAGGATGCGGCGCACCGGCAGCCCCCGGGAGCGGGCCGCGAGGATGTAGTCCTCCTGCAGGGTGGTGATCATGTCGGCGCGCAGCATCCGGGAGTAGGTGGGGACGAGGGCCAGCGCCAGGGTGGCGGCCGGCAGGACGGCGTGGTGGAGGTTCGCGCCGAGACCGTCGGCCGCGGGCACCCAGCCCGTCGCGGGAAAGCCACCGACCCGCAGCGCGAGCAGGTAGACAAGCCCCAGGGCGAGAACGAACGGCGGGGTGGAGATCAGCCCGGAGGAGGCCACCGACCAGGCGCGGTCCACCCGGCCGTCGGCCCGGTGCGCGGTGAGGACCCCGACCGGCACGGCGATCGCCAACGCGGCGCCGAGGGCGAGCAGCACCAGCTCGCCGGTCACCGGCAACCGTGCGGCGATCGCGGTCAGGACCGGCTCGCCGGTGAGGTACGACGTCCCGAAGTCGCCGTGTGCGATCCCGATCATCCAGCTCCAGTAGCGGCTCAGGAAGGGGTCGTCGAGGTGGAGCTGCTGGTGGACGGCGGCGATCTGCTCGCCTGTCGCCTGGTCCCCCAGCAGCGCGAAGGCGGGATCACCAGGGGTGAGATTGATGAGGAACGAGACGCCGAAACCCACCAGGAGCAGCACCGCACCGGTGCGCAGCAGCCTGCGCCCGACCAGCCGGGCGATCGCGCCGCGGCCTGTCGCCACCGCCTCACCCCGCCTTGGACAGACGGGTGATGTCGAGGACGCCGTCGTTGATGATCGGAAGGTTTCCGTCGGCGAAGGTCGACTTCCCGTGGAGGTACTGGCTGGGCAGCCGGTAGAGGGGTCCGGCGAGCGGGACCTTCGCGGCGATGACGCGCTGTGCGGCCTCGTAGGCCCGCGTGCGAGCGCCGTCGTCGGTGGACTGCTGGCCGTCGCGCAGCGCTGCGTCGAGCGCAGGGTCGGAGAACTTGCCGTAGTTGCTCGGTCCGCCCGTCGCCAGGTTGAGTGCGAGCTGCGGGTAGGGGTCCACGAACCGTGGCGTGCCGGTGAGGGTGGCCTGGAAGGCGCCGGTGAGCACCGGCAGCGTCTGGGCCATCGCGTCGACCTTCACCCGGACGTTGTGGAACCCGGCCAGCCGGGACTGCACCCACTCGGCGACGTTGCTGAAGTTCAGCGGGGTGACGATCGTGAACGACACGGGCTTGCCCGCGCGGGCGAGCTCGTCGAACAGGGCCTGCGCCCGGGCCGCGTCCGGTCCGGGCACGGGCACGGAGCTGTGCAACGGGGAGTCCTCGCGCAGGAAACTGGTGGGCACCTTCGCGGTCCCGTCGAACAGGGCCGCGTTGAGCGCCTTCGGGTCGAGGGCATAGGCGACCGCCTGCCGGGCGCGGAGATCGTCGAACGGCGCGGCGGTGACGTTGAACAGCAGGTTGAGGCCGCCGTCGCTGAAGGTCTGCTGGTTGATCAGGCCCGCCTTGGCGGCGGTGATCCCGGTGCGGAGGTTGGCGGAGAAGGCGACGTCCGCGCCGCCCGCCAGCAGCGTGTTGTAACGCTGCGTCTCGTCCGGGACGGTCTTGACCACGATGGTGTCCACGTTGGCGTGCGCCGAGGAACGAGGGTTGCGGGCGAGCGTCACGTGATCGTTGCGGAGCCACTCCCGGACGGTGAACGCCCCCGCGCCGACCGGCGCCGTCTTGAAACCCGCCCCCTTGGCCCGCAGCGCGGTGGGGGAGCCGATGAACGTCAGCGGGGTCTGGGCGACCAGCCGTGGAAACTGGGCGTCGGGCGCCTTCAGCGTGATCCGCAGCGTCACCGGATCGACGACGGTGAGCGAGGCGATCCGCTGGGCGACCGCGGCGCTGCGCGACTTCCTCGACGGGTCGGCCAGCAGGTTCCAGTTGTCCCGCACCGCCGCCGCGTCCAGCGGCGTTCCGTCGCTGAAGACCAGCCGGTCGTGCAGGCGCAGGGTCCAGGTCAGGTTGTCGGTGGAGCCGAGCGAGGTGGCCAGGCGGTACTGCAGCCCGTCGGCGGGGGTGAGCGCGACCAGGGCGTCGTACACGGCAAGTCGCTCGATCGACCCGGAGATCATCTGCAGGCCGAACCCGTCGTCGGTGGACAGGTCGATCGGGTCCGCCGGCCACAGGACGGTCAGCGTCCCCCCGGCCCGTGGGGAGCCCGCGGGGGATGAGGACGACGACGAGCCGCAGGCCGTGAGCAGGCCGACGGTCGCGGCCAGCAGCGAGGTGATCATGATCGCTGCGGCCCGGGTGAACCGCCGCGCCGCCGGGCGGAGCGGGCGGGTGAGGTGAGTCTGTTCCATGATTTCGAGCGGCTCCGTCGGAGGCATGAGGTCTGGGTGTGTCCGGTGGGTGCGTTTCTGCGGGTCGGACCGACGGGTGCCGCTGGCCGGGCGGTCGGGGCGACGCGGCGCCGGCCACCCCGGGGGGCCCGGCGGCACGGTCAGATGCCCGCGCGTCTGATGCCCGCGCCGGCCAGGATTGCCGCTCCCTTTCAGGAGACTGAACTCGTCGGTACAACGGACAATAACGAGTACCCCACCGACTTGGTGAGGAATCCGCCAACTTCGCTGCCCGGCGGGCCGACCGGGCGCGGCGGCGGACGTGGTGGCGGTAGTGGTGGCGGGCGTGGCGTGGTGGGGCAAGCCCGCCTTTAGCGGCCGCGCGCATGATCGACCCGGACGGGATGGACGGGACGCCGCGGGACCGGCACCGGCCGAGGCATCGACGGGAACGGTGGGACGTGGCGACGGTGGGACGTGGGCACGGTGGGACCTGGGGGCGTCTGCGCGCGGCCGCGGGACGATGGGTTCGCCTGCTCGGCCGTGAACTGCAGGCCGCTGGGGAGAACGCCGCCTTCGTCTTCTGCGGCTGGTGGGTCGGGCCGCTCGGTGACAATCCCGCGACCGCCGGCGGTCCGCCGCCCCCGCCGGCCGGGATCTCGCCGACCTGGATCTCGCCGGTTTGGACCCCGCCGGTTTGGACCTCGCCGGCCTGGACCCCGCCGGCCGGGATCTCGCCGGCCTGGACCCCGCCTGGCGTTGCCGTCCCACCAGTGCCCACCGCCTTCGCGCCTGCCCCCGCGCCGGCGACGGGCTCGGC
>NZ_JAMQQF010000324.1 GCF_023716945.1 Frankia sp. AiPs1 | reverse complement strand
GAGCCTCGCCGCGCCGGCCGGCCCGCGCCCGCCTGGCCCGGGCGGCTGCCCGTCCCCTCCGGGCGGGTTTACGCCTGCGGGAGCTGTTCGCGCCTGCCCTGCCGGCGGCCTGAGTCGGGCCCGCACATCGGCCTCACATCTGCCTCGCATCCCGGCGCGCCACCCTGACGAGAGTCGGGCCGTCCGAGGAGGTAGCGAAGTGATCGTGTCAGAGGAACACCCGGGTCTGCGGATGGCATCACGCCCGGCGGTCGGGGTGCCCGGGCCCGGCGGCAACAGGCTGGCGGCCCTGCGCCGGATGCGCGCCGATCCCCTCACCCGGTTTCTCGACCTGCGTCGCGCGTATGGCCCGGTGGTGCGCCTCACCGCCTGGCCCGTGTCGGCCTACCTGGTCAGCGATCCGGAGGCGATCGCGGACGCGCTGGTCGGCGGGCACCGTGCCTACGCCAAGGGCGCGGCGCGACGCGGTCGAGACGGGCGGCTGACGGTCGTCCAGCCGCTGTCGCTCCTGCTCGGCCAGGGGCTGTTGACGAGCTCCGGGCAGACCCACCGGACGAACCGGCGGCTCCTGCAGCCGCTGTTCCACCGCCGGCGGATCGCCGGCTACGGCGCGACGTTCGCCACGATCGCCGACTCCACCGCCCGCCGTTGGCGCGACGGCCAGCGCCTCGACATTCACGCCGAAATGTCCGAGATGACGTTGGAGATCGTCGCGCGCACCCTGTTCGACGTGCCGCTCGACGACGCCCTGATCGAGGTCGTCCGCACCGCGCTGCGCGAGAACATGCCGGCTGCCGGGCGCCGCGTCCTGCCCGGGTTCGCCGCCGCCGAGCGGCTGCCGCTGCCCGCCGCCCGCCGCCGGCGGGCCTCCCGCGATGCCCTCGACCGGATGGTCTACGGCCTGATCGCCCGGCGGCGGGCGGCCGGTGCCACCGGCGACGATCTGCTCTCCCTGCTGCTGTCCACCCAGGACGCCGAGACCGGTGCGCGGCTGGACGACGCCCAGGTCCGCGACGAGGCGTTGACGCTGCTGCTCGCCGGGCACGAGACCACCGCGAACGCGCTGTCCTGGACGTTCCATCTGCTCGGCGCCAACCCGCAGGCCGAGCGGGCGTTGCAGGCCGAGCTCGACACGGTGCTGGGCGGGCGGCCCCCGACGATCGACGATCTGCCCCGGCTGGAGTACACCCAGGCGGTGCTGCAGGAAGCCATGCGGCTCTACCCGCCGGTCTGGGCGATGGGCCGCCACCTCATCGAGGATCGCGAGGTCGGCGGGCATCGGCTGCCGGCCGGCTCCACGCTGCTGTTCAGCCAGTGGGTGGTGCACCGCGACGAGCGCTGGTGGCCGGACCCGGACCGGTTCGATCCGTCCCGCTGGCTGCACCCCGGCGCGGCGACGACCGGCACGAGCACCGACACCGACACCGACACGAGCACGAGCACGAGCACCGGGGCAACGCCCCAGCGCCCACGGTTCGCCTACTTCCCGTTCGGTGGCGGTCCCCGCCAGTGCATCGGCAACACGTTCGCGCTGGCCGAGGGGGCGCTGGCGCTCGCCGCGATCGCCCGGCACTGGTCGCTGCGGCCCGTGCCCGGCTTCGACGTCGTCCCCCACCCGCTGGTCACGCTGCGCCCACGGGACGGACTGCCGATGACCGCGCATCGCCGGCGGCCGAGCTGACCGGACCGGTGCGCGCCGCCGTCGGCCGGTACGGGCGGCGGACTCGGTAGCGTCTCGGCGCATGGAGCGCATCCGGACCGTGCTCATCGACATCGACGGCGTGCTGACGGTGTCCTGGCAGGCGCTGGCGGGCGCGCCCCAGGCGCTGGACCGGCTGCGGGCGGCGGGGCTCGGCGTCGCGTTCGTCACGAACACGACCTCCCGCGACCGGGCGTCGATCGCGGCGGCGCTCGCGGCCGCGGGCTTCGCGGTCGACCCCGGCGAGGTGTTCACCGCGCCCGCCATGGCCGCGTCCTACCTGCGCCAGCACCACCCGGCCGCCCGCTGCCACGTGCTCAACAGCGGGGACATCCGGGCCGATCTCGACGGGGTGGCCCTCAGCGGGCCCGGCGAACGGCCGGACGTCATCGTGCTCGGCGGTGCCGGGCCGGAGTTCACCTACGAGGCGGTCAACCAGGTCTTCGCCTGGGCGACGGACGGCGTGCCCCTCGTCGCGCTGCACCGCAACCTGTTCTGGCGCACCGGCGGCGGCCTCCGCCTCGACACCGGCGCCTACCTGCACGGGCTGGAGCAGGCACTCGGCCGGCCGGCGGTCGTCGTCGGCAAGCCGGCGGCGGAGTTCTTCGCCACCGCGCTGCGCGCTCTCGGTTCGCGACCCACGCAGGCGGTGATGGTCGGTGATGACGTCGAGCACGACGTGCTCGCCGCGGCCCGCCACGGCCTGACCGGGGTGCTCGTCCGCACCGGCAAGTTCAGGTCCGACACCCTCGCGGCGGCCTCCGGGCGCCCCGACCACGTCATCGACTCGTTCGCCGACCTCCCGGCGCTGCTCGACGGTCTCGACTGAGACCGGCCGGCGCGGTCATCGGCCGCTCTCCGCCGCCGCCGCGGGCATTCACCCGTGACGGCCCGGCACGTGCCTGTAAGATGGGATGAATGCCTGAAATTCATGCGTGGACACCACGGACCGGCGACAGCACGCGGACGCCCTCGGGCGGCGCGGCTCAGCACCGGGCGAGACACCCGTCCATGCGGCCGGCGGCAGGGGCGCCGTCACCGTCGAGTCAGCCTGCGGAGGGTTCCGCTGGGCCAATCGGCGGCGCCGTAGCTGGCGCGCCCCGCATCCTCTGACGCCGTGGCCCCGATGACCGGGCGCTCGCCGTCCGACTCGACGCCCGCCAACCTGATGTCTGCCAACTCGACGTCCGCCAACTCGATGTCCACCAACTCGATGTTCGCCGGCTCGACGTCCGCCGGCTCGACGTCCGCCGGCTCGACGTCCGCCGATCCCGCGCCGCTGCGGCAGGCCCACCCCGGGGTGCCCGTGCAGCGCCCGCCCGAGGTGCTGTTCGTGTGCGTGCACAATGCGGGGCGCTCGCAGATGGGTGCCGCGCTGCTCGACCAGCACAGCCGCGGCCGGATTCAGGCCCGCTCCGCCGGCCCCGCGCCCGCGGCGACCCTGCATCTGCCGGTGGTCGCGGCCATGGCCGAGGTCGGCATTGACCTGTCCGGTGCCTGCCCGACCCGGCTCACCGACGATGCCGTGCGCGCCGCGTCCGTCGTCATCACCATGGGCTGCGGCGACACCGTCCCGATCTACCCGCACACCCGGTACCTCACCTGGGAGCTCGACGACCCGGCGGAGAAGGTGCTCGAGGACATCCGGCCGATCCGGGACGAGATCGACTCCCGGGTGCGCTCCCTGCTGTACAGCCTCGGGGTCGCCGCCCGCGTCGGCCTGCTGCGCGACCGGCCCGAACCCGACCGGCTCGACCTCGATCAGTCGGGCTACGACCAGTCGGACCGCGACCAGTCAGGGCTCGACCAGTCAGGGCTCGACCAACCGGACCGCGGCCAGCCGGACCGGGGTGGGCATCAGCCACCCGGGAGCCCGGCCGGCGCGCGTCGCCCGCCGGCCGTCCCGCCCCGCCCGCGCCCGTACCGAACCGGCCTCGACCGGCCAGCCGTCATCGCCCGGCCCTGACCGAACGGCGCCGGAGATCAGCCGGCCGGCGCCGCGACGACGCGGGCCAGGTTCTCCAGCGACTTCTCCAGGGACGCCACCGGGACAACCGGCCACGTGATCCGGGCCTTCCACCGCTCGGGCGACCCGCTCCAGTCGCAGTAGGACGTCACGTCGGTGGTGGTCGCATCGACGGGGTCGAGCAGGTAGCCGTAGACGTGACCGACGTTCGGCATGCCGACCCCCGCGACGCTCCATTCGAGCTGCGCGTCCCGGCTGAACCGGGTGACCGTGTTGATGACCTTGTAAAGGCCGAGGGGGACATCGCCGAGCGGCTCGCGGTCCATGTCCATCTCGAAGGCGTCCCCGACCTGCTCGAGGCGCTTCGCATCGACCGGAGCGACGAGCATCCCGGAGCCGTCGATGCGCACATGGCCGTGCGGGTCCGTGATGAGCGCGAAGATCTCGCTCGCGGCGGCCGGCACTCGCCGCTGGACGGACACGCGCTCGGAGTCGGACATCGGCATCCTCCACGGATCACCCGGACCAGCGACTGCTCGCTGCTGGTGACGCTGGTCCAGCGCCGTTCTCTGTGTATGCCGCCGCGGTGCCCGGGGACAAGCGATTGCCGCCCGCCCCAGCTCGGCATTCGGCCCGCACCACCGCACGCCGTCCGGGTCCTATTCGGCGGCGATCCGCCCAACGTGGGCGACGGTACAGGTCAGCTCGGTGCCGCTGGGGACGTCCGCGCCCACCGGATGGATGGTGAACGTCTTACTGGCGCCCGAATCCACCCTGAACAGGGAGGCCAACCCGCTTTCGATTTTGCTGTCGTTGGCCTTGACGTCGACCTGGATCACGTAATTCGATCGCTTGGACGAGCCGTTGTTCACCTCGCCCGTCACCACCGCCCGATGGTTGTCCGGGTCGCGCGCGCAGCCGCTGATACGGACGTCCGCCGCCGCGCCGGACCCGTCGGAGGAGCAACCTGCCGCAACCGTCCCGAACCCGACGGCGAGCCCAAGGGCGAGCCCACCCGTCAGCACCCGGCCGGTCCACCCGGAACGGGCGGCCCGGCCGCCGTCCGACCACGGAACGCCGTCATTACGCGAAGATGACACCGGTTCAGCCTAGGCCCCTCCGTGCGACGAACGGGCCACGCCGGGAGCCGAGTCGTGTCGCCTCCCGGACTGTCCGTGGTCAGTGGTCAGGATGGCGCGTGGACGCAGTCACAGCGGCACTCGACTGAATGCGGGAGACAACGCAGGAAAAATCGTCGGGGGATGGAGCGGGCCGACCCGTTCCGCCCGCTTTCAGGAAGCGGGTAGCGCGACGACGGTGGCGCCGAGCTCGACCACTCCCCCGCACACGACGTCCGCCCGCAGGCCGCCGCGTTCCCTGAGGGCCCGCCAGACACCCGGGCGGTCGAGCAGGCGTTCAAGGTATCCGCACGGCGGACACGGCCGCGCGCCGTAGAACACCACGTCCCCGACCCGGAACGTCCGGCCGATCAGAGCCGGCAGGTCGATCCCCTCAGTAACCAGGTTGCGCCGCGTCTCGTGCTCGGCGAGCGTGACCTGACCTTCGTCGACCAGGGCACGGACCGCCTCCCGGGCGATCAGCGTCACCGCCCGCCCGGAGCCGCTCCACCCCGAGTACGTCCCGGTGCCCGCCGCGTACCGGTCCCCGGCCAGACCCCGACCCTCGATCACCCGGGCCCGGGAACGCCCCTGCATCGCCGCGCCAGGGCCGGGCGCGGTGTAGATGCCGACCAGGCGACCGCCGCGGTCCATGCTGGCGACGCTACTCCACCGGCTACCCGCGCGGCCGCCTCTCGGCGGCCACCACCACGCCGCCGTCGCCGCCGTCGCCGTCGCCGCCAGCGCCGCCACCGCCGTAACCGCCGTAACCGCAACCGACGCCATCTTTGCCAGCACAACGGCCGCAGGTGGGATGGGTCGCGGCGGCGACATCGCTGGGAAATACTCCTCGAATGAGTGAGATCCTGATCGCCGAGACGCTCGGCACCACCCGCCTGATCACCATGAACCGGCCCCAGGCCCGCAACGCGCTCGGCGGTGGGCTCGTCACCGCGCTGTACTCGGCGTTAGTCGACGCGGACGAGGACCCGGAGGTGCACGTGGTCGTCCTCACCGGTGCCGACCCGGCGTTCTGCGCCGGCGTCGACCTCAAGGAGGCCGCGCGGGACGGCAAGAAGTACTTCGACCAGTTCGAGGGCACCAACTGCGTCGGCCAGGTCGCGCGGATGCGGACCCCGATCATCGGCGCCGTCAACGGACCGGCGTTCACCGGCGGCCTGGAGATCGCGCTGGGCTGCGACTTCCTCATCGCCTCCGAGCGCGCCGTGTTCGCCGACACCCACGTGCGCGTCGGGGTGCTGCCCGGCGGCGGGCTGACCGCGCACCTGCCGCTGTTCGTCGGCGTCGCCAACGCCCGGCGGATGTCGATGACCGGCGCGCTCGTCGGCGCCGCCGAGGCCCTGCGCATCGGGCTGGTCACCGAGGTCGTGCCGCACGAGGAGTTGCGCGACCGGGCGCTGGCGGTGGCCGCGTCCGTCGGCGAGGTCGACCCGCGGATGATGCGCGGGCTGAAGAAGGTCTACGGCGACGGCACCGCCACCTACACCGGCCCGGCGAGCGCCGCCGAGGCACGCGGGACGATCGAGACCCCGCCGGCGTTCGCCGAGATCGAGCAGCGCCGGGTCGAGGTGATGGCCGGCAACCGGGCCCGCCTGGGCGCCGACCGCGGCTGAGCCGACGCCGGCCGGCCGCGGCCCAGGGA
>NZ_JAMQQF010000323.1 GCF_023716945.1 Frankia sp. AiPs1 | reverse complement strand
CGCTCCGGCGTCACGGGCTGTGTCGCTGCCCGCGCCGCCGGCTGGGTCGCTGCCCGTGGCGACTGCCGTACCCGCTGCAGGCGGGCCGGCCTGCGGGCCGAGCGGACGGACGAGCCAAGCGAGCGGGACGACGAGCGCAGGTATCTCAGCGTGGCCGATCCCGCGTCGCCCAGCGAGGCTCGCGCCGCCCGGCCGTAGCTGTGCAGGACGAGCCGGTCGAAGGTAGGCGGCCCGAAAATGATGATCCAGGCGACGCCGAGCGCCCACAGGCCAGCCAGGGCTCCGAAGGCCAGCGGGCCGAAGCCGCCCAGCGGCACGGAGATCACCAGGAACGCGACGCTCGCCGCCAGCCCCCAGCCGATCAGGCGGCCGAGGCTGACCGGCTCCGCCCGTCCCCGCCGAGTAGCGGGCCGCCTGGTCGGCGAGGTTGCCGCCGCCCGGACCGACGCCGGGCCCGCCGCCCGGGTGGAACGAGTTCTCGGGGCGGCCCGGGTCGAGCCGGGCGAGGAAGCCCGCGATGCCGCCGGAACCCGGGCTGCCCCGTGCGGTTCCCGGGTTGCGGAGCCGCGGGTGGTAGCTGTGCGTGGCTGTCGATCCAGCACGGTGCGTCCCATGGCTGCTCTGTGCCCCGGTGGTGCCGGCGTCATGCAATCGTCCTCATGACGACCGCCACATTTCCCTGCCACTCAACGGTTTTTCCACCCGACGGCCGCGTCGCGAGGTCGGCGCCGTCGGCGGAGAAGCGCCCGTGTCGTCCCCGGCGAGACGGATCGCGGCCCCGTATCCGGCATCCGCCCCCGCCGCACACCGCCCGCGGTCCGACCTCGGCCGAACACGGTCCGTCAGCGCCGCAGCGACTGGGCGTCGGTCCCCTGCCGCAGCACCCGCCACAGCTCGCCGACGGAGGCGAACTGGACGCCGGGCGGCGCCGCGGCGACCTCCTCGATCACCCGGTCCGGGGCGTGCTGGTGGCGGAGATGGTCCATGATCTCCTCCCGCTCGGCGGGAAAGACCGCCCGGCCGAGCCAGCGGGCAAGCTCTGACCGCTCCTCGACGTCGGCCAGCGTCATGCCGGCCGCCGCCCCGGCCCGGGACTGGGCGGGGTCCGGGAACTGCGCGTCGCCGGGCAGCTCGTCCGTCGGTTCGACGGAACGCCACTCCTCCGCCCGGGTGTCCCGGCCGCTGCGCACGAACCCGGAGACCTCGTGCGCCATGGCGTCGTCCCGCCACGGGCCGTGCTTGGAGCTTCCCCGATCCACTGCCATGTCTCGTTCCTTCCCTGGCGTCGCCATCGCGGACGGCGACGGGTGGTCGAGAAACCGACGGCCCGCGCGGCGGGCTGCGCGCGGGGATGGCGGTGACCCCGTTCGTCCCGCCGGATCCTCGTCGCGCAGGGGATGTGCACGCTGGGGCACGAAACAAACCCTCCGCCGGGCGGCGCGGTTCGTCGGCGGGCCCCGACGGGAACACCGAGAGGCATGAGGCGGACACCGCACGATGTCCTCGTCGGACCGGCCGAGCGCTTGGAGCGGGCCGAAGCCCTCGATCCGGTGGCAGCGAAGGTCCGCGACCGCGTCCGGCACATCCTGGGGCCCGGTGCGGCGCGCGACCTGCTCAACGGAGTACCGCTCGGGCATCCGCTGCACCCCGCCCTGGCCCAGCTCCCGCTGGGAACCTGGCTGTCCGCGGGGATCGTGGACCTGCTTGGCGGGCGCGACGAACGGTCCGAACGGGCGGTGCGAGTCCTGATCGGCTCGGGCCTGCTCGCCGCCGCCGCGGCCGCGGCCGCTGGCCTCGCCGACTACTCCGAGCTGCGCCAACGTCAACTGCGCGTCGGCGTGGCCCATGCCGGCGCCAACAGCCTGGCGGCCGGCTGCTACCTCGGCTCGCTGCTGGCCCGCTGGGGCCGGCACGACCGGCTGGGCCGACGGCTGGGGCTGGCCGGGCTCGCCGTCGCGGGGACGTCGGCCTATCTGGGGGGTCATCTCGCCTACCGGCAGGCGTCGGGGGTCAACCACGCCGAGGAGGTCGCCCGCCTGCTGCCGCCCGGCTGGCATCGGGTCGCCCGGGTGGACGAGCTCGCCCCGGGCCGCCCGGAGGTCCGGCTACTCGGCGAGGTGCCGCTGCTGCTGCTCCGGCAGGGCGATCATGTCGACGTCCTCGCGGACCGGTGCAGTCACCTGGCGGGGCCGCTGCACGAGGGGAGAGTCGTGATCGACGATGGCGTCACCTGCGTGCGCTGCCCCTGGCACGGCAGCACGTTCCGGCTGGCCGACGGGGCGGTCGCGCACGGCCCCGCGACCGCCGGGCAGCCCCGGCTGGAGGTGGCGGTCTCCCACGGTGACGTCGAGGTGCGGTTGTCCGACGCCGGAGTTTCGTGATCTCCACCGGACCCCGAGACGTCCGCCGCGATCGCTGGACGCTCCGGGCGCGTCAGGCGAGTGCACCGCATGCCCCATATGGACGATCCGGGGGCACCACGGGCGGGCCATGCTCTCGGCCGGCAAATGGTCCGGTCGAGTCAGATGCCTCCTGACTCGCCTCGGTGCCCGGTGTGCCCCAGGCGGGGAGTGCATGGCCCGACCGGGCACACCCGAGCGGGGCAGAAAGCCCCGGATCCGACCATCGGTAGCCAAGGTGGCCCGCCCGGACGGACTATGCCTACGCGGGGGGCCCACGCGGGTCATGGCCGCCCGGGTGGCGAGTCCATTTGGGCGAGTGCTCCCCACCCACATCCGCCCGAGCAACACGGGAGTGCATCCCCCACCCGGGCCATGGAGGAGCCCTCCACTCTGACTATTCAGATCCGCCGGGCCTCGCTGGTCCTCGCGGCAGGCCGGTGGATCGACGATCGGTCGGCGGAAAAACGGCCGTCATCGGGCCGCCAGGCGGCGCAGAACCGGCCGTCATCGGGGGCGTCAGGCGGCGGTTCACGGCGCCGTCGGAGCCGCGAGATCAACCGACGGCGCCGACGACGGCGTCGCCATCCGGGTTCTCTCGCCGGCCGCCCCGGAGTCGACGGCATAGAGCGCGCAGGGCTTGCCGATCACCGGCCGGGCAACATTGCGGACCGGTACTCCGCCCGCCGTCGACCCGCGTTCCGAGCCCGCATGGGCGTGTCCGTGCAAGGCGAGGGCGGCGCCGCCGGCATCCACCGCCTCGGCAAGGTGATAGCTGCCGAGAAAGGGATAGATCTCGGCCCGCTCGCCGATCAGAGTGTCCGGAATCGGGGCGTAATGGGTCAAAGCGACGCGGGTATCGCAGTCGAGTGCCGCCAAGGCGTACCGGAGCCGGGTGGCAACCTCCTTCGTGTGCCGGACGAAGGCCTTCATCAGCGGTTCGCCGAAGTCGGTTCCGCTGGCCCCGGCAAAGCCGCCGCCGAATCCCTTGACGCCCGCGATCCCGAGCCGCGCGCCGTCGATGTCCACCACCGTCCCGGTGCCCTCGAGCACCGTCACACCGGCCGCGACGAGGATGGCCGTGATCTCCCGCTCCGCATTGCTGTGATAGTCGTGGTTGCCGAGCACGGCGATGACGGGCACCGGCGCTCCCGCCACCTCGGCCGCGACAACCTCGGCCTCGGCGGGCAGCCCGTGCTGGGTGAGATCGCCCGCCAGCAGCAGCACGTCGGCGCGTCCGGCGAGGCCGCGGACGACCGGCGCGAAGGTCCCGCCGCTGTCCGTTCCCAGGTGGATGTCGCCGACCGCGGCGATGCGCATCATGAAATGGTCTCCACCTTCGCAGTCTCATCGGCCACCGGGACGCGGCCGATGATCGTGACCTCGTTGCGGACCAGCCGGCCGGGGGCGGCCTCGGCCACGACGTCCACGACCGCCCGGCGGCGGACATCGGTGGCAACCTCGCCCTCGACGAGGATGCACCCGCCGGCGACCACCACCTCGAGCCCGAGCTCCGCGACCCGCGGATCCTCGGCAAGGCGTTCGCGCAGCTCCCCGGCCAGGTATTCGTCGGCCTCGGCCAGGTCCAGCTCCCCCGCCAGGCCCGGCTGTCCCGCCACGTCCGGCTGTCCCGCCAGAACCGACTGTCCCGCCACGTCCGGCTGTCCCGCCACATCCGGCTGTCCCGCCAGAACCGACGGCCCCGCCACGTCCCACTTTTCCCCTGGTACCGGGCTGCCTGTTTCCTTGCCAATCCGCAAACCAATGCCTTCCTGCGCACGTCCTTCCGCGTTGCTGCCTTCCACGTTGGCGCCTTCCGCGTTGGCGCCTTCCGCGTTGGCGCCTTCCGCGTTGGCGCCTCCGGTGTTGGCGCCTCCGGTGTTGCTACCTTCTGCCTTGCCGCCGTGCTTGTCGGCTGCTGCCTTGCCGCCGCCCTTACCGCCTTTCGTTCCGCCGCGCTGCGCCGCCCCGGACGACACAACCGCGCCACCCGACGCGGCAATCTCGCCGGGCCGGGCGGCGACCGGGGCGGCATCGACCGGCGGAATGAGATTGAGCCGCTCGGCGACCAGCAACGCGGCCTCGGCGAAGGGCGAGGCGGCGGTGGATCGGCGAACCTGGTCCCAGTCGACCTGCTCGCGCATCGCCCGGATCATCGGCAGGACCCGGGCCAGATCGCAGTAGCGCTCCTCCAGGGCCAGCAGGGTCATCTCGAACCAGTCCGTGGCGTCCATGACGGGCATCCGAACCGAGTCCACCGACATCTCACTGGACCTTTGCAGCATCTGCGGGGTGACCGCGCGACCGACCGGATGATGGATGAGATCGACGAGTACCTCGCCGTCGAACACCTTGGTGAGCCAGTCCTCCGGCGGGTCCACCGGGCGCAGCCCGGCCGCGGCCAGAACCTCGACCGCCCGCGGCACATCCTCTTCCCGCAGCATGAAATCGACGTCGTGAACGGGTTCCGGACCGCCGCGGGCCCAGCACGCGTAGCTCCCCCCGAGGGCGAACGGGATGTCCGCCTCCTTCAGGGTCACGGCAACCCGTTTCAGACTCTCCCGCAGACCTCTGGGCGCATCCTCCATACCGCAGCCCGTACCCGCCCGTGCCCTGTGATGCACCTCGCGCGCGGCGCCGCGTGGTCGCGGGTGCCCCTGTCACGATCGCGACATCCCGGAACGGCTACCCCAAAGCGGTGACAAGAGTACTACGCAAGTGCCGGGATGTCCGGCTATCCGTAGTTATAATTTCACTACATGCCACAGGAGTTACGGCTTCGACGTCGGAGCGCCACCCGATTCTCACACCCTGGCGACAACGAGCGTCGGCATGAGCGATGATGACCTTTGCGGCGAACTCGTCGGCCGCCCACTTCGACACCGGATTGGAAGCGAACCCTGAACGCGCGCACACGATCCGACCAGTTGCCCAGGGGTGTCGGTGAAGACACCGGCGTGCTGGAACATTCCGGCGAGCGCCTACCCGGGCAACGCGCCACCGGGACGGCCACCCTGCCCCCACAGCCGACCGAGCCGCCCAGCACCAGCGGCGTGGTGGACATGTCCAGTCATCCAGGCCAGCTCGCTCGTCGGCTGCAGCAGGTGACCTACCAGCTATGGACGACGACTGTCTCCACCGAGACCACCCCGCCGCAGTTCGTGGTCCTCAACAGTCTCCTCGCCGATCCCGACATCGATCAGCGCACGCTCGGCGAACGGGCGTCGCTCGACAGATCCACGGTCGCCGACGTGGTGGCGAGGCTCGTCCAGCGGGGTCTCATCCGCCGGGTCCGCGACCCGCGCGACGGCCGCCGCAACGTGCTACGGCTGACCAAGCGAGGCGAGTCGACCCACGGCCAGGTGGCAGACCGCATCGAGCAGATGAACGACAAGCTGTTGGCCCCCCTGTCCCGGGAGGAACAGGGCACGCTGCTCTCCATGCTGACGCGGATCGTCGACCAGGGCGGCCCGCGCTAGCACGACCGCCACTCATCGTTTACCTTCGGTAACGCTAGGACGTCGATTCGATTCGATCCGACCGGCACCGAGGACGATGCTGCGACTCCGTCGGCCCGACGCGCGGCGTCGCCTCCGCTTCACTGGCGCCCCGCTCCCGGGCCTGTCCGCACTTCGGCGACTCGCTGTCGTCGGGCTCGCCGGTCTCGCGGTCGGCACCGTCGGCATCACCGCCTCGTCCCCGCTCCACGGGCGCGAGGCCGCCCGGCCCGCCAGCTCCATCCCGGCGGGCCGTCCCGACCGCGGTGAGCCCGACGGCGGCATGCACGCCGCCGGTCCCGACCTGCCCGCCGATCGTGACCCGACCGGCGGGGGCCCGCCGCACGGCATTCGGCCGGATCAGACCCGGCCGAATGGGGCCAGTGCCTCGTTCGGTCCCGAGGCCACGGCCATCACCATCGTCGCGGCAGGCGAGATCGACCTGTCCCGGGCGGTCGACCCGTGGGCGGCCCTGCTGCCGCTGCGCGGCTACGGCACCGCGGCCGATCTCGCCCTCTGCCGGCTGGCGGCGCCCCTGCCCGCGTCCCCCGACGCCGCGGGCCCCGGGGA
>NZ_JAMQQF010000322.1 GCF_023716945.1 Frankia sp. AiPs1 | reverse complement strand
GAACACCAGCGTCGGCCGGCGCGCCCGCGCCGCCCGGGACACCACCACCGCCGCCGACACCACTGCCGCCGCCGCCATCACCGCCGCGGACACCACCGCTCGGGACACCACCGACGCCGGACCCACCGGGCCCGACATCGCTGACGCCGGACACGCCGGCCGCAGCCCCCACACCGCCGGCGACCTCGGCGACGGCTTCCCACAGGCGGTTACCCGACTCGGTGCCGGCCAGGCCCCGCAGGGCCTCGACGAGCAGGGCCGCCTCGACCGCGAGCGGCCCGGGCGGCGGTGGCCGATCCGCCGAGCGCGTACCGGCGGCGCCGCTTTGATCAGGACGGCCGTCGGGAGCCGGGTCGGCCGGGACGGATGTCATGCCCGCACCCACTGGTCGGGATCGGGCACGAACGACACCACCAGGCGATCGCCGCGCAGCCGGGCGGCGCTGACGTCGCAGCGGCGCAGCGCCGCGGGCAGCGGGACCGCCCGGCGGAACGCCCCGACGGTGATGATCAGATCGTCGCCCAGCCGGGCCAGGTCGATCTGGGAGCCATCGACGAACGGAAGCCCGAAGGACAGCGCGTACCCGTCGTCGGTGCGCTCGACCCGCGGCTGCTCGCCGGCCCCGGCCGGCGAGGCGCCGAGGACGCCCGCCGGGTCGAGCTCGCCGTAGGTCGCCGCGCCGAAGGCCGCGAGCTCCTCCAGGCCGACCGGCTCGCCGGCCCGGTAGGCCACCGGGAGGATCGGGGTCGGCGCGAACGCCCCGGTGATCTCGGCGAGCGCCTCCCGGTGGGCGGCGGCCCAGCCGGCCCGCCAGGCGTCCGCCCCGGCCGGCGAGAAGATCCGGTTGACGACCACGCCGTCGAGGGTGAAGCCGTGCAGCGAAAGCGCGGTGAGGCTGCTGCGCGCCGCGACCAGCGCCCCACTCTCCGGGGTCAGCACCAGCCGAATGCTGGTGGCCGCGTGGTCGGTGAGGATCGCCCGCAGGTCCACCGCGGCGCGGTGCACCCGGGAGACGGTGTCGTAGGCGGGCGCGGCGAGGTTTCCCCACCGGCCGCCGAACGCGCCCGCCCAGCCGAAGCCGGGCCGCAGCCAGCGGGCGAACGCGCCGTCGGGCGGCAACAGCCGCCGGCAGTACCACGACAGCGTCTCCGGGAAGGCGAGCAGCCGCAGCAGGCCGGCGACCGGGCCGCCGTCGACGATGACCACGTCGTGGTCGGCGCTGGCGAGACCGTCACGCAGCTCGAGCAGGGTCAGCGTCTCGATGGCACCGGGCAGGAAGGCCAGCTCCTCGAGCTCGACCGGATCGACGTCGAAGGACGGCCAGGTGCCGGCCAGCACCTCGCGCACCGCCGGCCAGCGCGTGCCGACGGCACGGCGCAGGTCGACCTGCTGGCCGGTCAGTCCGGGTTCGAGCTCGGTCGGGTCGGCGCCGACGGGGTGATCAAGCGCACCGGCAAGCCCGGCCGCCGGGTCGACGGACAGAACCAGCGTGCGATGACCGCGTTGCGCGGCGAGGATCGCGGTCGCCGCCGCCACCGTCGTGGTGCCGGCGCCGCCCTTCCCGGTGAAGAGCACACACCGCACGCGCGCTCAGCTCTCGACGTGCTTCTTGAGGTCCTTGAGAGCGGCATCCACGATGCCGCTCTGTACTTTCCGCCGGAGCAGTCCCGGAATTTTGATCTTGGTCTCGGCGGTGAGGTCGTAGGTGACCTCGGTGGTGCCGTCACCCAGGTCGCGCAGCGTGTAGCTGCCGTCCTGCGACGACATCGCCTGCCCCTCGACCATGGACCAGGTGACCTGGGCGTCGGCGGACCAGACGTACTCGTTGACGAACTCGTCCTTGACGACGACGGCGTTGATCCGGAAGCGGGCGCGCCGGGGCCGGCCGTCCGGGCCGACGTCGAGCACCTCGGCCTCCTCGATCTGGCCGACCCAGGTCGGGTACGCGGGGATGTCGGCGATCGCCCCCATCACCGCCGCGGGCCTGGCATTGATGACGATGGTCGATCGGGCGTGGTCCGCCATGGAGAGCAGCACCTCCACATTCGTCAAGCACGTCTGAAGGAGCACGGCGTCGCCGGCCCACCGGCAACCCGGATCTCTCCGGGATCCCGGATCATTCCCCGACCGATCGCCTGAGGCTACCGGAACCTGGGCCACATCTCGCCCAGCGGCTGGCTACCACTCGAGGACGAACGGGGTACCTCGGGCGTTGAAATGACCGACGTTCACGCAACGCGTTCCGTCGATCTCCAGACTGGCGGTGAGGGGCTGATGAACGTGCCCGAAGAGCACGTAGCGCGGCCGGGTGGCGTGAATCGCCTCGAGGATCGCGACGCTGCCCCGCTCGAAGCGCCGGGCCTGGACGTCATAGACCAGCTCCGGCAGATGCGGGGGAATGTGGCAGCACAGAACGTCCACCTCGCCGACGGCGGCCACCTTCGCGGCGTAGACGTCGTCGTCGATCTCGTACGGCGTGTGCATCGGCGTCCGCAGCCCGCCGCCGACGAAGCCGAACCGCCAGCCGCCGATCGTTGTGGTCTGCCCGTCCAACAGGGTGATGCCGTCGCGCAGGTAGTCGGGGTAGAGGTGGGGCAGGTCGACGTTGCCGAAGGTCAGGTAGGTCGGGGTGGGGAAGGCGGCGAACAGCCGCTCGTACTGCCGCCGGATCGCGGCCTCGACGATCTCGGCTCGGTCGCCGTCGAGACGGGCCCACAGCGAGCGCGACCACTCCCGCGCCTCGTCGAAGCGCTGCGCGGTGCGCAGTTCCACCATCCGGCCGACGGCCTCCGCGCCGAACAGATCACCCATGATCCCCCGGCTGTGGTCGCGGTAGTCGATGAACAGGATGAGGTCACCGAGGCAGATGAAGACGTCGGCACCCTCGGCGGCGGCGGGCAGCGCATCCGCCCGTCCGTGCACGTCGCTCACCACGTGGACCCGCATACGACGAAGCTTAGGCGGCAACGAAGGACATCCGGCCCGGTCCGGACAGGTCGGTCGGCCGGCACCGTAGTGCCGTGCGACACCCGCGCCGCGGGCGGGCGGCATCCCGGTCGCGACCAGCCACCATCCGTACGCGGACGGGTCGCGCACCGCTCGTCGTCGTCCGCACGGTCGCCAGCGTCCGGCCCGCCCGCTAACGTCTGGTGCCCTGAACGGTCAACCGCCGTTCGGCGGCCTCGTCATCCGGCGGGCGCCCGAGGGCATCCGGTAGGACGCACGAGAGCACCTGGTAGGAGTACGCAGTGCGGGAGTACACCTCTGCGCCCCTGGTCACCATCGAGGACAATGCGACGCTGACGGACGCCGTCTTCCGGCACGTCGCCACCCACCCGGACAAAATCCTCATTCGCCACAAGGTGGCCGAAGAGTTTGTCGGGATGACAACCCGCGAGTTCCACGATCACGTCGTGGCCACCGCCCGGGGACTCCTCGCGCGCGGCGTGGAAACCGGCGCCCGGGTGGGGATCCTCAGCCACACTCGCTTCGAGTGGACCGTGGTCGACTACGCCGCCTGGGCCGCCGGCGCGGTCTGTGTGCCCATCTACGAGACGTCCAGCCCGAGCCAGATCGAATGGATCCTCCGGGATGCGGGGATCGAACTGCTCATCGTCGAGAACGCCGAGCTCGCCGCGCGGGTCGAGCAGGTCCGCGGCGAGGCGCCGGCCCTGCGCGAGGTGCTCGTCCTCGAGGACGGCGCGCTGGCCACTCTCGCCGCCGACGGCGCCGGCATCGACGAGGACCGGCTGGCCGCGGCGCGCGCGTCCCTCAATGCCGACAGTCTCGCGACGATCATCTACACCTCCGGCACCACGGCGCAGCCGAAGGGCTGCGAGATCACCCACCGGGCGCTGCTGTTCACCGCCGAGTCGGCCATCGCCATGCTGCCGGAGGTGTTCGCGCCGGGCTGCTCCACGCTGCTGTTCCTGCCGCTGGCCCACGTGTTCGCCCGGATGCTGCAGGTGGGCCTGGTGCAGGGGGCCTTCGAGCTCGCCTACACCCCGGACTCGCGCAGCCTGCTGCCGGACCTCGCCAAGGTGCGGCCCAGCTTCCTGCTCGCCGTCCCCCGGGTCTTCGAGAAGGTGCACGCCGGTGCCCGACTCAAGGCCCACAACGAGGGCAAGGGCCGCATCTTCGACGCGGCCGAGAACACCGCCGTGGCTTACAGCGAGGCCCTCGACCGCGGTGGCCCCGGGCTGCTGCTGCGGCTGCGGCACCGGCTGTTCGCCGCGCTGGTGTACGGCAAGCTGCAGGCGGCGCTCGGTGGACGGGCCCGGTTCGCGATCAGCGGCGGGGCACCGCTGGGCCCGCGGCTGGGCCATTTCTTCCGCGGCATCGGCTTCACCGTGGTGGAGGGCTACGGCCTGACGGAGACCTCGGCGCCGGCGGCGGCCAACCGCCCGCACTCGGTGCGGATGGGAACCGTCGGGCAGGCCCTTCCGGGGGTGACGATCCGCATCGCCGACGACGGGGAGATCCTCATCCGGGGCGACCTGTTGTTCCGCGCCTACCACCACAACGAGACCGCGACGAAGGAGGCGCTCGACGCCGAGGGCTTCCTGCACACCGGCGACCTCGGTTCGCTCGACGACGACGGCTATCTGCGGATCACCGGCCGGAAGAAGGAGCTGCTGGTCACCGCCGGCGGCAAGAACGTCGCGCCGGCCCCGCTGGAGCATGTGATCCAGTCTCATCCGCTGATCAGCCAGGCGATGCTCGTCGGCGACCAGCGCCCGTTCATCGCCGCGCTGGTCACCATCGACCCGGAGGCGTTCGAGCACTGGCGCGGCGGCGCCGGCAAGCCGGCCGGGGCGAGCGTCGCGGACCTCGTCGACGACGACGACCTGCGCGCCGAGGTGCAGCGGGCGATCGACCGGGCGAACGAGACGGTGTCGAAGGCCGAGGGCATCAAGAAGTTCGTGATCCTTCCGCAGGACTTCACCGTCGAGACCGGGGAGCTGACCCCGAGCCTGAAGGTCCGCCGCTCGCTCGTGATGGACCGCTTCGGCAGCGCCGTCGAGGGCCTTTACACCGCCGCGGGCCGCCCCTGAGACACCGGGCCCGCGCAGCCGCCGCGCCGGCCGTGACCAGGGCCGCGTCCAGATCTCGGCTCGGGATCGAGGCGGGATCGAGGCGAGATCGAGGCGAGATCGAGGTCGGGTCAGGCCGGTTCGGGTTGGCCGGCGAGCAGCGAGCGCAGCTCGGCGGCCAGCACGTCCCAACGCCAGCGCTGCTCGACCCACGCCCGCCCGGCGGCGCCCATCGACGCTGCCCGATCCGGGTCGGCGAGCAGGTCCCCGACGGCCCGCTGCACCGCGTCGAGATCGGTCCCGTCGACGACGAGGCCGGTGCGCTGGTCGAGCACCGCGTCAGGGGCGCCGCCGCTGTTGCCGGCCACCACCGGCAGGCCGGTGGCCGACGCCTCCAGGTAGACAATCCCGAGCCCTTCCACCTCCAGCCCGCCGAGCCGGGACCGGCACGGCATCGCGAACACGTCGCCGGCCGCGTAGTGCGCGGGCAGCTCCTCCCACGGCACCGAACCGGCGAACGTGACGTGTTCGGCCACGCCGCCGTCCCGGGCAAGCCGTTCGAGGTTCGCGCGGTGCGGTCCGCCACCGACGACGAGCAACGCCGTCTCCGGCACCCGGCGCCGCAGCGCCGGCAGGGCACGCACGAGCATGTCCTGCCCCTTGCGGGCGACCAGCCGGCTCACGCACACCACCACCCGCCGTCCGGACAGCCCGTACCGGCGGCGGGTCTCGTCCCGCCCGGCGCCCGGGCCGAACAGCGTCGCGTCGACTCCGCTGGGCAGGCGGGCGAGCGCCGGATGGGCGCCGAGCGCGGGCCCGATCCTGGTCCTGGTGTAGTCGGTGAGGTAGGTGACCACGTCCGTGGTCGCGCCGATGCGGCGCAGCAACTGACGCGCGGCCGGCAGGGCCGCCCAGCCGACCTCGTGCCCGTGGGTACTCGCCACCACGCGGCGCACCGGCGTGTCCCGGCGCAGCCGCGAGCCCAACAGCGCGAGCGGGGCGGCCGCGCCGAACCACACCGTGTCGCAGCCCTCCGATCGGGCGATCTGGCGGGCCCGACGCAGGACGTCCGAGGTCGGCAGCATGAGCGAGGTCCGGTGGCGCACGACCGGGAAGCCCTGCGCGGCGTCGAACGCCGCGGCGCCCTCCCACGCCGGGGCGTAGACGACGATCTCGCCGGCCGGCAGCCGGGCCGCGAAGTTGTGCACGTAGGCCTGGATGCCGCCCGGACGCGGCGGAAAGTCGTTGGTGACGGCCAGAACGCGCATCCCCCCATGGTCTCCCACGCCGACCAGCGGTCACCGTCCGGCTGACCCTCCCCACCGGCCCGCGCCCCCCGGGCTTCCCGCACGCGCGACGCCACCACGCCAGGAGCCCCGCCAGGCGCAGCCACCCGGCGTCGCGGCGGGTCGTCGACCTGCGTCCCGACCCGGCG
>NZ_JAMQQF010000321.1 GCF_023716945.1 Frankia sp. AiPs1 | reverse complement strand
AGGGCGGCGGGGGCGGTGGCCGGGGTGGCGGCGGTGGCGGTGGCGGTGGCGGTGGCGGAGGCGGTGGCGGAGGCTGGACCAGCGCGGTCGCCGAGCAGTCGGGTGCCGTCGGGGAGGTTGCCGGTGGCGGCGGCGTGGCGCAGGTACTCCCACAGGGTGCGCTGGAGTTCGACGGCGGCGCGGGTCGGCTCGACGTCGCGGCGCCGCGCCAGCCCGATCGTGCGCTGCAGCCCGGGTGCCACGAAGGGAGTCACCCGCATGCCGAGACGGCGGGCGACCATGCTCGGGATCACGGCGCTGCCGAGCCCCGCCGCGACAAAGCCGAGCACCGCGTCCATCTCGCCGCCCTCGATCGCGAAGGTCGGTTCGAAGCCGACCTCCCGGCAGGCCGTCACGGTGGCCTCGCGCAGGTCGTAGCCGCGCCGGAACATGACCAGCGGGTGGTTGCGCAGGTCGGCTACATTCAGTGAGCGACCGGTGACGACCGGCGGTTCGTCGAGGGAGGAGACCAGGACCAGGCTCTCCCGGATGAGCGGGGAGGTGACCAGGGCCGAGTCGGAGCTCTGCAGCGGCAGGATGATCAGGGCGAGGTCGAGGTCGCCACCCGCGAGGTCGCGGACCAGGTCCCGGGAGCCGCCCTCCTCGACCAGCAGGCGGATGCCCGGGTAGCGCTGGTGGAACAGGCGCAGCACGTCGGGCAGGAAGCCGGTGCACAGGCTCGGCGTCGCGCCGAGGCGGACCGTGCCGTGGCGCAGGTCGAGCAGCTCGTTGACGCGCTGGCGAGCCGTCTCCGTGTCGGCGAGGATGCGCCGCGCCAACGGCAGCAGCGTCTCCCCGGCCGCGGTCAGGCTGATGTTGCCCCGAGCGCGATTGAACAGTGGTGTGCCCAACTCCTGTTCGAGCGCGCGAACCTGTTGGGACAGTGAGGGTTGCGCCACATGCATCCGCTGCGCGGCCCGGGTGAAATGACGGGTCTCCGCGACGGCGACGAAATAGGCGAGCTGGTGGAACTGCACACCGGCCAGCGTAGACCTCGATAGCAGCCGACTATGGAGTCCAGGTTTATCATGTCTTGGACCACTCGAGGCCCCGGCTCTAGGGTGCGGGCGTGGCTGTAACAACCCCGACGCGACCGGCGCCCGCTGGACGCCCCCCGCGCCCCGCGCGATCCTCCTTCGCTCCGTTGAACTTCTGGCGTTCGACGATCGGCAAGAAGACCGTGATGGCGGTCACCGGTCTGCTGATGCTGCTGTTCCTGATCGTCCATATGCTCGGGAACCTGAAGATCTTCTTCGGCCCAACCGACTTCGACCACTATGCCCACTGGCTGCGCACGATCGGGAATCCGGTCCTGCACGAGACCTGGTATTTGTGGATCCAGCGGTTCGTACTGGTAGTGGCCGTGGTGCTACACGCCGTCACGGCATACCAGCTCAGCCGACGTGATCTGAAGGCCCGGCCGACGAAATACTCCCACCACCAACGAGCCAAGGCCGGCTACGCCACGCACATCATGCGTTACGGCGGTATCACCCTGGCGCTGTTCATCGTTTACCACATCCTCGACTTCACCACGCTCACGCTCAACCGCCACGGAGTCCACGGCGCCGCCTACGACAACGTCGTGTCGAGCTTCAGCGTGTGGTGGGTCACGGCCATCTACATCGTCGCCATGATCTGCCTGGGCCTCCACATCCAGCACGGTTTCTGGAGCGCCGCCCAGACCCTCGGGTACAACCGGCCGAGCCGCGACCGCGCCTTCAAGGGTGCGGCGACGGGTCTCGCCGTGCTTCTCACGGTGGGATTCCTGATCGTTCCGGTGTCGGTCCTCGCCGGCCTCGTCGACTGAGCACGAAAGAGCTGACATGTCGTTCTACAAGCTCGGCGATGACATCGCCGACACCACTGCGCCGGACGTGCCGATCGAGCAGCGCTGGGACAAGCGCCGCTTCGACGCCAAGCTGGTCAACCCGGCGAACCGGCGGCGACACAGCGTCATCGTCGTGGGGACGGGTCTGGCCGGCGGGGCCGCCGGGGCGACCCTCGCCGAGCAGGGCTACCACGTCATCCAGTTCTGCTACCAGGACTCCCCGCGCCGGGCGCACTCCATCGCCGCGCAGGGCGGCATCAACGCCGCGAAGAACTACCGCAACGACGGCGACTCGGTCTACCGGCTGTTTTACGACACGGTCAAGGGCGGCGACTTCCGGTCCCGGGAGTCCAACGTCTACCGGCTCGCTCAGACGTCGACCCAGATCATCGACCAGTGCGTGGCGCAGGGCGTGCCGTTCGCCCGCGAGTACGGCGGCCTGCTCGACACCCGGTCGTTCGGCGGCGTGCAGGTCGCGCGTACCTTCTACGCCCGTGGCCAGACGGGCCAGCAGCTCCTGATCGGCGCATACCAGGCGCTGTCGCGCCAGATCGACGCCGGCGGCGTGGAGATGCACGCGCGCACCGAGATGCTGGACCTGATCGTCATCGACGGCCGCGCTCGCGGCATCGTCGCCCGTGACCTGATCACCGGCGAGATCTCGACCTACCTGGCCGACGCGGTCGTGCTCGCCACCGGCGGGTACGGCAACGTGTTCTACCTGTCGACGAACGCGAAGAACTCCAACGCGAGCGCGATCTGGCGGGCGCACCGGCGTGGGGCCTACTTCGCCAACCCGTGCTACACCCAGATCCACCCGACCTGCATCCCGCGGTCGGGCGACCACCAGTCCAAGCTCACCCTGATGAGCGAGTCGCTGCGCAACGACGGCCGGATCTGGGTGCCGAAGAACCCGGGCGACACCCGCTCCCCGGACCAGATCCCCGAGGCGGATCGCGACTACTACCTCGAGCGCATCTACCCCGGCTTCGGCAACCTGGTCCCCCGCGACATCGCCTCGCGTGCGGCGAAGAACCAGTGCGACCTGGGCCGCGGGGTCGGCCCCGGCGGCCTGGGCGTCTACCTCGACTTCGCCGACGCGATCAAGCGGATGGGCGAGCCCGCCGTCCGGGAGAAGTACGGCAACCTGTTCGAGATGTACGACCGGATCACCGGCGAGGACCCGTACAAGGTCCCGATGCGGATCTACCCCGCCATCCACTACACGATGGGTGGCCTGTGGGTGGACTACGACCTGCAGAGCACCATCCCGGGCTGTTTCGTCGTCGGTGAGGCGAACTTCTCCGACCACGGCGCCAACCGGCTCGGCGCGAGCGCGCTGATGCAGGGCCTGGCCGACGGCTACTTCGTGCTGCCGCCCATGCTCGGCAACTACATCGCCTCCACCAAGCTCGACAAGGTCGACGCCAGCCACCCCGAGGTGACCGCGACGGTCGCCGAGGCGACGGGCCGCCTGGACCGGCTACTGTCGATCAACGGCGAGCGCACCGTCGACTCGTTCCACCGCGAGCTCGGCGAGATCCTCTGGAACGAGTGCGGGATGGCGCGCACCGAGGACGGCCTGCGCAAGGCGCTCGGCCGCCTGCCCGAGCTGCGCGAGGAGTTCTGGCGTTCGGTGAAGGTGCCGGGCAGCGGCGCCAACATCAACCAGAGCCTGGAGCGGGCCAACCGGGTGTCGGACTTCCTGGAGCTCGGCGAGCTGCTCTGCGTCGACGCGCTGCACCGCGAGGAGTCCTGCGGCGGTCACTTCCGGGTCGAGAGCCAGACCCCGGACGGGGAGGCCCGCCGCGACGACGACCGGTTCGCCTACGCCGCCGCCTGGGAGTTCGGTGGCACCGGCGGCGCCCCGATCCTGCACCGGGAGCCGCTCGAGTTCGACTACGTCCATCTCGCCCAGCGCAACTACGCGTGAGAGACGGGGTCGGACAGCCATGAACCACGAAGCAGCACTGATCAACGTGCAACCCACGATCCACCCGCAACCCATGACCCACCCGCAACTCATGATCGACTCGCAAACCATGATCGACGCGCACCCCATGACCCGCGCGCTCCCGCAGAACCACGACAGTGCAAGGAGCCGACCGTGAAGCTCACCCTGCGGATCTGGCGCCAGGCCGGCCCGGCCGAACCCGGCCGCATGGTGGCCTACGAGGTGCCCGACGCCAACCCGGACATGTCCTTCCTGGAACTGCTCGACGTGCTCAACGAGCGGCTGACCCTGGAGGGCGAGGACCCGGTCACCTTCGACCACGACTGTCGCGAGGGCATCTGCGGCTCCTGCGGCGTGGTGATCAACGGGCAGGCGCACGGGCCGCGGGCCCTGACCACCACGTGCCAGCTGCACGTGCGCTCGTTCTCCGACGGCGACGTGATCGACATCGAGCCCTGGCGCTCGGTCGCGTTCGGCGTGCTGAAGGACCTGATGGTGGACCGGTCGGGGCTCGACCGGATCATCCAGGCTGGCGGGTACATCAGCGCCCCGACGGGCAGCGCCCCCGAGGCGCACTCCACGCCGGTGCCGAAGCCGATCGCGGACACCGCGTTCGACAACGCCACCTGCATCGGCTGCGGGGCCTGCGTCGCCGCCTGCCCGAACGGCTCGGCGATGCTGTTCACCTCGGCGAAGGTGGCGCACCTCAACAGCCTGCCGCAGGGGGCGCCGGAGCGGGCGAGCCGCGTGCTCAACCTGGTCGAGGCGATGGACGCCGAAGGCTTCGGCGGCTGCACGAACACCGGCGAGTGCACCAACGCCTGCCCGAAGGGCATCCCTATGGACAGCATCGCGACCCTCAACCGCGAGTACCTCCGCGCGTCCCTCGGCCGCAAGTAGCTCGCCTCGCCCGACCCGGAACCCTCCGGACGGGCACGAAGGAAGCCGGCGCGCGCCCCGTCGACAGCACCTCCGTCGGCGGGGCGCCGCCGTCTGCGGGACTCCGCCGTCTGCGGGACTCCGCCGCGTGGCAGCCACCTGGCGGGCAGCCACCTGGCGATGCCTGGAGACCCCGAAAATCGTGGCATAAGTCGCGGATGGGACGGAACGGCAGCGCCGCCTCGGCTGTCGGCGGACCATGGTGACGGTGGACAGGCGGGCACGGGACGTTCCCGATCAGGTGGCGGTGATCGGCGGCGGGATGGTCGGGCTGTGCGTGGCCTGGTTCCTGCAGGAGCGCGGGGTGCGGGTGACGGTCTTCGACCGGGACCGGCTCACCACCGGGCCGACCTGGGCCGGCACCGGCTCGTCCTGGGGCAACGCGGGCTGGCTCACCCCCGGCCTCGCCACCCCACTGCCCGAGCCGGCGGTGCTGCGCTACGGGCTGCGGGTGCTGCTGCGGCCGGACTCACCGGTGTACGTGCCGCCGGTCGCCGATGCCGGGCTCGCCCGCTTCGTCGCCGGATTCGTCCGGCACAGCACGACCGGTCGCTGGCGGCGGGCCATGCGGGCGCTCGCACCGCTGACCCGGGCGGCCCTCGGCGCGTTCGACGAGCTCGCGGCGGGCGGCGTCACCGCGCCGACCCGGACCGCCGCGCCCTTCCTCGCCGGCTACCGGGACCGTGCCGACCTCGACGCGCTGCTCGTCGAGCTCGCCGAGGTACGCGCGGCCGGCCAGCCGGTCGACGCCGAGGTGCTCGACCCCGTCGCCGCCCGCGACCTCTCCCCGTTGCTGTCCGAGCAGGTCCGGTACGTCGCCTCCGTGCACGGGCAGCGGTTCTGCGACCCGGGGCGCTTCGTCGCGGCCCTCGCCGAGAGCGTGCGGGCCCGCGGTGGCGTGCTCCACGAGTCGACGGCCGTCGCCGGCATCCGGGAGGTCGGTGACCGGGTCGAGGTGCTCGGCCCGCTCCCGGCGGCGGGCGCGTTCGACGCCGCGGTCCTCGCCACCGGCGCCTGGCTGCCCAGGCTGGCCCGGCCCTTCGGGGTCCGCCTGCCCGTGCAGGCCGGCCGCGGCTACAGCTTCCACGTCAGGACCGAACAGCCACCGAGCGGGCCGATCTACTTCCCGGCCTCCCGGGTGGCCTGCACGCCCATCGGCGACGGCCTGCGAGTCGCCGGGATGATGGAGTTCCGCCATCCGGACGCGCCACCGGATCCGCGGCGCACCCGCGCGGTCGTCGAGGCGACGCGAGGCCTGCTGCGCGGGGTCGACCTCGACACTCGCACCCACGAGTGGGTCGGGCCGCGTCCCTGCACCCCGGACGGGCTGCCGCTGATCGGCCCGACCGCGTCGCCGCGGGTGTTCGTCGCGGGCGGCCACGGCATGTGGGGCATCACTCTGGGCCCGGTCACCGGCCGGCTGCTCGCCGATGCCGTCGTCGCCGGCACCCCCGCAGCAGACCTGGCCCCCTTCGACCCGCTGCGCTGACCCGCGGGTCCGCCACGCTGGCTGAGTGCGGCCGGGGTGGGCAGTCTCGCCCTCCCCGGCCGCACCGGCCGCCGTTACCGGGCTCGATCAGGCCTCGGTACGGGGAGTGGCGCCGGCGACCCGACGACGCCGGGCCGCGACCCGCAGCAACGCACCGCCGCCAAGCAGGGCCACCGCGATCGAGGCCATGGCTCCGGTCTCGACACCGGTGAAGGGCAGCGCGCCGCCGGCGGGCGCCGCGGCAC
>NZ_JAMQQF010000320.1 GCF_023716945.1 Frankia sp. AiPs1 | reverse complement strand
GCTCCGGCCCCCGCGCCGGGGCCGGAGCCGAAGCCGGTGGACCCCACTCTCTGTCTGGTCCACAACGGGTCGTTCGCGAACCACGCCACCATCCGGCGCCGGCTCGCCGACGAGGGCGTGACCACCGAGACCGACAACGACTCCGAGGTCGCCGCCCGCTACCTCGCCGCGCGGCTGGCCGCCGGCGACGACCTGGCCGCGGCCCTGCGCCGGCTCACCGCGACCTTCGACGGCTTCTTCACCCTCGCCGTGACCACCGCGGACAGCTTCGCGGTCGTCCGCGACCGGATCGCGTGCAAGCCGGCGATCATCGCCGAGACCGACCAGTGGGTGGCGATGGTGTCGGAGTACCGGGCCCTGCTCGGCCTGCCGGGCCTCGCCGACGCGGCGGTGTTCGAACCGGAGCCGGCGGAGGTCTACCTGTGGGCAAGCTGACCGGCGCCATCCGCGCCGCCGCTGCCACCACCGACCCCACCGTCCCCACCGTCCCGGCCAACCCCACCGACCCGGCCAACCCCACCGACCCCGCCGTCCCCGCCGACCCGGCGGACGGGACGGTGTCGGAAGAGCTCGTGCTCGACCTGGCCGAGATGCCGACCCGGCACGTCAATGCGACGCTGCGCGCGCTACCGAACGGCGCGCGGGCCCGGCTGGTCAACCCGGCCGGCCGGCACAACCTGGCGGTGGGGCTCACCCGGGCGATCGGGGTGACGATCGCCGGCCCCGCCGGCTACTACGTCGGCGGTCTCGGCGAGGCGGCCGAGGTGACCGTGGACGGGCCGGTCGGCTGGGGCGCGGGGGAGAACCTGATGTCCGGCACCGTGCGGATCCGCGGCGCGGCCAGCCAGAGCGCGGCGGCGTCCGCGCACGGCGGGCTCGTCGTCGTCGAGGGTGACGCGTCGCTGCGCGCCGGGATCTCGCTCAAGGGCGGGCGGCTCGCGATCGCCGGGGACGTCGGCCGGTACTGCGCGTTCCTGGCTCAGGCCGGGACGATCCTCGTCGGCGGCGACGCGGGCGAGGCCCTCGGCGACTCCCTCTACGAGGCGGTGATCTACGTGGCCGGGCGCGTGCACGGCCTCGGGACCGACGCCCGGATCGAAGACCTCACCGCCGCCGACGTGGCCGCGGTGCGGGCCCTGGCGGCGCAGGCCGGCTTCGACCACATCGATCCGGAGAACGTCACCCGGGTGGCGTCAGCCCGCCAGCTTTACCACTTCGACACCGCCCACCACGGCGCCTACTGATCGGAGTCGACGATGCCCCACCCCGACACGATCGACGGTCCGCACCCGCTCCCGCGGCCGGCAGACGAGCGGTACCCGCCGCACCACACCTTCGGCCCGCCGGTCCTCGCCGGGATCCGCGAGCGGGCGGAGCTGGGGCGTTACCCGATCCGCGGCTGGGGCGCGCGCCGCGCCGTCCCGGACTTCGACGACCTGCTGCTGCTCACCGCCAGCGCCTCGCGCTACCCGCTGGAGGGCTACCGGGAGCGCTGCGACACGCGGACCATCTTCGGTGCCCGCCGCGCCGCCCGCCCGGTGGTCCTCGACATCCCGATCACCATTGCGGGGATGTCGTTCGGCTCGCTGTCGGCGCCCGCGAAGGAGGCGCTGGGCCGCGCGGCGTCGCTGGTCGGGACGTCCACGACGACCGGTGATGGCGGGATGACGCCGGAGGAGCGGTCGGCCTCGACGACCCTGGTGTACCAGTGCCTGCCGTCGCGCTACGGGTTCAACCCGACCGATCTGCGCGCCGCCGACGCGGTGGAGATCGTGCTCGGTCAGGGGGCGAAGCCGGGCGGCGGCGGGATGCTGCTCGGGCAGAAGGTCGGCGCCCGGGTGGCGGGGATGCGCACCCTGCCCGAGGGGGTTGACCAGCGCTCGGCGAGCCGGCATCCGGACTGGACGGGCCCCGACGACCTGTTGATCAAGATTGAGGAGATCCGCGAGGTCACCGACTGGCAGGTGCCCGTCTATGTCAAGATCGGCGCGACCAGGGTGGACCACGACGTGCGCCTCGCCGTCGCCGCCGGTGCCGACGTCGTCGTCGTCGACGGGATGCAGGGCGGCACCGGTGCCACCCAGGACGCCTTCATCGAGCACACCGGAATCCCCACCCTGGCCGCGGTGCGCCTGGCCGCGGCGGCGCTGGCCGACCTGCGGCTCACCGGCGACGTGGGGCTGATCATCTCGGGGGGCATCCGCACCGGCGCCGACGTCGCGAAGGCGCTCGCGCTCGGCGCGGACGCCGTCTCCCTCGGCGTCGCGCCGCTCGTGGCACTGGGCTGCAACGCCCCGACCTACCGCCACCTCGCCGACCCGGGCGCGGCCGTCGCCGGCGTGGAGGTCGACGTGACCCAGGAGTACGTCGCGCTCGGCACCGCGCCCGGCCACTGCACGCACTGCCACACCGGCCGTTGCCCGGTCGGCATCACCACCCAGGACGACGAGCTGGCCGCCCGCCTCGACCCGCGGCTCGGCGCCCACCGGGTGGCCAACTACCTGCGGGCGCTGGCGATGGAGACCACGATGCTGGCGCGGGCCTGCGGCAAGAGCGACGTGCACCGCCTCGAACCCGAGGACCTCGTCGCGCTCACCGTCGAGGCGGCGGCGATGGCCGGGGTGCCGCTGGCCGGAACCGACTGGATCCCGGGCCGTTGACCGTGCAGGCGAGCGCTGATGTCGTCATCGTCGGCGGCGGCATCGAGGGGGCCGCGGCCGCCTGGGCGCTGACCCGCAAGGGCGTGTGCAACGTGCTGGTCCTCGAACGGGCCACCGTCGGCTCCGGCGGGACGGGCCGCTCCAGCGGCATCGTCCGCTGCCACTACGGGGTGCCTTCGCTCGCCGTGATGGCCTGGCACGGCGTCCGGTTGTTCACCCATGCCGCCGAGATCCTCGGGGTGGCCGACGGGGTCGGCTTCGAGCAGGTGGGCTACCTCGTCGGCGTCGGGCCGGGTGACGCCGCGGCGCTGGCGGCCAACGTCGAGGCGGCGGCGGCGCTCGGCATCGACACCCGCCTCGCCGATCCCGCGGAGGTCGCCGAGCTGTGGCCGGCGGCCGACCTCGCCGACTTCGCCGCGTTCGCCTACGAGCCGCGCGGCGGCTACGGCGACGCCTACCGGACCTGTCACGCGTACCTGGCGGCGGCCCGCCAGGGCGGAGTCCGGGTACGCCAGGGCGCCCCGGTGACGCGCATCCTGACCTCGGGCGCACGAGCAGGTGGGGGCGCACGAGCAGGTGGGGGCGAACAAGCAGGTGGGGGCGCACGAGCAGGTGGGGGCGCACGAGCAGGTGGGGGCGAACGCGCCGGTGGGGGCGAACGCGAAGCTGGCGGCGGCGGTGGTGGGGGTGAACGTGCCGGCGGGGGCGCGGGGTCCGGGGGGCGGGCGATCGGGGTGGAGCTCGCCGACGGCAGCCGGATCGCCGCGGGCACGGTCGTCCTTGCGGCGGGAGTGTGGTCGGCGGCGCTGGCCGCCGGGGTCGGCGTCGACCTGCCGCTGCGGGCCCAACGGGAACAGATCCTGATGGTGGCGCCGGGCGCACCGGTCGGGACCGTGCCGGTGCTGTCCGACCTGGTGAGCCTGCAGTACGTGCGCCCGGAGCGCTCCGGTGACCTGCTGGTCGGCAACAGCGACCACAGCCGTCCGCAGTGGGTCGATCCGGACGCCCACCCGGGCGCCGCGGACCCGCAGTACGTGGAGCGCGCCGTCGCCCGGTTCGCCCATCGCTTCCCGGGGCTGCCCGAGGTGGCGCTGTCGTCGTCCTACGCCGGCTGCTACGACGTCACCCCCGACTACAACCCGATCATCTCGGCGACGCCCGTCGACGGGTTGTTCGTCGCGGCCGGGTTCAGCGGCCACGGGTTCAAGATCTCGGTTGCGGTCGGTGAGCTGGTCGCCGACCTCGTCGTCGACGGGGATTCCAGTCATCCGCTCATCCCCGCCGCCGACTTCCGCCTCTCCCGCTTCGCGGAGAACGCCCCCCTGGTCAGCCCGCATCCCTACCACGCCGCCGGCCAGATGCGCTGAGCCAACGACGGCGTCCCTCGCGCCAGATCGCGACGCGCAGCGGCCGGGTGGTCCTCGCCACCCGGCCGGCGCGCACGGGATCGCCGCGCGGGAACGCCGCCGACCGGATGGCGCGAGGAACAGGGGGCAGGCCGGGCCAGCCGCGGTCAGGTCGCCGCGGCGGGGATGGTGGCTTTACCAGCGGGAGCCGGGAAAGGTGACCTCGCCGGCCAGGCCGCGGGCATGAGTCCGCCAGTCGGCCGTCATCGGCGGTTCGGGTCGGGCTCGGGGCTGGTGGGTCCGCGGACTGGGCTGTCTGACGAGTTACTCCCGTCCACGGTGGCGGAGCTCGGTCGCCGGGCCGCCGCGGTCTGACCCGCGCTCGGCCGGTAACAGATCCGGCTGTTCCCCTGCCGCTCTCGCCGTTCCCGGGGTTACCGTCGACGCGGTGCGGCACCGGCCGTGAACGGAGAACAGCCGATGGTGTGGAACAAATGGGGCAACACCGACGGCGGGGCATCATCGGGCCGCGGCGGTACGAAACGCGGCGGCAAGCCCCCCGTGGTCCGTGACGACAGCGACCCGGACAAGCGGAAAGCCGGCGGCGGCACCGGGGACACGCCGGTCGAGTTCGGCACGTGCTCCGCCTGCAACGGCAAGGGCGAGGTGGAGACGGGCCGGCAGGAGTTCGACGAGGACGGCCGGTTCGCTGGGAACGCTGTCACGAAGTGCACGGCGTGTGGCGGCAGTGGGCGGGTGAAGAAGTGAGTGAGGACGTCGGCGCGGAGAAGATCGTGCCGATGATCTCTGTTACCGCCTGCCGGAAGTGCCGCCGGGCCCGTGGCGCGGCGCTCGCCGGTGTCCGAGGTGTCCGGGCGTCGTCCAAGGACGGTTCCGGACGCTGCCCTCACGGCCTGGTGGATCGGACGGTCTGGGCTCCAGGCGAAGGGCCCGGCTCCGAGCCTCCGGAGGATCCGACGTCGCCGGAGGAGCGCCGCCAGGGGCCGGTCTGAACCGGCGCGCCCACCGTCGACGTGCGCCAGAACGATCAATGGGCGGGGTCGCGCCGCCGAGTGCCCGGGCGGGCGTCAGGGGCCGTCGTGGGAGCCGTAGGCGGTGACGGACAGGAAGCGGATCGGTAGTTCCAGCAGGCGGACCGGGCCGTGCGGCCCCAGGCCGTCGAACATCAGCGCGTCGCCGGGGTGCAGTACGTAACGGGCCTCGCCGTGCCCGTACTCCAGCACGCCGTCGAGCAGGTAGAGGAACTCGGCGCCCTCGTGCTGGAACAGCGGGAAGACCTCGCTGGCCTCGGTCAGGGTGACCAGCAGGGGCTCCATCCGCTTGGCCCCGCCGCGCAGGGTGCCCAGCAGTTCGTAGAGGTGGCCGACCCGGCTGCCACGGCGCACGATCCGGGCGCCGTGCCCGGCGGGCACGAACACCGCCTCCCGCTCGTCGTCGACGCCGCGGAACAGTGCCGTCACGGGGACGCCGAGCCCGGCGGCGAGCCGGCCGAGGGTGGACAGGCTGCAGGAGGTCTGGGCATTCTCGATCTTCGAGAGCATCGCCTTGGACATCTCGGTGCGCCGCGCGAGTTCCGCGACCGACAGGGCGGCGGCGAGGCGGTACTCGCGGACCCGGGCGGCGATGACCCGTTCGAGGGTCTGCTCGCCCGGTTCGGTGGACACAGCATGCAGCGTAGGGCGTCGAGATCGGGGCAGGGCTGGCCCGGTCCCGACGCCCGGCCCCGCGGGATGGCTCGGCCGGGGAACGCGCGGCCGGTAGCCTTCCCGCGCCCGCCGCTCAGACTGGCAGATTCTGCCGGCCGCACCGGTCAACTCGGCAGTCCGCGGGAGTCTGCGAGCGGGGCCAGGCCGGCACTCTCGGGACATATGGAACGAATGACGTTCGCGGCCGCCGTCCGCGCGGTCAACGACATGCTGTCCCGCCGGTCGGCCCGCCACGGCGGGACGCCGTGCCCCGCCGGGCCGCGAGCGATTCAGGATGGCGTCCTCGCCGCCTGCGACCTCGGGTGCTTCGACGACGCCGTGCCTCTGCTGGCGAAGGTCGTCGACCGGCTCGGCCGGCGGGGTCCCGCCGTCCCGCACGGCTACCTCGTCCGGGTGGTGCACTCGGCCCTCGGCGAGCTGCACCGTGACCGGCGGCGCGCCCACGGCCTGCAGCAGCGGCCCGAACGCGTGCCCGACGCGGCCTGGGCTCACGAGGCGCTGCCCGATCCCGCCGACCGGGCCCTGCTGGCGCACCTGATGACGTGGCTGGGCAGCGACGTGCCCGCCGTCGCCGGCACCGGCTGGCCCCTGTCGGCCTGGGCCGACCGCTACGGCACCACCCCGGCCGAGATGGCGGCCTGGATCCGCCGGGTGACGGCGGCCGTCGAGGCGACCTCGCCTCGACGGCACCGGCGCTACCTCGCGCGGCCGCTGGCCGACAAGGCGCCCGTCGTGGCGCCGTTCAGCGCCTTCACCGGCCGCGGCGCACGGCTCGACGGGCTCGCCCGGGACGGCGACGAGCAGGGCGAAAATGCCGGTGACCCACGCGGCGGCCGTGCTGCCGGACAGCCCGATCCAGTCCAGGAACG
>NZ_JAMQQF010000031.1 GCF_023716945.1 Frankia sp. AiPs1 | reverse complement strand
GCCGACGGGTTCCGCGGAACCGCGCTCGGCTCAGCCCGCGGGCCCGGCGTGAGCGCGCGCGACGAGGTGCTGGCCCGCATCCGGGCCGCGAACGCCAACGCGGGCATCGGTCTCGGCGGTGCAGTGGATGGACGGCGTGCGGACGGCGCTGTCCACATCCCCCGCGACTACCACCGCGGCGGCGGCCCGGCTCCCGGCAGCCCGCCGCTGCTCGACCTGCTGCGCCGCCGGCTCGTCGACTACCGGGCGTCCGTCGTCGACACTGCCCCCGGCGACGAGCCGGCCGCGATCAGCGCAGCCCTGGCCGCCGCCTCCGTCGGACCCACGCCCGGTTCCGCCGAACACTCGCGCGGTTCCGCGGAACACCCACCCCGCTCCGCGGAGCATCCGCCCGGTTCCGCGGGGCGGAGCGGTGGGGCAGTGGTCATCCCACCTGGGCTGCCGGCGGGCTGGTGCCCGGACGGCGTCGTCGACGGCGGCTTCACCGCCGCCGAACTCGACGGGTTCGCGGCGGTGGTCACCGCCTGCGCGGCGGCGTGCGCGCTGACCGGGACGATCGCCCTCGACGGCTCCCCCGACCAGGGCCGGCGCGCGATCACCCTGGTGCCCGACGTCCACGTCTGCGTCGTGCGGGCCGACCAGGTCGTCCACGGCGTCCCCGAGCTGCTCGCCCGGCTGGACCCGGCCCGTCCGATCACGCTCATCAGCGGCCCGTCGGCCACCAGCGACATCGAGTTCGACCGCGTCGAGGGCGTCCACGGCCCCCGCACCCTCGCCGTCATCCTCGTCACCGACCCCACCGACCCCGACCCCACGGTCTGACGCCCCGCCGCGGTCACCGGCCGAACCTCGCCCTGGCCTCCGGCGTGACCGGAGTGAAGAGGTTGACGAGGTTGCCGTCGGGGTCACGGAACAGCAGCGAGCGGTTGCCCCACGGCATCGTCGTCGGCGCGTTGACGAACTCGGTCCTGACCTGCCTGATCCGCTCGTATTCGGCGTCGACGTCGTCGACGAGGAACTCGATGATCGCCGTGTGATTGTCCGCGGGCCGCGCGGAGCCGGCCCCGAACAGCGCGACCGTACGGGTGCTGCCGATCGCCAACGTGCCCGCGGGCGTCTCCAGTTCGGCGAACTCGGGCGTCGACCAGCGGACGGGCGTGCCCGTGACCCTCACGTAGAAGTCGACCAGGCGCGCGACGTCGTCGGTGATGAGGCGGATCGACACGAGGCTGTGCCCCTGTCCGGATGCGGGGCTGCGCGTTGTCATGACGGAAACGTTAGGAAAAATAGAGGACAGGATCCGCCCGGTATTCGCGAGACACTGGTGCGGTGACGCGACCCACGGCCCGCGTGCTCGCCCTGCTCGAGGTCCTGCAGTCCGGCGGCACCCGCACGGTCGGGGACCTGGCGACGCGGCTCGGCGTCGACGAGCGCACCGTCCGTCGTTATGTCGTCCACCTGGCCGACCTCGGGATCCCGGTGCAGTCGGTGCGGGGCCGTCACGGCGGCTACCGGTTGGCGCCCGGGTTCCGCATGCCGCCCCTCATGCTCACCGACGACGAGGCGCTCGCCGTGCTGCTGGGACTGGTGGCCGGACGTCGGGCGGGCCTGGTGACCACGTCCGTCGCCGCGGCCGAGAGCGCCGCGGCCAAGGTGCGACGGGTGCTGCCCGAGGCGCTGGGACGCCGGCTGGACGCGCTGCTGGCGACCACCGACTTCACTGTCCCCGGTCGACCCGCGGTCGAGCTGGAGACGACCGTCCTGCTGCTGCTTGCCGAAGCCGCACGGGACCGCAGGCCGGTCACGATGAGCTACACCTCGTCGAACGGGCGGCGCAGCGAGCGGACCGTGCATCCGTACGGCCTCGTCGTCCACTCCGGGCGCTGGTACGTCACCGGAGCAGACTCCGCGAGCGGCGAGACCCGGACCTTCCGCCTGGACCGGATCACGATTCTCACGCTCCAGGGCGGGACGTTCGACATTCCCGACGGATTCGACCCCGCCGAGCGGGTGCTGTCCGGGCTCGCCGAGGCGCCCCACCGACACGCGGTCTCACTGCGGGTCCAGGGCCCGGCCGAGCAGGTCCGGTCCCAGCTCCCGGCGGGACTCGCCACCGTGCACGACATCGTCCACGTCGACGGCGGGGCACATGGTGACGGCGGGGCACATGGTGACGGCGCAGCACAGCACGACGGCGAGGCACAGGGTGACGGTTGGGTCCGGGTGCGGCTGCAGGCCGAGCGGTTGGACTGGGTACCTGCAGTGCTGGCAGGACTGGGCTTCCCGTTCGTCGTCGAGGAACCCGACGAGCTTCGCGGCCTCCTCAGATCGCTGGCAGCACGGCTCACCGCCGCCGCCGCCAGCGACACCGACACCGACACCGACACCGACACCGTTGACGTCGGTGCGGCGACTCCCACCTGACCAGGCCTTCGCCGACGCGCATCCGTGGGTCTGTCACGTCGGACGGCTGGGATTCGACGTATCCGCAGGGCGCTGTGGCGCGGACGAATCAGACCGCGCCGCCACGCGAACGACTCCCACGCGAGAGGCCAGGCAGGTATGAGGATCGCGGTTTTCGGGGCGAACGGGCCCACCGGGCGGCAGCTGGTGCGGCAGGCACTCGAGGCGCGCCATGAGGTCGTCGCGGTCACGCGGCGGCCGGCGGAGTTCCCGCTGGCCGGCGAGCGGCTCACCGTCGTCGGGGCCGACGTGGCCGACGAGTCCGCCACCGTGCGGGCCGTCGACGGGGTCGACGCGGTGCTGAGCACCGTCGGCGTGCCGTTCGCGCGGGCTCCGATCACCGTCTACAGCACCGCCGCCACCACCCTCACGACCGCGATGATCCGGCTGGGCGTGAAGCGGCTGGCCGTGGTCAGCTCCACCGCCGTCGAGCCCCACCCGCACGCCGAGGGCGGATTCCTGCTCAACCGGGTCATGCAGCCGCTTATAGCCCGCACGATCGGCCGGAGCACCTACGCGGACATGCGGGCCATGGAGCAGATCGTGCGTGACAGCGGCCTGGAGTGGACGGTCATCCGTTCGTCCGGCCTGTTCGACGCCGACCACGTCTCGCCCTACGAGGTCAGCGACGGCCCACTGGACGGCGTGTTCACCAGCCGCGCGGACCTCGCGCACTGCCTGCTGTCGCAGGCGTCCGAGGACCGGTTCGTCGGTCAGACGATCGAGATCACGACCAGCGAGGGCGCCCCGACCCTGCTCCAGGTCATCCGCCGCGAAGCGTTCGGCCGCGGCTGAGGGTCAGGGACGGGCGGCGGCTACCTGGGCGCGGACCTGGGGGATGACCTGGTCGGCGAAGATCTGGAGGTGTTCGACGGGGGTCTCGCGGTCGCCGAGGACGAAGGTGTCGAAGTCCAGTTCCAGGGCGAGGGCGGTGAGCTCGTCGATCCACTGGCTGGCGGGGCCGACGAGGAAACCCTCGGAGCGGTCCTGGAGCTTGTGGCCGAAGAAGGCGTTGTACAGGCGCGGGACGGCGGTGCGCGGCCGGTCGGCGGCGGCGAGCTCGGTGTCGAAGTGCGCCGCGTCGGCGCGGACGGTGGCGAGGTCCAGCCGGTTGCCGTTGGGGATCCAGCCGATGCCCTGGCTGGCGGTCAGCCGGCGCATGAGCGGGCCGCCGCTGCCGATCCAGAGCTGGATCGGCTGCTGCGCCGGGAGCAGCGGCTGCGGGTGGTCGAGCTGGTAGTACTCGCCGTCGTAGGTGACGTCGGCGTCGCCGGACCACAGCAGCCGGATGACGTCGATCGCCTCGGCCAACCGCTCGCGGGCCTCCCGCGGCTTCCACCGCGGGCCGCCGATCGCGACGATCTGATCCCACAGTCCGCCGGTGCCGAGGCCGAGCTCCACCCGGCCGGGGGCGAGGCGGTCGATCGTCCACACGGTCTTGGCGAGGACCTGCGGCGGGCGCAGGGCGAGGTTGACGACGTCGGTCAGCACCCCGATCGACGACGTGCGGCCGACCACCGCCGACAGCAGCGCCACCTGGTCGAGGTAGTCGGGGTTGTAGGGGTGGTCGGGCACGGCGATCAGGTCGTAGCCGAGCTCCTCGGCCTGCGCGGCATGGTCGAGCAGCGAACGGCCGGCCACCGTGCGGGGGAACAGGAACGTGCCGAACCGCAGCGGGCGGTGGTTGTCGGTCATCTTCGCTGTCTCCTATGCCGCGCTGAGCGCGGTCTCCTTGCGGACGAGTGGGGCCACTTCCTCGGCGATCAGGTGCATGACCTCTTCGGTGCCCGCCGGGCCCAGGCCGTTGTCGATCTGGAGGAAGTGCAGGTCGTGGCGCAGGTCCTGGTGCATCCCGATCAGGCGTTCGGCGACGTACTCCGGGGTGCCGACGAGGATCTGGCCGGTCGGGCCGGTCAGCTCGTCGAAGCCCTGGTCGAGCAGCCGCTGGGCGCGGTTGTCCTGGCGCAGGCCCTGGTTACGCTGCGCGGCGGCGTTGATCGTCTGCTCCCAGTAGGCCCGGTACTCGCGGCGCACCCGCGCCTCGTCGTGGTCGACGACGACGGTGGACAGCGACGCGACCTGGGCCCGCACCGGGTCGTGGCCGGCGGCGGCGAACGCCTCGCGGTAGTGGTCGGCGAAGTCCGCGTAGGTGCCGGCGCGGAACCCGGCGACCAGGACGGGCAGGCCCTTGCCGGCGGCGAGCTCGACCGAGTCCACGTTGCGGGTCGCCCCCAGCCAGACCGGCAACTGCGGCTGCACCGGCCGCGGGGTGACGTGCGCGTCGCGCAACGCCGGGCGGGAGGTCGCGGGCCAGGCCGAGATGTGCCCGGTGCGCAGGATCTCCAGGAGCAGGTCGAGGTGCTCGCGCAGCAGCGCGCCGCGGTCCGGGTCGTCCTCGCCGATGAGCAGCCGCGAGGCGTTCGCGAAGTTTCCCTTCCCGGCGACGATCTCGACCCGGCCACCCGAGAGGACGTCGAGGGTGGCGTAGTCCTCGGCGACCCGGACCGGGTCGAGCAGGGGAAGCAGCGTCACCCCGGTCATCAGCCGCAGCCGCTCGGTCTGCGCGGCGATGGCGGCGAGGATGACCGGCGGAGCGCTGGTCACGAAGTGCGGGTCGCCGTGGTGCTCACCGACGGAGAACGCCTCGAAGCCGAGCCGCTCGGCGAGCACACCCTGGGTGACGATCGAGGCCAGCCGCTCATGCTCGCTCGGCGTCTGCCCGGTGCGCCGGTCGGCGGAGACGCCGCCGAGCGTGTTGATTCCCAGTTCCACCAGATGCCCTCGATCGTCGTCGGTATGTGCTCGAAACGTGTCACCACTTGCGGACGCACCGCTACATCGTCAGTAGATCAGGCCATGACGCCCAGCTTGCACGCACCCGCTGGAACACGCGCCCGTCTCACCGTTTTGCCTGGACTGTAACCTGCGCCGTCCTTCGCGGGCCATCTCTACGCTTTCTGTTGACAAGGACGTCATGGCATGAAACCTTCACCCGGACCCGGGGACACCGGGAGTGGATCACGTGGGAGTCATTCGATGTATCAGCGGGGATCAGTCCAGCGCAGGATCGGCGGCCGCGTGCGCGGCGCCGTTGCGGTCGCCGTCGCGGCCGGCCTGGCGGTGACCCTCGCGGCCTGCGGCTCGGACTCGGGCGGCGGCTCGTCCGCCGCCGCCAGCCCGAGCGCGGCCAGCACATCGAGCGGCCCCGACCTGTCGGGCGTGACGCTGCGGGTGGCGACCTACCCGGCGGCCATCGGCGGCGACGAGGCGCTGCTCAAGGCGGCCGGCCTGCTCGACACCCCGTACAAGGTGCGGTTCCAGACCTACCCCGACGGCGGCGCGCAGACCGGCGCGGTCAACCAGGGCAGCGCGGACCTCGCCCGCGGCAGCGGCGTCGCCAACGTGCTGATCGCCGCGGGCGGCACCAAGCCGAACTTCGTGTCCGTCGCGACGCTGCGGCTGCCGACGTCGCTGCAGTGGACCGTCGCGAAGAAGGACATCACCTCGATCGCCGGCCTGCGAGGCAAGAAGGTCGCCTACACCAAGAACACGACCACGCAGTACTTCCTGCTCAAGCAGCTCGCCAGCGCCGGAATGACCTTCAAGGACATCCAGCCGGTGCCGCTCACGCCGGCCGACGGGCTGAGCGCGCTGCTCGGCGGCAGCGTCGACGCGCTGGCCGGGTTCGGCAAGACGGTGCAGGTCGCGGTCGCGAAGGGCAACCCGATCCTGGCCGACGGCGGCCCGATCCTCAAGGGCAGCCTCGGCGGCCTCGTCGGCGCCTACAACGCCTACACCTCCGACCTCGACGACCCGGCGAAGTCCGCGGCGATCGCCGACTACATCGGTCGCATCGAGGCGTCGTTCGCCTGGACTCGGGCGCACCCCGCCGACTGGAACAAGATCACGGCCACGAACACCAACCAGCCGCTGGAGTCCGTCACCGCCAACTTCAAGGCCTCGGAGAACAGCGCGAACTCGGCCGTGGGCCCCGTCGACCCGAAGGCCCTGGCCGACCAGCAGGCCATCGCCGACACCTTCCAGACCGCCGGCCTGCTGCCCGGCAAGGTCGACGTCGCCGGCAGCTACAACACGAAGCTGAACCCGGCGATCGCGGCCGCCATCGCCTCCTACAAGGCCAAGTTCCCGGCGAACTTCGCCGTGACAACGGTCCAGTGACAACGGTCCAGTGAGGTGTTGGTGAGTCGACGATGGGAGACCCGGGTGCCGTGGCGACCGTGACGCAGCCCGAGGACGCAGCACCCGGGACGCCACCCGCCGCCGTGCCTGCCAACGACACCGTGACTACCGCCGACGCCGTGCCTGCCGCCGACGCCGTGCCCGCCAACGACGCCGTGCCTGCCAACGACGCCGTGCCTGCCACCGTCCCGCGTGCCGCCGTGGGCTCGCCCGCGGCGGCGCGCGGGCGGCGGGTGACGTTCAGCGCCGGCGGCGCGGATCGGCGCCGGCGGCTGTGGGTTCCCAGCCTGGTCCGCCGGGCGATCGTCCCGATCCTGCTCGTCGGGCTGTGGCAGCTCGGCAGTTCGTCGAGCTGGTGGTCGACGGAGGTGCTGCCCGCGCCGTGGGACGTCGCCCACGAGTTCGTCACCCTGTGGAACAACGGGCAGCTGCCGTCGAACCTGTGGGTGTCGGTGCGCCGGGCGTTGACGGGCGCGGCGATCGGCATCGCCGTGGGCCTGTCCCTGGGCGTGGCGGTCGGCCTGTGGCGGCCGGTCGAGGAGGCCCTCGACGCCACCCTGCAGATGCTGCGGACGATCCCGTTCCTGGTGATCCTGCCGCTGTTCATCCTCTGGTTCGGTGTGGACGAGACCCCGAAGATCCTCATCATCACGATCGGCACGGCGCTGCCGATGTACATCAACACGATGTCCGGGGTGCGCACGGTCGACCCGCGCCTGCTGGAGATGGGCCGCCAGTTCGGCCTGAACCGGCTGCGCCTGATCGCGACCGTCGTCCTGCCCGGGGCGATGCCGAGCATCCTCACCGGCGTGCGCTACTCGCTCGGGCTGAGCTGGCTCGCGCTCGTCGTCGCCGAGCAGATCAACGCCCAGAAGGGCCTGGGCCTGCTCATCTACAACGCGCAGTCACTGTTCCAGACGAAGATCCTGATGGTCGTCGTCGTCGTGTACGCCGCCCTCGGCCTGATCACCGACGTGGTCGTGCGCATCGCCGAGCGGCGCCTGCTGGCCTGGCGCGGGAGGTGACGCGGGTGGACGCCGTCACGGTGCGCGGTCTGCGCCGCGCGTTCGGTTCGCACGTCGTGCTCGACCGGCTCGACCTGACCATCGCCGACTCGGAGTTCGTGGCGCTGGTCGGGCGCAGCGGCGGCGGCAAGACGACGTTGCTGCGCACCCTGGCCGGCCTCGACCCGGTCAGCGAGGGCAGCGTCGAGGTGCCGGCGCTGCGTTCGGTGGTGTTCCAGGAGCCGCGGCTGCTGCCCTGGCGCCGGGTGTGGCAGAACGTCTCCCTCGGTCTGCCGCGCTCCCGCCGCCGCACCGAGGCATCCCAGGCGCTGGCCGAGGTCGGCCTCGCCGACCATGCCCAGGCCTGGCCGCTGACCCTGTCCGGCGGCGAGGCGCAGCGCGTCGCGCTCGCCCGGGCCCTGGTCCGCGAGCCCGAACTGCTGCTGCTCGACGAGCCGTTCGGCGCCCTCGATGCGCTGACCCGCATCCACATGCACGCCCTGGTCCGCCAGCTCCACGAGCGGCACCGGCCGGCCGTGCTGCTGGTGACGCACGACGTCGATGAGGCCCTCGAACTCGCCGACCGGGTGATCGTGCTGCGCGACGGCCGCCTCGACGAGGAGATCGAGACCCGCGAGCTGTTCGACGACCGCCGCGACCCGCGCTTCGAGCAGGCTCGCGCCCGGCTGCTCGGCCTGCTCGGCGTCACCGACACCCACGTCGCCGACCCCACAGCCGTCGCCGACACTCGCGCCTGAACGCACCACCCGAGGGGATCGGTCGGCGGCGGCTCAGGCGTCCGGCGTGGACAGGCCCCGCGCGAGGAGGACGGCGAGGGCGTCCGGGTTGACGAGGGTGTGGTCGGGCTGGTCGAGCAGGGGGGCCATCGACGCGGCGAAGGTGAGGAGCTGGGCCGCGGCGACCTGCTCGGGCGTGGGAACATCGCACCCGAAGATCCGGGCGAGCCGGCCGGCGATCACGGTCGCGGCGGCGTCGGTGCTCTCCATCGCCCGCCGCCGGATCTCCTCGTGGACGGCCAGTTCCTGCAGGACGATGCGATGCACCGGCGACGGTCGACCGAGCACGACGGTAAGACGCCGCCACAGCTCGGCGATCGCCCGGCCCGGATCCGCCCGCTCGGGCGCAGGCAGATCAGGCGCAGGCAGGTCGAGCTCGCCGAGCGTGGTCACCCGATCCCGCTGCACGACCGCGAGCAGCAGGTCCATCTTCGTCTTGAAGTGGTAGAAGATCAGCCCGTGCGGCACCCCCGCCGCCGCGGCGATCCGGGCGGTGGACGTCCGGTCGAACCGGTGCTCGGCGAACAGCACCTCCGCGGCGGCCAGGATGCGCTCCCGCGCGGTGCCTTCCGGCTCCCCCCGCGGTCCTGCGCTTCGCGCCCCCGCGGTCGGCGGTCCCGCGGTCGGCGTGGTTGCCCGGCCCGTGCCTGCGCTCCCCTCGTCCCGCCCCACCTCGGACCTCGACCTCAGAACTCGGTGTTGCCGGCGTCGGGGGCGATCTCGTGGGCGGTGATGAACCTCGACTCGTCCGAGGCCAGGAACAGCACGGTGTCGGCGACGTCCTCCGGCTCGGTGCCGTCGACCGGCAGCAGGTTCATGAACATCGGGCCGAGCCGGTCGTAGCCGGCGATCGCCTCGTCGATGCGCTCGCGCATCGCGCCGGTGCCCATCGGCGTGTTCACCCCGGTCGGGTGCACGCTGTTGACCCGGATGTGGTGCTGGCTCAGCTCCGCCGCGAACGCCTTCGCCATGCCCCGCACCGCGAACTTGCTCGTCGTGTACGGCACCATGAACGGCTGCACCTTCAGCCCCGCCGCCGAGCTGATCAGGATGATCGAGCCCCCGCCGGCCCGGACCAGGTGCGGCGCGCCGACCATCACCGTGTTCCACACCCCGGTGATGTTCGTGCTGATGGTGTCCTCGTAGATCTGCGGGGTCACCTTGTCCCACGCCCGCGGGATGCAGATCCCCGCGTTGGCGACGACCACGTCAAGCCGACCGAGCTGCGCCACGCCGTCATCGACGATGGCCCGCAGCGCCGCCAGGTCGCGGACGTCCACGATCCCGGACACCACGCGGCGCCCCGTCTTCTCGATCAGCGAGACCGTCTCGGCCAGGTCCTCCGGGGTCGCGGAGAGGTAGTCGACGCTCGGCAGGGGCGCACAGACGTCGACCACGATCACGTCGGCACCCTCCTCCGCAAGCCGCAGCGCGTCCGCCCGTCCCTGCCCGCGCGCGGCCCCCGTCACCAGCGCGACCTTACCCGCCACCCGACCGCTCATCGCCGTCTCCGATCCCACGTCACAGCGCCCGGCCACTGCCGGCCCGACACCTGGTTGAGTACTCACTCAGCCTACGACCCAATCCGGTCGTCCGGGGGCATCACGGTCCAACAAGCCCAGGTCACGCTGTCGCCGGGTATGGCGCGACAGCTCCCATGCCACGATTTCCATGCCGCCGATGCCGGGTTCGACTGCGGCGAGGACGTCGACAGCCGACATCGACGCCGCCGTCGCGGCGGGACGTGCCGCGCTGGCGGCGGCCCCGGCCGGCGACCCGGACCGTCCGGAGCTGCTCGTGGCGCTGGCCCGGTCGCTGCGGGCCCGCCCGCTGGTTCCGTCCGGACGTCGACCGGGACACCGACATCGGCGCGGCGGCTGAACCTCAGTGATCGGCGACGCGACGCCCCGGTCGTGCGTCCCGCCGGAGTGCACGCGCTCGCTCGCCCCGGACGGCGCGATCATCCCGGACGGCGCGATCAATCCGGACGGCTCCGCGCGGCTGTTGGCCGTCGCGCTCGAGGAGACGCCCGGCCAGCCGCCGCTGGCGGACACGGCGCAGGAGCTGGTGATGCTGGCCGACCGGTTCGGCGAGGCGCACCGGACCGAGCTGCGGGGCGCGGCGGCGACCCGGGCCGCCGTCGAGCGGGAACTGGCGGCCCATCGCATCGCTGGGTGCACGTCAGCTGCCACGGCACCCAGGACCTGGCCGACCCGGCCGCCGGCGGCCTGGCGCTGCACGACGGGATCCTCACCGTCGCCGACGTCGGGCGGCATCGGTACATCGGCGCGTTCGCCGCCCTGGCCGCGTGCCAGACGGCGACCGGAGGCGTCCACCTGGCCGACGAGGCGATCACGCTCGCGTCGGCGCTGCACCACGTGGGCTGCCGCCACGTCGTGGGCACCCTGTGGTCGGTCGACAGCGCCGAGACCACGAGTCTGTTCCGGGCGGTCTACGCCGCGATGACCGTGGACGGCGTCCCGACCTCGCCGCGGGCGCCCTGCACGGTGCCGTGCGCGGACTGCGGGACGATCATCGCCTGGAACCCGGGGCGTGGACCCCGTTCACCCACACCGGCCCGTAACCCGGGTCCCGAGAAACTGGACCCGACCCTGGGCCTGGGCCGAGGACTGGACCTGACCCGAGGACGGGGCCTGACCCGAGGAGTCGACGATGGCAGTGATTCGACCGGGCCGCGACGAGCCGCAGCCCTCATGCCTCGCCTTCCGCCCGCGCCTGGGTCGGTGCCGGCCGCCGCGCGGCGGGTGACGATCATCGATCCGAGGAGGTCGAGCACCCGGGCCGAGGGCAATCCGGGTTCGGGCGTGTAAGTGACGAACATCTGGTCACGCGACGCGGGCGTCGTCCCGGTGACGTAGCCGAGGTCGATATCGCCGAGCTCGGGGTGGCGCAGCAGCATGAGTCCGCTGGCCTTCTCATGGACGTGGTATTCGGCCCACAGCCGACGGAACGTCTCGCTGCGCACGGCCAGGTCGCCCACGAGCGCGGCGAGGTCGGGGCGGTCGGGGTTCTCACCTGCGGTCATCCGCAGGATCCCGACGGTGTCCCGCGCCCTCACCGAAATCTTCGGACAAAGCCAGGATCCGTGAACGAACTTTCGTTGCGGCAGGTCCATTCTGCGGGAAACAAAATTGCGCTCGTCCGGGGCGAACATCGGCCCGTGATAGCTTGTCGAATGGCAGAATACTGACGTTCCCGACAAGGAAGCCGGATTCATGTCGAATCTCGCCGACGGCGACGCGCCCCTGGCCGCACCCGTGCTGACGACCCCCGAGCAGTGGCGCGATTATCTGCGCGAGTACAGCGAGATGTGTCTACGCACGGCCGCTCCAGGCGAGCTCTCCGACGAGCAGATCCAGCATCGTTGGGCGGGTCACGAGCCGGCGGCCGAGCAGACGGTGGTGGCGGCCGAGCAACGCCTGGCGGTCCGTTTCCCGCCGACCTTCCGCAGCTTTCTGGCGACAAGCGACGGATGGCCCAACCTCGCCGGGTGGGTCGACGAGCTGCACGCGAGCGCAGACGTCGCATGGTTCCGCGACACACCGGACGGCGTCGGTTTCATCGACCTATATGGGGAGCCGCGTAACGACGACGAGGACGACAGCGACATGCTGTCGCTCTTCCGTCGATCGCTGGTGATCGCGAGCGGCGAGGACTTCTGGCTGCTCGATCCGGCCGATGCCGGCCCGGACGGCGAATGGGTCGCCTGGGATTTCACGCCGAAGTACGGCAGCCTGGAACGCTTCCCGAGCTTTGCGGAGATCTTCCACGCCGACCGGGCCGTCATGGAACAGGAGGCAGCGGACGACACCGATCGATGACACAGCGCTGACCAACACAGCGCTGACCGACACAGCACTGACCAACACAGCACTGACCGACACAGCGGCCAACGGGCGGACCCGGGGCGCTCAGGCCGAGGAGCCAGATCCGGACGGTGCTGTCCTGGCCGCCGCTGGCGAGGGTGCGACCGTCCGGGGAGCAGGCTGGGAGGGTGATTTTCGGCATGTCGACGAGGCGACGGGCTGCAGCGGGCTATGCCGACAACAATTGTGTGGTGCCGAATCACATTAACCGCACCAACATCGAGCAGACCGTCGATCTGCTCGTCGGCCGGCTCATCGCCCGTCTGCGCACCGAACTGGGCATCGATCTCACCCTCGGCCCGCGCGCCCGCGCCCGCCTCCTCGTCGAGCTCACTGCCGAACAGCACCTCGACGGCCACAGCATCGGCTCCGCCCTCGAGGACATGCTCATCGCCCCGCGCCATCAGGCCCTGAACACACACAGCCCGGCACCGTCGGGCACCCTGACGATCACCGATGTGGCCCGCGAGTACGGCGCCTGGACGGTGTCACTCAGACATTGAGGCAGGGGCGAGGCAGCGCATAACGGAGAACCACGCACGTCGGCTCGCTTGCTGGCAGATTCGACGGCCAGTCACCGTCTCCGTCGGCCGCCCCGTCTTCCGCTCCCCGCACTCATCGCAGGCGAAGGTCTCGATGTCACCACCTCAATCCCGATGCCACCTAGCCTAAGTTGATCAAGCTGTTGCCTGGGGTTTTACGGGGTTGGCGAGTCTGATCGGTCGCCACGCTCCGCGATCGCCCCCAGGGACCCGCTCGACCCCGGACACCACCGAAGCGCCGCCGGTGACCTCGGACCGGTCCTCCCACCGCACCATCCCACGACCACGACCACGACCGCTTGACATGGTCATGCAGGTTCCGCGGAACCGCAGCGCGCCCTGACGACCCAGAAGATGTCCCTGAGGGGATGACAGCTCGTCGCATCTCCGGCAGCTCGGCGAAGCGGGCTCGAAATAAGTCTGGCTTATACTGAGCTCATGTGGGAGATCGTGCTGCACCCCGAGGTCGAGCAATGGTTCCTCGACCTGTGCCGCACGGACTCGGTCAGTGCGGACCTGGTCGGCTGATTTTCGCCTTCGACCCGCGCCGGGAAGCGGTCTTCCTCGTCGCGGGCGACAAGTCCAGCGCTTGGCGCACCTGGTACCAGACCGCAGTGCCGCTCGCAGACGAAAGATTCAGCGAACATCTGAGGATCTTGAAGGAACAGGAGGGATCATGACCACACCGTCGAACTGGCGTGATGTCAAGGCCCGCGCCCGCGCGACCGATCCCGAGTGGGACAGCGCCGCGCGGACAGCCCGCCGCGCTGAGATGCGAAGCCAGATGCTCGCCTCCGTCAGCGGCGCGCAACTCGCCGAGATCCGCAACCAACTCGGCCTCACCCAGGCCCAGCTCGCCGAAGCCACCGGCCTCACCCAGGCCAGGATCAGCCAGATCGAGAACGGCACCGCCACCGGGCTGGACGTTCTACGCACCTACATCACCGGCCTCGGCGGCCACCTCGACATCGTCGCCCGCATCGGCAACATTCATCTCCACATCGCCTGACAACCGGCATCAGCATCTGCTTGCCGACCCGGCCGCCACCGTGGATCCGCCAGTCCGCGGCGCTGCCGCCCTGCCCGACCTCCGCCGATCACCTCCGACCGCTTGTACCCGCCTGAGCTCGCCGTGCCTCTGACCCGGGCGTAGCGTCCGCCGGACCGTCCGGAGATCGCCGGTCGCATCAGTGACGCTGGGATCGTTATCCGGTGACCGTCGGGAGCGAAGAGGACGCTCCCGACTTCTTCGTGTCATTTGCCGAGGGCGGTCAGTCCTGGAGGTGGAGTCGCAGATGGCAGGTGGGCCGTCCGACAGGCCGCCCCGGGTTCGCGGTACGTCGACGTGCGTCCCTACGCGGTTGCGGACTCCTTGGATCAGCTCCAGGGTCCGACCGCGGGTGTGGTGGTTCTGGACCGGTGGTTGGACTGGTCGGGTTCGACTCAGTACGACCTGAAAAATCCCCGCCGGCTGGCACGGATGTACGAAACCATGCTGCGGGAGGCGTCCAGGACGGCGGATCTGTCCCACTGGCTGGACGGGCGCACGCTGGTCCGGCTTTGGCCTGACCTGGTCCTGCCGCCGCAGGTCCGTAGCCGGTGGGAGACCCCGTTTCCCGAGCTGACCACCGGGCGTTCGTCCGCGGCCTGACCAGGTGACCTGACCTCTGGTACCCGCCGGTGGGCCGTTCAGGTCTCCTCGAAGCCTGACTGGTCGAACTTCAGGGTTCCGGCATTCTCGGAGACGGTGCGTACCTGCCCTTCCTCGAAGCCGGTGGTCTTCGTGGCTTCGATCTCGATCTTCACGACGAGGTTGATGCCGTCCTGGCGGAGGTTGGCGATGATCTCTTCGGCGACGTTCTTGAAGTCGAGGGCGATCTTGTCGGAGTTCAGGGTCTTCACCCCGTAGAACCGCGTCTTGGGCTCGCGATGGTGGACGCCGCGATGGTCAGGGTCTGGCTTGAAGGTCTTCTTCTCATCGGTCTCGTCGGTCTTGTCGTTCTCGTCCGGAAGTTTCACCGGGTCCGGCGTCGGGACTTCGGTGGCGCGCTGCTGGACGGCAACATCGGGACGCACCAGCAGCAGCGAGTCGGTGGCCGCCGGCGCGGCGTTCTTGTCCTCGCCGGGCAGCCACAGTCCAATGTAGCGGCCGGCCGCGTCGTCATAGCCGGCGGCGAGGGCAAAGGCGTCGATCTGCCAGTGCAGCGGCATGTCGATGACGCCCGCGTTGAGCACCGTCCGGTCGCGCAGGCGCGGCATGTAGGGGTACTGGCTGTAGAGCCCCCACAGGACGCCGAGCGAGACGTGGCCGTCCTTCCAGATCTGCGGAACCTTGCTGATCGCCAGCCGGATCGTCGCCGCGGCCTGCCGCGTCGAGAGGTCGCCGTCGTTGCCGAGGCGGCGGGAGACCCGCTCGGCGAGCGAGGTGGCCTGTCCTTCGACTTTGGTCTCGCGAAGGAGGAACGGCGCGCCCGGCTGCGGCTGGGCCGGGACGAGCGCCCAGGTGAAGGTCTGCAGGAGCCTGGCGGTGACGGTCTGGTCGGCCTGGTTCTGGCGCTGGGTGGCCTGGTTCTTCTGGTTCTGGGTCAGGTCGAGGTCGGCCTCGTTGTCGAGAACGTGCTTCCAGCCGAGGTAGTCGCGGGTAGCGGTGTCGAGCTCCTCCAGCCGGGCCTCGTCGGGGGCGAGGTAGACGAGCATGTTCCGGTTGGTCCGGTTGGCGCTGCCGCGACGCTCGGTCGCCTTCTGCGCGAACTCCTTGGCGACCGACTCGGTGCCCCGCTTGTGGGCGACCTTCGGGTGCAGGATGACGAGGCGCGCCTCAGCGGTGTCGGGGATGTCGGCGTTGGTCTCCGGGCAGACGTGGACGCCGGCGAAGTCACCCTTCAGCCGGCCCTGGCCGAGCAACCGGGTGACGATCTCCTTCCACACGTCTTCCTTGTGGAGGCGCTCGGCCTGGTCCTTGGCGGTGCGGGTAATGTTGGCCTGGAGGTCATACCAGTACTTGCCGGACCCGGAGTAGAAGTACGTCGCCCGGTCACCGAGCTGGGTCAGCGCGGCGTGGAAGTTACCCGGGACGTCGCCGGGGATCGCGGTGCCGAGGAACACCCGCTGGGTGCCGATGCCCTTGTGCACCGAGCCGGGGGCGACGGTCGGGGCGGCACCGAAGAACACCGTGCGGGCGAGTCGCCTGGTCAGCGCCCGCTGGCCGAACAGCGGCTTCGCCGTGTCGATGCGCGCCGGTTCGGAGTTCGGGCCGTCGACGTCGGCGTCGATAATCGTCTTCCAGGAGTCCTGGAGGTACTGCGTCAGCTCGGCGTTCACGTTCGCGGTCGCGAGCGGGATCGATCCCGGCATGATCATCGGCGAGGCGTCCTCACCCGTCCAGAGCGCGTGGATCACCGTGCTCATCAGCCGCAGCACACCCCGGGTGCGCTGGAAACGCTCCAGCGAGGACCATTCCTCGTAGAGGGTGTCGAACAGCTCCGGGTGGATCGGGTAGGTCTGCCGGAGGCGATACTCATACGCCGGGTCGCGCGCCTCGCGCGGGAAGTCGTCGGTGTACTTGCGGTACAGCTCCACGTACGCCTTGGCCGTCGCCCCGATCGCGGCGAGCGCGGCGGCGTCGGGCTGCTTGAACAGCCGCTGCCGGACAATGTTGTAGGCCTCGGTCGGCGACGCCGGGCGCCACTGGTCGGCCACCCGTCGCACGACATTCTGGAGCCGCTTGAGGGCTTCGAGACCGTTGGCGCCGCCGACCTCCTCGGCGCTGCCGACCACGATCTCGGCGTCCACCCCGTTCTCCGAGGCGGGAATCGAGATCGCGAGCAGGACGCCCGTGGTGCCCTTGGCGGTCTCGGTCAGCGACTGGGCGAAAGTGAACTGGTCGTCGAACGTGCCGCCCGCGAGGTCGTCGCGGCCGACGAGGGAGCGGGCGTAGGCGACCCACTCGTCGATCAGGATGACGGCAGGCGCGTACTTCGCCAGCAGCGTGTGCAGCGCGTCACCGGGGTGGGTGCGGTTGCTGTCCGCGGTGGCGACGATGGCGTAACCCTCGGCACCGCCAAGCTGCCAGGCCAGCTCACCCCAGATCGTGTTGACGCGGGTGCCGTCGTCCTTGGTGGCACCGGACGGGCTGAGGTGGTTGCCCACGATCGCGACCCGGTTCACCTTGGTACCGGCGTAGCCGTTGGCGGTGAGCAGCTCCTGGGTCTCCTGTGGGAACTTGCCCACGGGAAGTCCGGCGGCCACGTGCCACAACGACAGCATCGAGTGGGTCTTGCCGCCGCCGAAGTTGGTCTGCAGGTTGATTACCGGCGAGACATTGTCGTCACCCGAGAGTCGCCGCACGGCGCGGCCGACCAGGTCGCGCAGGCCCTCGGTGAGGTAGGTGCGCCGGAAGAACTCGACCGGGTCTGCATAGTCGTTGTCGGACTCGCCGCCGGTGGCGACCTTGTAGAGGTCGGCCGCGAACTCGGAGGCGTGGAAGTTGCCGGTGGCCACGTCGTCGTGGGGCAGGAGCACTTCCCGCCACGGCTTGAGTCCGGCGGCCTCGGGGTTGGCGACCGCGGCCTTGAGAACCCTCTTGTCATCCTTGTCCGCGGTCACTCGCCGCAGGTTGTGCCGGATGCCGCGGACTTCCTCGGACTCGGCATTGGCGCCGATGAGCTTGAGTAGGCGTTCGCCTGTGTCGAGGGCGCGGTAGGCGTCGTCGTCGGTGAACGAACCGTTGTGCGCCCAGGTGTTGCGCACGTCGCGAAGCTCGCTGGCGAAGGTCTCGCCGGCCCGCCCGACAGTCTGGTTGAACGGATACCAGCCCGGCCTGTAGCCGCTGGTGATCTTGCCTTCGGTGAGCAACCGGAACTGAACCTGCGGGTCGAGCGGGTCATAGGTCTTGGCCGCCGAGCCACCGTTCTTGAGGTCCTTCGCCTGGACCAGCTTCGTCCACTCAGCCCCGAGCGCCGGATCGGCCTGGCCGATCACCGACGAGATGAAGTCGTCCAGAGCCGGGGCAAGGATCTGGAACATCTGGTCGATGCGGTCGCGGTTGCTCAGCGCCATGTCACTCGTCCTCGTCGAAGTCGATCGCGCCCTGCGTCTTCGTGGGCCTCTTCTGCGTGCGTGCGGCCTCCAGAATCTCCGGCCAGCTCGTCACGAGGCTGTTGAAGCTCAGCGCATCCTTCGTCCAGCCGTTTGCCTCCGCGATGCGGAAGAGCAGGTGCGCGAGCTCCTTGATGAGGTCCGCCTCGACAGCGCCGTCCGAGCGACTCAACGCCGCCTGGAGGAAGTCGCCCGCCGGAGCAATGCCGTCGCTCTCCAACACTCTGATCAGATGATGGAGGACCTCCCAGTTGCTGGGGTGGCTGTCCTTCAGCACGTCGTAGTCCCACGACAGATCGGCCGGCTTGATGAGCTGCACATTGCCTGCCCGGCTAGTGAGGATCGCCTCCCGGTCCATCACGTCGACGCTGGTGTTCCGGGCCCGCGCGAGGTTGTCAGCGTCACCGAACTTGCCGACGCCGTAGCCGTGCTGCCGGTACCACGCGATCGCGAACCGGGAGGTGGGGTCGAAGTCGCCCTCCTGTTCATTGAGCACCTGGTCAAGTATCTCGTTGATCCGGGCGAGTGCGGAGCGAACAGTCATCTTCTTTCCGTCAGGCTCAAGCACTGCGCTGTACCGGCTAAACACAGCCATCCCCGGCCCGATCGCCGCCTGCGGCAGGTCCACCGGCGCGATCTGCCCCTGCTGCAACTTCCGCAGCGCGTCGGGCAACTCGGCCTCCAATGCCGCGATGAACCCACGCCGGTCCGTCGTCGGCGCTTTCTCGGGACGGGGACGCAGCGACAGTACAATCGAAGAAGCCAGCGCGTTCGAACCTTGGCCACGTATGCGGTTACTCAACTCGCTCCGGTTTGGCCAGGTCGCAGTGATCGCCCAACCGCTACGGATCATTCCTTCGAGCAGAGTCTCCCAGCCAGTCGACGCGTCTCCAATCTCGTCACTGTCAGACTGCTTGAAGGCGTAAAAGACGACGATTGGATAGTCTTCGTACACTGTCTCTCGTACCCGCGAGAAGACTGATCTGAACCCGTCCTCGAAGAATTTTTCAGCTTCCTTCTTACCGTTCTGACGCTGAGGGTTTGCGACGAGTTCCTCAACCTTGGGAACGAGCATGGTTCCGAACAGGCCCGGATAGATTCCCCGAAGGCTTCGGCGAAGCCAGACATAGAAGAAGTCCGAGAGGTCGGCGTATGGGACGTTATCATAGTACGGCGGATCGGTGCTGATCACGTGCTTGTACGACCGGGACGCAGCGTCCGCCTGAGTCACGAATCCTTGCTCTGCCCCGATGAGTTGCTCAAGCACCTCAACCTCGGACTGCACTACGGCAGTCAGTCCGCCGCCCGCAGCCGTAAGTGGGTTGGCCTCCGCAAAGTCCCAGGTCATGGGAATGGCCTGGCGTTGAAACGAACCGCGCAGCCGGTCCATTCCAGATTCCCAACCGCACATGGTATTGTTTCGTGCGAGCGCTTTACTCACAGAGAAACCGAGGTAGGTAGTGACGGCGTCGGCGTACGCCTCGGTGCCGCCGTCGGCGACGATCCGTTCACGGGCGTCGGCGACTAGGTCGCTAAAGGTGGTCAGAGTGGTGAGCTGGCGATTGGTGAACAGACTGGCCGTGGTGGTCATCCCGTAAAGAGGCGCACCCATGTACTGCGAGTTGGTTGAAAGCACCCCGCTTGGCACATCGTGAGGCCGCGCAACATCAGCGGCCGCCTCATGTTCGACTGTCGGAGCGACATATACTCGCTGCCTGTGGCCTTCTATCGTGATAGCCATCAGCCGGGCGCCCATGCGACCAGCGTGGCCCTCCGCCTTGATATAGGCTTTGCTTGCCGCGCTGTCACATGCAACGCAAACGGCACCGACACGACCGGCGACAGTCCCGTCATTATTATTGATCGGCGTGCCAGCCTCGTCGTGCCCAACGGTAAACGCGACCCGCAGCCCCGAGGGATGGGTGGGGTCGGGGACGACCTGGGGGACGACGTACGCCTCCTTGCCCTTCTTCTTGCCTAGCCACCAGGAGCGGACCAAAGGCATCTCTATACCACAGGCGGGGTTGGGGCAGATGACAGTACGGGCCCAGATCCAGGCGATGGCCGTGGCCTGGGTGCCGTCGGCGCGGGTGACCTTGGGGTAGAGGTGGCCGATGCGCTTCTCAGCTTCGTCGCGTATCCAGGTGCCGTAGGCGCGTACGTCAGCGGCCAAGCCCTCCGTATTTTTCCAGAGGCGGATCTCGGAGTCCGCCAGGTCGGGGAAAATCGGCGGCTGGTCGCGGAACTTGGGCGGGATCTCGATGAGCGCCTTGTTGATGAGAACGGCGACCGGGTTGAGGTCGGAGGCGTGGGCCTCCAAGCCGAGGCGCTGGGCCTCCAGTGGGATGGTTCCCCCGCCGGCGAAGGGGTCCAGGATCGGTGGCGGGTTGCCGTTCGTGGACTTGAGGATCTCCTCGTGAGCCTCCTTGAGTACCTGACTGTCACGGGCGTTCTCCCAGAGCACGAGCCGCTCGATAAGCCGATGCAGCCGATCGCGCTCCTTCCGTTGCAGCTCCTCGGTGGGGAACTCCTCGGGCCGTGCGCTCGGGTCGTCGACGAGCTGGGCGAACAAGACGGCTCGGGCTGCTGCGAGCGGCCGTCGCGCCCACCACAGGTGCAGCGTGGAGGGATGTCCGTGCCGGATGGACTTCTCCCGGGCCGACTCTCGGTTGATCGCCTCCAGTGGCAGCGCCACCTCGATCAACTTCCGCTTCTGCACCTACTGCCCCCCGACCCTCGCGAGCCCTCGATGCAGAGACCAGATGGTCGCCTCCGCACCGTGACCTGAAGGATCGAATCTAGCGGTTAAACCATCACAATGTGCATAGACCTTGACGATGTCGACCAGGCACGCGATGGGGCGCGTGGCTGCGTTGCTCCGTGGGCGAGCCGCAAGCCTTCAGGTAGTGCCGGCCCTGGCTCGGAAGAGAGCCGGCCCCTGCCCCAGTGGGCGAGGGTTGCGACAAGCCGTCAGAACGGTGCCCGGCCCTTGGCCCACGTCGGCGAACTCCGGCGCCGCGTTACCGATCACGTCGTCGCGGATGCGCACCTGCTGGACACGCTGTCCCACGGTTACAACATGCTGGGGTTCGGTGCCGCGACCAGCCACGACAAGCTGTTCCGCGCGTTGGTGCTCGTACAGATCATCTCTAGCCGGCCAACACACTCGACTCCCTACGCGTGCTGGAGGATGGCGGTGCTACGCCGCCATCCTCCAGCACGGTCCAGTGAACCAGGACGAGACTGCGTCGCACCGCCTCGATGAACGGGGCCTCAGGATGCTCTCGGCTGGTCCACCGTTGCCACCGAGACGGATGCCGCGGACCGTCGCCAACCTGCCACCCTGGTAAAGCCAGCCGATCGAGGTGAGTTCGGAGCCATTCGACCTGCTCACGGAAGTGAGTACGTGCCGGACCGGACGGAGAGGTTGCTCCGTAGGCGAGCAACACACCATCTGCCCCTGCGAGCGCTGTCTCGAGGGAGGGTCTTGCCGCTAGCCAGCCGGTAGCGGTCGCACCGAGCTCGTCGATGGCCCCTGTTGCCAGTGAAGGCAGCGAGAACAGGTTCGCGACCTGGACCTCGGCGAAGCCGAGCAGTTCAGCTGCCAACGCCACGCGGCCCAACGTGCGCTTACCGTCAGTCAGGGGTGGATTAGCCAAGACGGCGACGAGAGTCGCAGCGGTGGCCCCAGTCATTAGAACGGCGCCCTTCCCTTGGCCCAGGTCTTGGCCCAGTTGCCGCGCAGGCCGGTGGCGTCGAAGTCGCCGAGGTCGGTGGTGGCGAAGGGGGCGTCGAGGTAGCGGACCTCGTCGTGCTGCGGCCCGCGAGGGTCGACGCGGACGAGGGCGAGCCGGTAGCGCGGGGCGGCGTTCTTGCTGGTCATCACCTCGTTGTGGGTGACGAAGAAGTCGGTGGCACCGTCGAGGCGAGCCTTGACCTCGATGCGGTAGGTGTCGCCATCGGCATCGGTCGACAGGATGTCGAAGCCGGGGTTGGTGAACGCCTGCTCGACGGGCCGGCGGCCGAGTTCTCGCTCGCGCGTCAGGACGAGGTCGACACCGCGACGCTCGACCTCCTTCGTCGCCTTGGCGTGCATCGGCGCGGACGGCGGCAGGTCGTCCTCGAACAGGCTGACGGGCAGCACGAGGGCGGCGGTGACGAGGCGGGGCGGCTTGGTGGACATGAGCTGCTGCTGGTCGAGCAGCGCCAGGCGCCGGCGAAGCCGGGTGTCGAGCTCGACCGCCTTGCGGTTGAGGCTCGCCGGGGACTCCTTGGGCTTCTCGCCCTTCTGCTCGTTCTCCGCGGCGATCGCCGCCTCGAACAGCAGCCGTTCGCTCTCCGCGGTGAGGCGCCTCGTGACCAGGTCACGGGCCTTCGTCAGCTCCGCCAGCCGGGGGGGCTGGACCTCGGCGAGGTACTCGGGGAGCCGGTTGGCGATGATCCAGCTCGTGGCCCTGTCCTCCCCCTCGGCCAGCCACGCGAGGGCGCGGGCGGCGTCGGTCGCCGGGCCGGCGGGAGCCGCGACGCAGTCCAGGTACGGCGCGGGACCTGCGGGGCTGACCGTGCCGTGGCTGTCGACGTAGGCGTAGCCGAACCGGCGCGCCACGGACTCGCCGGTGGCGTCGGCGACCTCCTCGATGACGCCCACGAGCAGGTGCGGCTCGTCGAGGGTCGAGGACACGAGCACGGTGCCGCGGTTCAGCGCCCCGCCGAACTGCCGCACGGTCTCGTTGATGACCGCGTCGTGGAGCGGGTGGCCGGGCGCGAGCAGGTCGGCCCGCGCGAGTCCGTCGGGCTGGACGTGGGCGAGGTCGAAGGTGGCGCGGTCGTACTTCGTCGCGATCGGCCCCCTGCCGGCCGAGCGCAGGTGCTGGGGCACGTTCGCGATCTCGTAGCGGCCCTGCTCACGCCGGGCGATCCGACCACCGAGGCGGGAGAAGGCCGCCTTGAAGGCCAGCTCGATGTAGTGCGGCTGGAGCCGGCGGGCGCGGGCGGCGTCCATCGCCGCGCGCAGCCGCCGCAGGTCGGCCTCGGCGAGGTGCTCGGACGCGAGCGCCCGCTCGTCGAGTAGTTCCTTGAGACCGTCGCCGACGCTGGCGTCGATGACCTCGTGCATCTTCGCCTTCACCTCGGGACGCTCGCCGTACTGGATGGCGTCGAGCAGGAGGGTGCGCAGCGGGGTCTCGGTGAAGGCTTCGCCGAGGACGTCGAAGACCTTGCCGCCGTAGTCCAGGCGCATCTGGTCGAGCTTCGCCAGCAGGCGGGTGAAGACCTCGCCCTCCCGAGTGTTGGCGGCCACGAGGTTCCACAGCCGGCAGACCTCCCCCTGGCCGATGCGGTGGATGCGGCCGAAGCGCTGCTCGATGCGGTTGGGGTTCCACGGCAGGTCGTAGTTGACCATCAGATGAGCGGCCTGAAGGTTCAGGCCCTCGCCGGCCGCATCGGTGGCCAGCAGGATCTGAACGTCGCGGTTCTTGGTGAACTCCTCGGTGATCTGGCGACGCTCGCCGCGGCGCACGCCGCCGTGAATGGCCCTGACCGCGTCAGGCTTGCCGAGCAGCGATCCGATCTTGGCCCGGAGGTAGTCGAGGGTGTCGCGGTGCTCGGTGAAGATAATGAACTTCCGCGGGCAGCCGTTCGCGTCGGTGGTCAGCGCGTGGTCCTGGAGAATGGTCGACAGCTCGGTCCACTTGCGGTCGGTGCCGGCGTCGCGGACGCGCTTGGCGGTCTTGGCCAGCTCGGCCAGCTCGGCCAGCTCGGCGTTGAGTTCCGCCACCGTCTGCGCGGCGGTGGCGGCGTCGAGCAGGTCCTCCTCCAGCTGTTCGATCTCCTCGGCGTTGAACTCGTCGGAGTCGATCGCACTCAACTCGACTGTCGGCTCCGGCTCGCGGTAGGTGCCGTCGAGGATCTCCTGCCGCTTGCGCTCCAGGCGCTCGGACCGGCGGACGAGGCTCTTGTAGATCGCCTCCGGGCTGGAGGCGAGTCGTCGCTGGAGAACGGTGAGGGCGAAGCCGACGGTGTTCTTGCGCTTGCCACCGAGCCGGTCGGCCCGGTTCATTCCCTCGCGGACGTAGTGGGTGACGTCCTCGTAGAGGGCGTGCTCCAACGCGGTCAGCTCGTAGGGAACGGTCTCAGCGACGCGCTCGGGAAAGAGCTTCTTGCCCTCGAAGGTGAGCAGATCCTCCTTGACCATCCGACGCATGATCCCGCTGGTGTCCGTGGTCTTCTTCTGCCTGCCCTCGAAGCGGTCCCGGTCGAGCAGCGTGAGGAAGAGCTGGAAATCCTCCTCCTTGCCCGAGTGCGGGGTCGCGGTCATCAGCAGCAGGTGGCGGGTGAGCTGGCCAAGGAGCTCCCCGAGCTGGAAGCGCTTGGTCTTCTGCAGCTTGCCGCCGAAGTAGTGGGCGCCCATCCGGTGGGCCTCGTCGACGACGATCAGATCCCATTCGGTCTCGCTGAGCTGGGCCTGAAGGTGCTCGTTGCGGGAGAGCTGATCCATCCGCGCGATGAGGAGCGGATTGGTCTCGAAGACGTTGAGGTTGACCTGGGAGTCGATGAGCTGGTTGGTCAGCAGGTCGAAGCGGAGGCCGAACTTGAAGAACAGCTCGTCCTGCCACTGCTCCACGAGCCCGCCGGGCGCGACGATGAGGCACTGCCTCACGTCATCGCGCAGCAGCAGCTCCTTGATGTAGAGGCCGGCCATGATGGTCTTGCCTGCGCCGGGGTCGTCGGCGAGCAGGAAGCGCAGCGGGGTGCGCGGGAGCAGCTCGCCGTACACCGCGCGGATCTGGTGCGGGAGAGGCTGCACGTCACTGGTGGCGACGGCGAGCATCGGGTCGAAGAGCCCGGCCAGCGAGATGCGCTGCGCCTCGGCCACGAGCTTGAAGTCGCTGGCGCCCGCGTCAAAGGCTCGGCTGCCGGTCTGGGCAACGCTGAGCTTGTCCTGGTCCTGGCGGAACACGACCTGCTGGCCGAGGCCGCCGGCGGTGGTCTTGTAGGTCAGTTCGAGCGCGTCGGAACCGTGCCATTGCGCGGCAAGGACCGTGATGACCTCGGCGGGGATGAGCCCCGCAACGCGCAGCCCCGGCTTGAGCTCCTCCAGCAGCACGACCGACCTCCCGATAGACAGCCGACCAACATTACTGGAACGCCGTCTTCAGCACGGAACGACGGGGAGTTTCCCAGCGGCGAACTGACCCGGCGTCACGCCCATGATGTGGTGGAAATCCGCGGTCAGATGGGACTGGTCGTAGAAGCCGGCGTCGCTGGCCAAGCGGGCCCACGGCTGACGACCGGTGCGGTCGAGGACCGCGCGAATCCGGTTGAGACGGGCGACCTGCTTGGGCGGGAGTCCGACGGTCTGCGCGAAAAGGTTGCGCAGCTGTCTCTCGCTGACACCGACCTGGCGGGCTACGCCGCTGACAGTTGCCGGTGCGCCGCTGGCGCTGGTCGAGAGCTCGACGGCTGCGGCCTGAACCAGGTTGGCGCGCGAAGGCCCAGCTGGGCCGGCTTCTCGGACGCGGGAGTCCAGCGCTGCCACCAGGACCGCCGCGGCGCGCTCCGGATCGTCGCCGATCCCCGCCAGATCGTCGGTGAGCTGGTCGGCTGACCTGCCCCACAGCTCGTGGAGGGGCAGGACCCGGTCGACGACGTCGCACGCCGCGATCCCGAGCACCGTCGGCACGAAGCCGATGGTGATCCGCACCTTGATGCACAGGGGGATGTCCTTGCTCGGGTGGTAGGCGGCCCGAGTGCGGGGCCCGAGGACCCGCAGGACGCCGTAGCCGTCCTCCGTTCGCCGCCACACAATGGTGGTCGCCGGGTCGGGAGCATAGATCCACGGGTGCGGGTCGACGTCGCCGGAGTAGGTCGCGACGCTCACCCGCTCGACCCACGGGCGGGCAGCCTCAGCCACGGGCAGCTGCCTGTCCACCATGACCACGGCCCTCAGATTAGTCGTCGAGGACGGGGCTTCTCGCAGGCCACCTCCGGTACCCGTCCGGTACCCGGTACTCAGTAATCGGTACCCGGCGTGCCGGAATTTCCTAGCGACCGCGGTCCGTCGCCGCCACGATGATCCCATGATCTTGGTTACTGGTGCGACCGGCACCGTCGGCGGCGAGGTTCTGCGTCTCCTGGTCGACCGGGGCGCTCCGATTCGGGCGATGACGCGAGAACCGGCCCGTCTTCGTCTTCCTGCTGACGCTCTGATCGATGTCGTGCAGGCCGACTTCGACCGCGCTGACTCGCTCCACCGCGCGGTCGCCGGTGTCGACAGCGTCTTCCTGCTGACCGCTCCCGGCGCCGCCGGCTCGGTCGCCGAGCACGACCTGGCCATGATCCGGGCGGCCCGTGCAGGCGGCGTCCGGAAGGTTGTCAAGCTGTCCGCCATCGGCGGGAAGGCCGATGACGCCGCCGATCTGCCCTCGCTCAGGCACCGTGCCGGCGAACAGGCGCTGGCCGCCAGCGGGCTGACCTGGTCCGCGCTGCGGCCCAGCTCGTTCGCCTCCAACACGCTGTCCTGGTCCGACGCGATTCGAGCCGGCAACCCGGTGCCCAACCTGACCGGAACGGGCGCCCAGGGCGTCGTCGATCCCCGCGACGTGGCGGCGGTCGCGGTCGAGGCCCTGCTGACCGACGAGCACGATGACGCGGCCCACACCCTGACCGGCCCCGAGCTTCTCAGCGTTCCCGACCAGGTCGCCCAGCTCGCCGCCGAGCTCGGACGAACCATCACGACGGTTGAGGTGCCCCCACATGCGGTCCGCCAGCAGCTGGTCAGCGCCGGATTCGAGCCATCCGTCGCGGACTCCGCTGTCGACGGCTACCAGCTCGTCCGTGACGGCGGTAATGCAGTCCTCACCGACGATGTCGAACGCATCCTCGGCCACCCGGCCCGCGCGTTCCGCGCCTGGGCTCACGACCACCGCGCAGCCTTCGTGGCCGGTGAAGAATACCCGTAAGAAGGTGTTTGAGATCGTCGGTTAGATGATTCTCTGTAGCGGTCGGGGTCCTGGCCGTCGGGCGGGTGCGCGCCGGTCGATCCGCCGGGCCATGACACCGATCATCGCCCAGCGGATCAGGGCTTCGGCGTGGTCGGGGCGGCGTTCGTAGTCCCGGGCGTGACGACGGTGTCCGGTGATCCACGCCAGGGTCCGTTCGACGACCCGGCGGCGGGGCAGGACCTCGAAGCCCTTCTGCCCCGCAGGCCGGCGCACGACCTGCACCCGGAGCCCAAGCAGACGGGCGGCCCAGTCCACGATCGTCCCGGCGAACATCCCGTCACCGAACACCAGCTGTAACCGGCGGCCGGCGAAGTAGCTGTCGAGAAGAACCTGCCGCCCACCGGCGGTGTCATGCGTACTCGCGGGAACGACCAGCACGCCCCAGCAGCAGTCCCAGGGTGTCAACGACGAGGAATCGCTTGCGGCCGTTGATTTTCTTACCCATGTCGAAGCCGCGGCTGGCCGCCGGGACGGTGTCGGCGCCCTTCACCGACTGGGAGTCGATGATCCCTGCCGTCGGTTCGGTGTCACGTCCCTCCTGCACGCGGAGCTGGTCACGTAACGCGTCGTGGACACGTTCGGTCACGCCCTGATCGTGCCAGCGGGCGAAGTAGTAGTAGACGGTCTGCCACGGCGGATAGTCCGACGGCAGCGCCCGCCAGGCGCAGCCGTTGCGCACGACGTACCCAATCGCGTCGACGAGATCGCGGCGGTCGTGCTTCTCGCGGCGGCCGATCGACGCCGCCGGCGGCAACAGCGGCTCGATCAGCGCCCACTGGGCATCGGTCAGATCAGACGGATAGCGGTGACGGTGACGTCGCGGCACCCCCTGACCGTCACCCGCCCGACCACCCGGTCAGGCCCTTTCCCCGCGAACGCACACCCATCGCACACCCCGAATATCACAGCCAGTCACCACCCGGAGATCTCAAACATCTTCTAAGTGCCCGTTCTGAATCTTGGTTATGTGGGCCGCGTGTGGCCCGTTCCTGATCTTCTCGGTGTGGCGGGCCGGGTCG
>NZ_JAMQQF010000319.1 GCF_023716945.1 Frankia sp. AiPs1 | reverse complement strand
CGGCCGGCCCTCGCCGGGCCCGCCATGCTCATGGCGCCCGCCACCGTGTCCGCCGCGTGCCGTGCGGCTGGTGCGGTCGCGAGCCGCCGACTCCTTCGCCTCGCAACCGCCGGCCTCACGCTCCGCCCAACCGGCCATCGTCTCGAAGAACTCCGACAGTCGCGCGGGATCGAACCCAGCCGCTCGCCCCCACTTGCTCCAGGGTCCCCACGGCCCCCATGGGCCTGGAATCGCCTGTGATGTCATGATCTTTCCCTTTCATCTCCACGGAAGACCAATGGAGGTCATCCGCTCGCTATCGCGTACGCTCACGATATATCGCGATGCTACGTTTGACAAGAAGGCCTTGGTGATGCCAGGGACCTGGCCGGTACGATCCGCCCTCGCATTCCGTAGGATTGACCAGTGATCATTTCTGTGTCCGGCGAGAACGGGCACGGCGGGGACGCCGTCACCCCGCTCGAAGCAGCCTTCGAGGAACGTGCCTGCGCGCAGCGCGCGGGTACCGACGTGTTCATCGAAGGGGTGAACCTGGCCCTGCTCGGTCGTGTCGAGCAGCTCCGTATCCGGCCCACCAACGCCTCGGGCACGGTCGACGACGACGGGCCGCACGAGGTCCGCCTGGAGGCGGCCGACGACGGGCCGCGCACCGGCTGCACCTGCCCCGAGGGGGCAACCGGCTCGTTCTGCCGCCACGCGGTCGCCGTCGCCCTCGTCGCCACCGGCTCGGCGGGCCTCGCCGACGACGACGACGACGAGGATGCGGACGACGAGGAGAACGGCGGGATCATCGGCGAGGGCTCGCTGTTCACCGACGACCCGGTGCACGCCGCGATGCGGGTGTTCCTCAGCCGCGTCCCTCGTGCCGAGCTCGTGGAGACCCTGCTCGACGCCGCAGAGGACAACGAGGCGGTCGCCGACGCTCTCTGGGAGGCCACCGTCGCCTGGCACGGCCGCCAGCACGGCGCCGCCCCCTCCTCCTGACCACCCCGAGGCCAGGGGCCCCGTGAAGCCCCGAAGGCCCTCGCAGCTCACCCAGGAAGATCGCCGAGGGCGATCTGACGGAAACCCGGCCGCCGCCTCGATGCCAGGGGTCCCCGTGAGTCACCGAAGGCGACTCACGGGGAAAGGCGGCTACTCGACCGTGACGGACTTGGCGAGGTTGCGCGGCTGGTCGACGTCGAGGCCGCGGGCGAGGGCGAGCTCGCAGGCGAACACCTGCAGCGGCAGGGTCGTCACCAGGGGTGCGAACAGCGACGAGGTCGCCGGCACGCGGATGAGATGGTCGGCGTAGGGCTCCACCGCGACGTCGCCGTCCTCGGCGATCACGATGGTCCGCGCGCCCCGCGCCCGCACCTCCTGGATGTTGGAAACAATCTTGCTGTGCAGATGCGCACGCCCGCGTGGTGACGGCGCAATGACGATCACCGGCAGGCCCGGCTCGATGAGCGCGATCGGGCCGTGCTTGAGCTCGCCCGCCGGGAACCCCTCGGCATGCATGTAGGCAAGTTCCTTGAGCTTGAGGGCACCCTCCAACGCCACCGGGTAGCCCACGTGGCGGCCGAGGAAAAGCACCGCCTTGGCGTCGGCCAGGCCGCGGGCGAGCTCACGGATCGGTTCGAGCCGGCCCAGCGTCCGCTCCACCAGGTCGGGCATCCGCTGCAGCCGCTCGACGTAGGCGGCGACCTCGTCGCCGTAGAGCACGCCGCGCACCTGCGCCAGGTACAGACCGACGAGCAGGCAGGCCGCGACCTGGCCGAGGAAGGTCTTCGTCGAGGCGACACCGACCTCGGGCCCGCAGCGGGTGTACAGCACCGCGTCGGACTCCCTGGGGATCGTCGACCCGTTCGTGTTGCAGATCGCCAGCACCCGGGCCTTCTGCTCGCGGGCGTGCTTGACGGCCATGAGCGTGTCCAACGTCTCGCCACTCTGGCTGATCGCGATGACGAGGGTCGAGCGGTCCAGCACCGGATCCCGGTAGCGGAACTCCGAGGCCATCTCGACCTCGCAGGGCAGCCGCGTCCAGTGCTCGACGGCGTACTTCGCGATCAGGCCGGCGTGGTACGCCGTGCCGCAGGCGACGATGAAGACCTTGTCGACATCCCGGAAGTCCTGCGCGGAAAGCCGCTCCTCGTCGAGGACGATCGCGCCGTCGGCGGAGAGCCGACCCCGCAGGGTGTCGGCGAGCGCGGTCGGCTGCTCGTTGATCTCCTTGAGCATGAAGTACGGGTAGCCGCCCTTCTCCGCGGCGCCCGCGTCCCAGTCGACGTGGTAGCGACGACCCTCGACGACCTCCCCGGCGAAGTCGGTCACGGTGACGCCGTCCCGGCGGCCCTCGACCACCTGGTCCTGGCCGATCTCCATTGCCTCACGGGTGTGGGCGATGAACGCCGAGACATCGCTGGCGAGGAAGGTCTCCCCCGCCCCCAGCCCGACGACCAGGGGGCTGTTTCGCCGGGCGCCGACGACCACTTCGGGGAAGTCGCGGTGCAACACGACGAGGGTGAAGGCGCCCTCCAGCCGGCGGCAGACGCGTTGCAGCGCCACGGTCAACGGGTGCGTGCCCGGCTCCGCGGTGCGGTCGGCCAGCGCGCCGGGAACGGGCGAGGGGCCCGTGCCGGGGCGGGTCGGCCGGGGGGTGACGTCCTCCGGGACCGCCGCCGCCGGCGCGGCGGCGGCGTTACCCAACTCGACCTCCAGCAGGTGGGCGACGACCTCGGTGTCGGTCTCGCTAGCAAGCTCGTGCCCGATCGCCTCCAGGTCGGCGCGCAGCGCGGCGAAGTTCTCGATGATGCCGTTGTGGATGACGGCGATCGCGCCGGTGCAGTCGGTGTGGGGGTGGGCGTTGGCGTCGGTCGGGCCACCGTGGGTGGCCCACCGGGTGTGCCCCATCCCGGTCGTCCCGGGCATCGGATCCGCCTCCGACGCCTCGGACAGCAGCTTCTCCAGGTTGGCGAGTTTGCCGGCCCGCCGCGCCGTCCGCAGGGCCCCGGCGCCGACGACCGCGACGCCGGCGGAGTCGTAGCCGCGGTACTCGAGGCGCCGCAGGCCGTTCAACGCGACGTCCAGGGCCGACTGGTCACCGACGTACCCGATGATCCCGCACATGCGCCTCAGCGTACGCAGGTTCCCACGGCCGGCGGACGTGGCCGGCCGAACGGACTGCGAGTTGTCCTGGCGTGGCCTCGCCGGGGGGAGGACGCGGGCGGTTCTAGCGGGGGGCCGCCAACGCGGCGCGAACGACAGCCGCGAGGCGGTGGGCGGTGTCCCGAGCCACGGCGTCGGTCTCCGCCTCGACCATGACGCGAACCAGCGGCTCGGTCCCGGAGGGCCGCAGCAGCACCCGTCCGCCGTCACCGAGCTCGGCCTCCGCCGCCGCGACGGCGGCCCGCAGCTCGGGCGAGGCGCCCGCCTGGGTCCGGTCGACGCCATGCACGTTGACGAGCACCTGCGGCAGCCGGGTCATGGCCTTGGCGAGCTCGCCGAGAGGCTGGCCGGTCTCGGCGACCCGACCGAGCAGCCGCAGAGCCGTCAGCAGCCCGTCGCCGGTGGTCGCATGATCGAGAAAGACGACGTGCCCACTCTGCTCGCCACCGAGCACGTAGCCGCCGGCCCGCATCGCTTCCACCACGTACCGGTCGCCCACGGGAGTGGTCACGACGGTGATCCCGGCCTCGCGCATCGCGTGGTGGAAACCCAGGTTCGACATCACGGTGACGACGACCGTGTCGTCGACCAGTTCACCGCGTTCGGCCAGCGCGAGCGCGCAGATGGCGAGGATCTGGTCACCGTCGACGATGTCACCGGCGGCGTCCACCGCGAGGCAGCGGTCCGCGTCGCCGTCGTGGGCGATGCCGACATCGGCGGCCTGTTCGACAACCGCCGCCCGCAGGCTGTCCAGCTGGGTGACGCCGCTGCCGTCGTTGATCACCGTGCCGTCACCGTCGGCGTGCAGCGCGACGACGTCGGCACCGGCGGCGCGCAGAACCCGCGGTGCGAGCACTGACGCCGCGCCCTGGGCGCAGTCGACGACGATCCGCAGGCCGTCAAGACGCACCGGAAGGGCGGCGAGCAGGTGGTCCGCGTAACGGTCGAGAAGCCCCGGTTCCTCGCGGATCCGACCGACGGAGGCGCCGACGGGTCGGGGGCCGGGCGGTTGTGCCATCCGCCGCTCGATGGCGTCCTCGACCTCGTCGGGGAGTTTGAGCCCGCCGGCGGCGAACACCTTGATGCCGTTGTCCGGCATCGGGTTGTGGCTGGCGGAGAGCATCACGCCAAAGGTTGCGCCGCTGGCGGCGACCGCGTGCGCCACGGCCGGGGTCGGAGCGACACCGATGCGGGCCACGTCGGCCCCCGAGGCGGCCAGGCCGGCCACGACCGCAGCCTCGAGGAACTCCCCGGAAGGCCGGGTGTCTCGACCGACGACCACGAGCGGCCGGGGCCCCGCCAGCCCGGCGGACCGTCCCGGCGCACCCAGCAGTTCCACGGCCGCGGAGGCCAGCGACAACGCCTGCTCCGCGGTGAGGTCGACGTTCGCCACGCCTCGGACGCCGTCGGTGCCGAAGAGCCTCGTCACTGAGGTCCTCCATGAAGTCGAAGGTTCAGGCGGAGACCGAGGCACGCACCGGCAGCGCCCGTCCCCTCCGCTGGCGCGCCCACTGCGGGGGCGCGCCGGCGAGGGGGACGCAAGGTTAGCGCTTGCTGTACTGCGGAGCCTTACGGGCCTTCTTCAGCCCGTACTTCTTGCGCTCCTTGACCCGAGCGTCACGAGTCAGGAAGCCGGCCTTCTTGAGAGTAGGCCGCGACTCCTCCTCCGCCAGCGTCAGCGCGCGGGCGATGGCGAGTCGAAGCGCGCCGGCCTGGCCCGACACCCCGCCGCCGTGCAGCCGTGCGGCGATGTCGTAGGACTCGGCCTTGTCCAGCGCCTTCAGCGGCTCGTTGACGAGCTGCTGGTGCACTTTGTTCGGGAAGTACTCCTCCAGCGTCCGCCCGTTGAGCGTCCACTTCCCGTTGCCGGGGAGCAGGCGCACGCGGACGACCGCCTCCTTGCGCCGTCCGGTGGCGCGGGGGTTGCCCTGTACGTCGGTCACGACAGCCACGTCGCGTTCCTTCCTCAGTTGATGCGTGGTTCCCGTAGCCGGCGCCCGGGGCGGATCAACACCGCCCGCCGTCCGGCTGGAGGAGGTCAGCGGTTACTGCGCGACCTGAATGATCTCGAACGGGGTGGGCTGCTGAGCGTCGTGCGGGTGCGTCGACCCCGCGTAGACCTTCAGCTTGGTGCCCTGGGCGCGGCCGAGCTTGTTCTTCGGCAGCATGCCCTTGATGGCCTTCTCGATGATGATCTGCGGCCGCGTGTCGAGCAGCTCGCCGTACGAGGTGCTGCGCAGACCGCCCGGGAAGCCCGAGTGCCGGTGGTACTGGGCCTGCTGACGCTTGTTCCCGCTCAGCGCGACCTTGCCGGCGTTGACGACGATGACGAAGTCGCCGGTGTCGATGTGCGGGGCGAAGTACGGCTTGTGCTTGCCGCGCAGCAGCGCAGCGGCCTGGGTCGCCAGCCGACCGAGCACCACGTCGGTGGCATCGATGACGTGCCACACACGCTGGACATCCGCGGGCTTGGGCTGGTACGTGCGCACAGGTCTGCCTTCTCGTTCGGACGATCCCGCCTGGAACTCCGAGGGGCCTCGGGCGGATCTCGTCAAGAATGGTGAGCGCGCAGACGGGACGTGTCACGCGCAGCAGTCTTTGAGGTTACCAGGCGATCGGAGCGGACCGCCGACCGGCCCGATCAGCGCCCACCGACAGGACGCCAGCGGCACCGTGCGTGCCCGACCCAACCGGTCCGTAGAACCCTCGCTGGTATCGAGCCCTCGCTGGTGGCGAACCCCGCTGGCGGCGAAACCTCGGTGACTGCCCAGTGTATCGGGCGGACGCCGGACGGGACTCCCGCACGGGGAGGCTCGCGGACGGGCTGGCACCCTCCAGCGAGCTAGCTATTCTGACCCAGATGACTGAATTGGGTGGCGAGGGACACGAGAAGCGTGCGGAGTCGGGCACTCCGCGGCGCGACCGGCCGGACCGCGCCGCCCGGTCGGACGACTCGACCGGTCTCGCCGGCAGGCCGTCCGAACCCGCGGGGGACCGCGCAGCGGATCCCACCGGCGCGGCCGCTGCGCCGAGTCCGGCGTCCGCCGGGGGCCAGGATCTGCGCGGTCGCTACGTCAGCTATGACGGTTGGACGCCCCCGAGCGACGATCCCCTGTTTGGCGGCCCACGCAGCTACGCGTTCTCGTTCGACCACCTCGCCGCCGGCATGAGCCCGGACCCGGACTCGGGCCCGGCCGGGTCGACCTCGGCCAAGTCCTCGACGCCCCAGTCGCCAGCGTCCGAGCGGCCCTCATCCGGCCAGCGCCCGTCCGATCAGCACGCGTCCGATCAGCACACGTCCGGTTGGCCGTCGTCGGAGCAGCAGGCACCCGAGCACCCGTCGTCCGGTTGGCCGTCGTTCGAGCAGCCGGCGACGGCCAACCAGGACCGGCCGGACGCGCTGCACAGCCCGACGAACGGCACCGACACGGCAGGGACACGCCCGGGCGCCGCCACGGCGGCCGGGCCGGGC
>NZ_JAMQQF010000318.1 GCF_023716945.1 Frankia sp. AiPs1 | reverse complement strand
CGGCGAAGCAGCGGACGGCGGCCAGCCGCGCCACCTACGGCCGCGACGTCCGCGCCGGCCTGGCCCGGTTCCTGCGCCGCGCTCGCGCGGACTGTCCGTGGTGCGGTTCGACGGAGCTGGCCACCCGGCTCGACTCGCCCGACCTGTTCCTGCGCAAACCCGGCCGGTTTCGCCTCACCGGCTGCCGGCGCTGCGGGCACGTGTTCCTCAACCCGGGCCTGAGCCCCGCCGGCCGCGAGTTCTACGACCGGGACCGTTACGACGGCCTGCGCACCGGGATCGCCGAGCAGGCCCTTGCGGTGATCGCCCGCGACCGCCGCGGGCAGGCCGCCGCCGTGCGCCCGTTCACGGTCCCGCGCGCCTGGCTGGACGTCGGCTCCCGCTACGGCCACTTCCCGAACGCGGCCCGCGAGGTGTGGCCGGCGACGGTCTTCGACGGAGTCGACACGTTCGCCGGACTCGACGAGGGCCTGCGGCGCGGCTGGCTCGACCATGCCCACCACGGCCGGCTGCCCGACGTCGTCGAGGCGGTTGCCGGTCGCTACGACGTCATCAGCATGTTCGGCTACCTGGAACGCGCCGACGACCCGTCCGCGGAGCTCGACGCCGTCGCCAAGGCGTTACCGCCCGGCGGCCACGTGCTGTGCGAGCTGGCGAACGCCGAGTGCCACCAGGCGCGCTGGCTCGGCCGGTTCTGGGCCGGCTGGGCGGTGCCGGAGCGGGCCCAGCTCATCCCCGTCGACAACCTGCTCGCGGCACTGGAGGACCGGGGGCTGCGGCCCGTCATGGTGCGGTTCGCCGCCAGCCGCGGCCTCGGTGACCTCACCGCCGCCCTGCTGCTCGTCGTCGCCGCCATCGCACCGCGCCCCATGCCCTGGCTGCGCCAGGCCGCCGGCCCCGCCCACCTGGTGGCCTGGGGCGCCATGATGGCGGTGGTCAGCCCTCTGCTGATCACCGCCCGGCTCCTCGACCGCCTCGCCCGGCGCTACGTCCACGGCGCCGGCTTCGCGGGCACCTACCTGGTGATCGCCCGCAAGGAGGTCTGAGCCGGGCCGCTGGTCGACCCGTCATCGCCGACGGCGTCAGCCCGGCGGCCACGCACCGCGTCCCGGCCCCCACCCCGGAACCAGCTCCCACCCCGGAACCAGCTCTCACTCCGACGATCAAGGTGTTCCGCGGAACCGCGCATCACGCATCCGGGCGGATCTCCGTACGTCGATCTTCACCCGCGTCCGATCCACGCCGTCACCGCACGTGCCAATCGCCACCCGCCGCTGCCTGCCCGGCGGCCGTCCACCCACCGGCTGGTCGGCTCACGGCGCCGACCGCGGTTGCGCCGGAGCGGGGACGAGCCGCATGTGGGACGGGTCAGATCGGCCAGGTCTCGCGGCGCCAGGCGGCGTCCCAGAACATCCACTCGTAGCGCGCCGTCACCGCGAAGTGCTCGGCGGCCCGCGACAGCTCCGGCGCCGACGCGTCCGCGCCGACCCGGTCGATGAGACCGACGACCCGGTCGGCCACCGCCTGGAACGCCGGATCACCGTAGGCGGCGATCCACCGGGCGTACACCGGGTCGGGGGAGGAGTCGGCAAGCAGCCGCGCGCCGACCCGGGCGTAGATCCAGTAGCACGGCAGCACCGCGGCGAGCCCCGCCAGGAACGAATCGCCGTAGACGGTCGCGAGCAGGTAGCTGGTGTACGCGCGGGTCGTCGGCGCCACCGTCGCCACGTCGCCCAGCGGAGTGCCACCCGGCATGCGGTCGCCCGGCGTGCGGTCGCTTGGCGTGGGGCCGCCGAGTGCGTCGAGGAGGTCGGCGTGCATGGCCTGCTCGGCGGCGACGGCCTCGGCGGCGTCGTTCGCGAGCGTCCGCACGTCATCCTCGGTAGGCGCCTTCGCCGCGCAGACGGCCAGGGCGCGGGCGTAGTCCCGCAGATAGTGCGCGTCCTGGACGACGAAGTGGGCGAAGGCCGCCCGGGGCAGGCTGCCGTCGGTGAGCCCGGTGAGGAACGGGTGGGCCAGGATCGCCTCGTAGACGTGCTCGGTGGACGCCCACAGCCGCGCGCTGAACGGCGGCGAGGGCGTGCCGTTCGTGCCGTCCGGGCCGATCACGGTCTCCGCGGTGGTCAAGGCTTCGGCAGGTAGTCGTTGGTGACGACGTCGGCCGTCGGGACGGTCGTCTTGATCAGCCCCTCGGTGTGCATCCAGGTGACGAACGACGTCCAGGCGGCCGGGTCCATCCGGCCGAAGCCGGCCGGGTTGCGCAGCAGCGGGGCCGTCGCCTCGACCATCTTCGGCAGCAGCTTCGGATCGTAGCCGTCGGCGACGCCGGTGAGCGTCGTCGTGGCCTTCGCCGGGTCGTCGAGCGCCCGCGCGTTGCCGGCCGCCGTGGCGCGCAGGAAGTCGCGGACGAGCGCCGCGTAGGCCGGGTCCTTGGCGAGCCGGCTGCGCCGGGCGACGATGACCAGCTCGTCGTACTGCGGCACACCGGCGTCGGTCACCGGAATCACCTTCGGCGCGAGGCCGCGGTCGGTGAGGGTGACGCCCTCGACGTTGCGGTAGGCGCCGAGGGTGGCCTGCACCTTCTTGGAGATCATGGCGGGCAGCAGGTCGGCGCCGACGTCGACGCGGTGGATCGCACCGGGATCGAAGTGGTTGGCCTTCGCGATCGCGTCGAGGAAGGCCTCGTCGGTGCGCAGCCCCGAGGTGCCGACCGTGGCCCCGGCCAGGTCGGCCGGCTTCGTGATGCCGGCCGAACCCACGGCCATGATCGAGTTCAGGGCGGTGGGGATGAGGGCGCCGACGGCGACGACGTCGAGCTTCTCGACCCCGGCGATGACCACCTCGGGTTCGTAGGAGATGCCCAGGTCGACGGTGCCGGTGCTGACGAGCTTGAGCGGGTCGGACGGATCAGACGGCGAACGCAGGGTGACGTTCAGCCCCGCGTCGGTGTAGTCACCGGCGTCCTGCGCCGAGTACAGCGCGAGGTGGTCCGGGTTGGGCTCCCAGTCGAGCAGCACCGTGGCGGCCCGGCGCTTGGCACTGGACGAGTCGTCGGAGCCGCAGGCCGCGACGGTGGCGAGGGTGACGGCGGCGAGTGCGGCCGCCGTGATGGTCAGCCAGCGGGAGCTCGGCGCGATCATCGGTTGTTCCCTTCTCGGATGGGATGGCGGTGCCAGGGGACGAGCAGCCGTTCGGCGCAGCTCACGAGCACGAACAGGGCGACGGACATCGCGGTGAGCAGCACGATCGCGGCGAACACCAGCGCGGACTGGAGCTGGGGGACGCCCTGGCGCATGACGTGGCCGAGCCCGTCGGAGGCGCCCGAGTACTCGCCGAACACCGCCCCGGTCGCGGCGTAGGCGGCGGCCAGCCGCACGCCGGTGAACACCGAGGGCAGCGCCGCCGGGAACTCCACCCGGGTGAAGATGGCGACCCGCCGACCGTGCAGCGTCCGCATCATCCGGACGAGCTCCGGATCGACCGAGGCGAGGCCATCGAGGGTGCCGACCACAACCGGGAAGAAGCAGATGAGCGCCACCAGGATGAGCTTCGGGGTGATGCTGTAGCCGAAGATGATCGCCAGGATCGGGGCGAGGACGACGACCGGGACCGTCTGGGAGCCGATGAGCAGCGGATACAGCGCTCGGCGGGCCACGGCGGAGAAGTGCAGCGCGCCGCCGAGCGCGAGCCCGGCGGCGACCGAGATCGCGAAACCCAGGACCATCTCCGTGCCGGTGACCCAGGTGGCGCTGCGCAGGGTGCTGTCCCACCGGTCGGCGAGCGTCGTCGCCACCTGGTCCGGCGCCGGCAGGATGTACTCCTCGACGTGTAGCACCCGGGTGACGAACTCCCAGGCGCCGAGCAGCACGAGGCCGACCAGGACGCTCGGCCACAACCGCATCGCGGTCAACGGGCGCTCTCCAGGTGGGCGAGGACGGTGTCACGCAGCGCGATGAAGTCGGGGTCGGCGAGCCGCGTCCGCCGCGCCGCGGCGCCGGTGCCGGCGTAGGCCGGCACGTCGACGGACGCGACGATCCGGCCGGGGCGGGCCGACATCACCACCACCCGGTCGCAGAGCAGCAGCGCCTCCTCGACGTCATGGGTGACGAGCACGACGGTGCGGGGCTCGTCGGCGAGCATCGCGCGCAGCCAGTCCTGCAGGTCTGCCCGGGTGATCGAGTCGAGGGCGCCGAACGGCTCGTCGAGCAGCAGCACCGGCTTGTCCGCGGCCACCGTGCGCAGGAACGAGACCCGCTGGCGCATCCCGCCGGAGAGCTGCGCCGGCCGGTGGTCGGCGAACTCGGCGAGGCCGAACCGGTCGAGCAGCGGCTGGACGCGCCGCGACGCCTCGCGGCGGCTCAGACCGCGGTTCTCCAGCGGGATGCGGGCGTTGGCCAGCACCCCGCGCCAGGGCAGCAGCAGGTCGCGCTGGGGCATCCAGGCGCAGCGTGCCAGCCGCCCCGGTGCGTCAGCGGCGCCGAGGACGTCGACGGTGCCGGCATCCGGGTCGGTCAGTCCGCAGATCATCGACAGCAGGGTCGACTTGCCGCACCCGCTCGGGCCGACGATGCCCAGGCGGCTGTTCGGCGGGACGGACAGATCCGCGCCGGCCACCGCGGCCGTCTCGCCGAACCTCTTCGCGACCCCACGGAGCTCCACGCCCGTCCCAGTCGACCGGAGGGCATCGGCCGGCGACACGGCCGGCGACTGGGCCGGCGGCAGGGCGGCCGGCGACTGGGCCGTCGGCAGACGTGACCGGCGTGCGAACACGACTTCTCCCCCTTCCTGCGCCACTGTTGCCCCACGGGGCGGCTACGAGCATGTGGACGACGGACGCGCGATGGTGCGGGACCGGGCTTGGTGCGAATCGTCGTCGGGCGACGAGCGCCGCGCCGTGAACGCCGGCTGAGGCTCCCGTCCGATGACGACCGGTCCGGGGACGACCGGTCCGGTGACGGCTGAGTTGGCACACGGTCGGGCGGCGACCGACCGGTCGGCAGTCCGGACGGGAGCTCGCCCGGCCGCCCGGCCGGGAGACCGCGGCGGCCGGCTGTGCGGGAGGCTAGCGCGCCGTCTCGCCGCCCGGGTCCGTCGCGCCTGGTGGCGGTGCCGGCGGGCGGACGGCCCCCGCCGGACGGCCCGGTGCCGGCGGGCACAGCGGAGCCCGCGGGTGGCCGATGGGGACGATCGGAGCCGGACGCACCACGGCCATCACTCCCTACGCCGGAATTACCCGGACAGGTTCAGGCGGTCGGCGGCACCGGGCTTCTGCCCAGCCGCCCTCTCAGCCCCCTCGGGTGGAAGCTCCCGCAACGTTCGCTCAAAGTTACGGCAAGATCAGGCCGCCGCCAACCCCTTCGGCTGCGGGCGGTGGCCTCCTCATCAGGAGGCCAGGGCCTGCTGGGGGCGATCCGTCGGCGGCACCCAGCCCCGTTCGCGCAGAACTCCGGCGACGAGCTCGGCGGCGTCGTCCGGCGCGGTGCGCAGCAGGTGCGCCGGCAGCCGGACCAGGATGTCCTGACCGGGACCACGCTGGGTGACCGGCTGGTGGGCGGTCGGCTCGACCGCGACCTCGACGCGCACCCGCCACGGCTCGTAGCGCACGCTCAGTCGCGAGGTCGGCTCGTCCGCCGGGCCCTCGACCCGGTAGCCCGCGGGGGGCAGCTCGCGCCGCCGCTCGATCCGGCGAAACATGATCTCGGTGAGGTGCGGCGCGTCCGCGCCGAGCCGATCCAGCGTCTCGGTGATCAGCGTGCGCCGGCTGATCGGACCGCGGCGGGACAACGCCTCGCGCAGGCCGCGGACGCTGACGATCCGCTGGCGCACCGCGTCGGCGAGGACGTCCTGCGCCACGGCCCGGGACGCTGCCCACTCCGCCATGTCGATCAGGGACCGGGCCGGGGTGGTCCGCCGGGGCAGCCGGAGCGGGTCGATCTCGCTGGAGCGCAGGCGCGCGCTGTGGCGCAGCAGCACCCCCGGCGGAGCGCTGACGCGGCGGTCGGCCGGGACGAGCACGGTCACCGGCTGCGGATCGTGGCCGACCAGCCCGGCGAGCGCCGCCGCGCATCCGCCCGCGAGCACCGCATCCGGCCCGATGGCCTGTACGGCGGCCCACAGATGCTGGGGGCCGGTGGCGGGGCTGACGTCGGTGATCAGGACGCCGCGGAAGGGCTGCCGCCAGCGGCCGTCGTCGAGGCGCCGGCGGATCTCGGTGCGGGTGATGCCGGCGGCGACCGCGTCACGGATGGTGATCACGCCGGCCTGCGGGGTGGCGATCTCCTGCCAGGAGAGTCGGCCAGGGTTATGGGCCATGAGAAGACGATGACGGTTGTCTCTCCGTTGTTCCAGCATCTTTTCTGAATTGTGGATAACTACGTGCAGTGCTCGTCGGTCACGAAGTGTTCGCAGTCAGCGGGGACGCAGGTCGAGGCGGGATGCGCCGGTCAGGCCGGGCCCGGTGGCTGCCCGCCGAGGCGTCGCCGGCCCCTGCGCGCCGGCCTGTCCTCCTCGCGCGGCCGCTCGTCGGCCGGAGGGTCCTCCATGGGCTGCCCGAGACCCCAGGCCTGCGGGTACGGGCCCGGCGCCGGCTGCTCCCCGGTCGGCACCCAGCCGCCGGCCACCCAGCCGGCCGCCCTCCCGGGGACCGGTCCGGCAGGGTGGCGG
>NZ_JAMQQF010000317.1 GCF_023716945.1 Frankia sp. AiPs1 | reverse complement strand
GACCGCGCCCGCGCGGGAGGCAGCCGTGATCGTCGTCCGAGCCATCGTCGAGGCGCTCGGCGGCGTGCGTCCCGTGTCCCACCTCGCCGCCTGGACGACGCCCAGGCTTCAGAACGATCTCGAGCGCATCGCCGCGCAGCTCAGCGACCGCCGCCGCGGCCAGGTGCGCAGCGTGCGGGTGAGCGAGCCGCGACCGGGCGTCGCCGAGGTGTCGGCGGTGATCAACCGTGGTGCCCGGGCGGCGGCGCTGGCATTGCGGATGGAAGTCGCCGGCGGCCGGTGGCGAGTCACGACTCTGCAGGTCGGCTGACCGAGCGGCGCCCCGACACCGGCTTCTCGGCCGTCGGGCAGCGGGGTCACCCGCCGTCCGACGGCCGGGAGCGAAGGAACGGGTAGCGCGTTCTTTACTCGGCCTCGGCGTTGCGCCGCGCGGGATCTCCGTGGCACCGCTTGTACTTACGACCCGAGCCGCACGGGCAGGGGGCGTTACGGGCGGGGCGGGCGCCGCTCGCACCTGCCGCCGACCCGCCGGCGGGACCACGAGCCGCTCGGGCCGCGCCGCCACCGACCGGCGACTCGGCACCCGAGTCCAGAGTGGTGACCGGCCCGGCGCCGCCGTCAACCGATGGCGCGGTGTAGCGAAGCCCACCGGTCGGCCGGCGTGGCTCCAAGCCCTTGACGAAGACCGGCGGTGCGGCCGGGGGCGCCGGCGCAGGTGGCATCTCTGGCGGGGTCCGGCGCGCGGCCGCTCGGTCGTCCTCGGCGACGTCCGGCAGGGCCACGGGCGCAACCGCAGCGGGCAGAGCGGCGGCTCCCGCGGGGACCGCCGGAGCGACGGCGACGCTTTCCGCGGGCGCCGCCTCGGTCTCCTGGCCGGCAATCTGGACCTCGACGTTGAACAGCAGGCGGACGGACTCCTCCTTGATGCCCTCCATCATCGTCTGGAACATGTCGAAACCCTCGCGCTGGTATTCGACCAGCGGGTCGCGCTGTCCCATCGCCCGCAGGCCGATGCCCTCCTGCAGGTAGTCCATTTCGTAAAGGTGCTCGCGCCACTTGCGGTCCAGCACCGCGAGCACGACCCGCCGCTCCAGCTCACGCATGATCGGTTCGTCGTCGACGCCTTCGCCGAGGTCGAGTTCGCGGCGGTCGTACGCCTCCTGCGCGTCGGCCTGGACATCCTCCAGCAGGTGATCGGGGGTGAGCCCGTCGCGATCGTCGGAGTCGGGCGCCTCCACTCCGACCGGGTAGAGCTGGCCGAGCGCGGTCCACAGGGTGTCGAGATCCCACTCCTCGGGATAGCCGTCGGAGGTGGCACCGCGCACGTACCCCTCGACGGTGTCGTCGACGAAGTGCCGCACCTGCTCGTGCAGGTCGGCGCCGTCGAGGACCTTGCGGCGCTCCTCGTAGATGACGGTGCGCTGCTTGTTCATGACCTCGTCGTACTTGAGGACGTTCTTGCGGATCTCGAAGTTCTGGCCCTCGACCTGGGTCTGGGCCGATCGGATCGCCCGCGTCACGATCTTCGACTCGATCGGGACGTCCTCGGGGATGTTGAGGCGATCCATGATCCCCTCGACGGCGGCCGCGTTGAACAGCCGCATGAGGTCGTCGCCGAGGGAGAGGTAGAACCGCGACTCGCCGTGGTCGCCCTGCCGGCCGGCGCGGCCGCGTAGCTGGTTGTCGATGCGCCGGGACTCGTGCCGCTCGGTGCCGAGCACGTACAGGCCGCCGGCCTCGACGACCTCCTCGTGCTCGGTCTTCACCGACTGCCGGGCCTTCTCCAGCGCCTCCTGCCAGGCCGCCTCGTAGTCCTCGGGGGTCTCGATGGGTGACAGCCCGCGCTGGCGCAGCTCGGCCTGGGCGAGGAACTCCGGGTTCCCGCCGAGCATGATGTCGGTACCGCGACCGGCCATGTTCGTCGCCACCGTGACGGCGCCCTTGCTGCCCGCCTCGGCGATGATGGTCGCCTCCCGCTCGTGGTGCTTGGCGTTGAGGACCTCGTGCGGCACGCCCCGCCTGGTGAGCTGCTTGGACAGGTACTCGGACTTCTCCACGCTCGTGGTGCCGACCAGGACCGGCTGGCCCTTCTCGTGCCGCTCGGCGATGTCCTCGACCACGGCGTCGAACTTTGCGATCTCGGTCTTGTAGACGACATCCGGCTGGTCGTTACGGATCATCGGCTTGTTCGTCGGGATCGGCACCACGCCGAGGGCGTAGATCTGGTGGAACTCGGCCGCCTCGGTCATGGCGGTACCGGTCATTCCGGATAGCTTGTCGTAGAGCCGGAAGTAGTTCTGCAGAGTGATCGTCGCGAGAGTCTGGTTCTCCTGCTTGATCTCGACCTTTTCCTTGGCCTCGATCGCCTGGTGCATTCCCTCGCTGTAGCGCCGGCCGTGCAACACCCGGCCGGTGAACTCGTCGACGATGAGGACCTCGCCGTCGGTGACGATGTAGTCCTTGTCTCGCTTGTAGAGCTCTTTGGCCTTCAGCGAGTTGTTCAGGTAGCCCACGAGCGGGGTGTTCACCGACTCGTAGAGGTTTTCGATGCCGAGCTGATCCTCGACCTTCTCCACGCCGGACTCGGTGATGGCCACCGTCCGCTTGCCCTCTTCGACCTCGTAGTCGACGTCGCGCTCCAGCAGGGGGGAGATCCGGGCAAACTCCGTATACCAGCGGGTCGGATGGTCCGCCGGACCACTGATGATCAATGGCGTGCGGGCCTCGTCGATGAGAATCGAGTCGACCTCGTCGACCACCGCGAAGTTGTGGCCGCGCTGGACCAGCTCGTCCGCGCTCCAGGCCATGTTGTCGCGCAGATAGTCGAACCCGAACTCGTTGTTCGTGCCGTAGGTGATGTCGCAGGCGTACTGGGCCCGACGGACCGGGGGCGGCATCTGCGGGTGGATCACCCCGACGGTGAGCCCGAGGAAACGGTGGACACGTCCCATGTTCTCGGCGTCACGCTGGGCGAGGTAGTCGTTGACCGTGACGATGTGCACGCCCTCGCCGGCCAGGGCGTTGAGGTACGCGGGCAGGGTGGAGACCAGCGTCTTGCCCTCACCGGTCTTCATCTCGGCGATGTTGCCGAGATGAAGCGCCGCACCACCCATGATCTGCACGTCGAAGTGCCGCTGGCCGAGTGTGCGCCGGGCCGCCTCGCGAACGGCGGCGAATGCCTCGGGCAACAGGTCGTCGAGGGACTCCTTACCCTCCGCGACACGCTGGCGGAACTCGTCGGTCATGCCTCGCAACTCGCCGTCGGACAGCCCGGTGAAGTCGTCCTCGATCAGGTTCACCTGCTCGGCGATCGCCTTGAGCTTGCGCAGAATCCGGCCCTCGCCGGCACGCAAGATCTTGTCTAGAACCACGGGCGAAACTCCTCCGGCAGGCATGTCGGCGAGGCACCGACCACACGATGCTAGCCCCTGGACCGTCCCCCATCACATCCATCGGGACGCGGTTCCTCGGGCCGCGGTCGGCGACGGGCTGCGCGGGGTGGGACGGTGCCGACGCCTGGGCGCGGGGATTGCGTGGACACAAACGAGCAGGACAACGGGGGCGATGGCGCGGCGACCCGCGATTGGCGTCACCCACTCCAACGTCCGGGGACGCCACGGGGTGCCCGGGCGGGTGGACGGGGGTACGCCGCGTGCCGGCGGTGAACCGGTAAAAGGTAGAGACATGCCGTCTCTCGAACCGGCGGAGATCACCGCCGGCAGCCTGCACCTGCGCCCGTGGCGCCCGTATGACGTCGACGCCGTGTACGAAGCCTGCCAGGATCCGGAGATTGGGCGGTGGACGCTGGTGCCCACGCCCTACGAACGCCAGCATGCCGAGGACTTCGTGGCCCGGCAGGCCCCCGCCGCCTGGGCGGACGGGACCGGCGCGCCGTTCGCGGTCGTCGACGCCACGACCGAGCAGTTGCTCGCCTCGGTCGCGCTGGGGAACATCACCGACCTGGGGGACGCCGAAGTCGGCTACTGGTGCGCAGCCCCGGCCCGCGGCCAGGGCGTGATGTCACAGGCGGTGGCGACCCTGACCCGTTGGGGCTTTGGGGCCCTGGGGCTGGCCCGGATCGGCTGGCGGGCCAAGGTCGGCAACACCGGGTCCCTCCGAGTGGCCGAGAAATGCGGATTCACCTTGGAGGGGACCCTACGACAGGCCCTGGTGACGGGCGACGGCCGGCGAGTCGACTGCTGGGTCGGCTCGCGACTCGCGGACGACCCGCCACCGCCCGAAGACCCGCGACGACGACTCAGGTAATTTCGAGTAGTTTCTCCCGGACCGCGTAGACCACCGCCTCCATCCTGGAATGCAACTGCAGCTTCTCCAGAATGTTGCGGATGTGGTTCTTCACGGTGTTTTCGCTGATGTAGAGCTGCTTGGCGATGTCGCGGTTGTTCATGCCCTTGGCGACGAGGCGAAGCACCTCCATCTCCCGGTCGGTGAGCCGGGGCGTGGGGAGCTGCGGCCGGTCATCCTTGTTCTTGATCATCGCCGCGAACTCGCTGAGCAGCTTGGACGCCATCGACGGGCTGATCAGACTCTGGCCGCCGTAGACGGCGCGAATATCGGCGGCGACCTCGTCGATGGAGATCTCCTTGAGCAGGTAGCCCATGGCTCCTGCCTTGATCGCGTCGTAGAGGTCGGCCTCCTCGTCACTGATCGTCAACATGACGATCTTCGCGCTCGGCACCGCCTCCTTGATGGCGCTCGTGGCGTCGATCCCGCCGCGGCGCGGCATCCGCACGTCCATGAGCACGATGTCGGGGGCCATCTCCTTTGCCATCGTCACGGCCTCGGACCCGTCCGCGGCCTCCCCGACGACCTCGATGTCGACCTCCTGGCCCAGCACCATCTCCAACCCGCGCCGGAACAGTGCATGGTCGTCGACGATGAGCACCCGGATGGGGTTCGCCTCCGATGGCGTCGGCAGCACCTCCTCAGAGCGCTGCTCCTCCACCGTCATCTGACCTCCTTAGGACCACTTTCACCCGGGTCACGCCACCCCGCGCGTCTGCGCGCGGGGTGGCGTGCCGTGCACTCCGACACCCGAGGCAAATGGTCCCACGTCAGCCGGTGGGCGTGACCTGCAGATCGTCTAAAGAGCGGCCGAGCTCGCGAACGCGCCGCGATCCTGGGCGGATCGGTCCACGTCACGGTGTGCGTCCAGCGATGCGGCCGCCGCCGCCCCGGCCGGTCCCGAGAGCCTGATCACGCCGTAGTCGTAGCCGACGCGGCGGTAGACCACGCTGGGCAGGCCGAGGTCGGCGTCCAGGAACAGATAGAAGTCATGGCCGACCAGCTCCATGTTGGACAGGGCGTCCTCGAGCGTCATCGGGTCGGCCTCGTGCGTCTTCTCCCGCACGACCAGCGGGTCCTGCTCCGCCGCCGCGCCCTGGCCAGCCGGGCTGTGGGCCGCGGCGAGCGAGTCGGCAGGGGCAGCGACGACCGGGCGCGCCGAGTTTCCCCCGGACGGTGCCGCCTCGACGGCGGGATGCAGGTCGGCCGGTCGGGTGCCCTCCAGCGGCATCAGGCTCTCCAGCGGCACGGAGGTGATGCCGGACTGCTTGGCACCAGCGTGGTTGGCGTGGTGGCGGACCCGCCGGTCGGCCGCTCGGCGTAGGCGCTCGGCGAGCTTGCCGGTGGCCAGGTCGAGGGCGGCGTAGCAGTCGGCGGCGGCAGCCTCGGCCCGGATCACCGGACCCCGCGAGTACACGGTCAGCTCAACCCGATCGCAGACGTCGGACAGCCGCGGGTTGTGCTCCTTCGACAGCTCGACGTCAACGCTGATGATGTTGGAGTCCAACCGCTCCAACTTGGCGAGCTTGGCCTCGACATGATTGCGGAACCGTTCCGAAACCGCGGTGTGCCTGCCCTTGACCACGATGTCCACGCGATCCACCTCCCGTTCGCCGATCCCGGCGACGCGACCTGCGCCAGCGGCCGGCCGTGCGCCGGTATGTTGTGGCGTCCCCCGGGACACGTCCGGCCTCAGGGCCGAGACGATCCACGGACGCCCTGTCCACGGTTGTCGCACCTTCCCGTCGTGCCGTCTGCGGATGGTCGCCCGCGTTCGCCTCCTTCCCCGCTGCGGCGGGCCTACTCCGCCCATCTGCCCAGCATCCGCACGACGCGTGCGCTACGCCCGGCCGGCATCAGAGCCCGCCGCCGCCCATTCGTTCGCCCCTTGCGGGCGGACACGGACGGTGCGTACCGGCAGTTTCACCCCGGCGGGCCGTGGATCGCGGGTAGGGCGACTCTTCCGCGCGTCGGATCGGTGACGGCGATCACCGCGACGGCCGCGGTCGGCACGGAGGCCGCCCGCAGCGCCCGCACTGCCTCCCCCACCGTCGCGCCCGTCGTCAGCACGTCGTCGACCACGATGACCCGCGCGCCCGCCGGCAACACCGCACGCGCCGGATTCGCCAGCTCGAAGGCACCGGCGAGGTTCGCCGCCCGCGCCGCGGCACCCAACCCGGCCTGATCGGCGAGCCGACGCACCGGCCGCAGCACGGGCGCGACGCCCACCCGGTGACCGTGCCGACGCAGCACGGTGGCTGCCGCGGAGCACAGCAGTGCCAGGTGATCGAAGCCGCGCCGACGACGGGCCGCCGCGCTCGAGGGCACCGGCACGAGCACGCACGCAGGCATGGGGGCC
>NZ_JAMQQF010000316.1 GCF_023716945.1 Frankia sp. AiPs1 | reverse complement strand
GGCCCCGGTCCCGCCCCCGCCGGCGACGGCGACGGCGACGGCGACGGCGACGGCGACGGCGACGGCAGGGTCCGTACGTTGCTCTGCGTCGTCGAGGGGCGCCGCGCCGCGGCCAGTTCATCCCTGGCGGCCGCGACCGACAGCTGCCGGCGGGTCAGCAGCCAGGCGAGTTCCAGCAGGACCCCCGCGCCCGCGGCGATGGCCACCCCGATCCACGGGCCGGTCGTTCCCACCAGCGACAGCTGGTAGAACTCCCGACCGAACGGGATCACCAGGACCAGCACGAAGGCGACCGCCATGGTCAGGACCAGCGCGATGCGCCACCACGTGTAGGGGCGGGCGACGATCGCCAGCGCCCACAGCGCGATGAGGAACAGCGTCAGGGTCGCCATCGACGTCTCGGCGTCCAGATCGTCGTAGATCGACCGCGCCACCAGGTAGGACGCCATGGTCGCCGCCGCGGCGAGGATCCCGGCGGGCAGCGCGAAGCGCAGCACCCGGTCGACGAAGTCCGGGCGGGCCCGCTCGGCGTTCGGGGCGAGCGCGAGGAAGAACGCCGGGATGCCGATCGTCAGCGAGCCAAGCAGCGTGAGGTGCCGCGGCAGGAACGGGTAGGGCACCCGGGTGACGACGACCAGGATGGCGAGCAGCACCGAGTAGACGGTCTTCGTCAGGAACAGGTTCGCGACACGTTCGATGTTGCCGATGACGCGACGTCCCTCGGCGACGACGAACGGCAGCGTCGCGAAGCTGTTGTCGAGCAGGACGATCTGCGCGACGCCGCGGGCCGCCTGGCTGCCCGAGCCCATCGCGACGCCGATGTCGGCGTCCTTGAGGGCGAGGACGTCGTTGACGCCGTCACCGGTCATCGCGACCGTGTGCCCGCGCGACTGCAGCGCGGCGACCATCGCCCGCTTCTGCTGTGGGGTCACCCGCCCGAAGATCGAGTGGGTCTCCAGGGCGTCGGCGAGGCCGTCGGGATCGGTCGGCAGCGTTCTCGCGTCCACCGGCGAGTCGGCGCCGGGCAGGCCCAGGGCGCGGGCGACCGCGCCGACGGACAGCGCGTTGTCCCCGGAGATTACTTTTGCCGCGACGTTCTGCTCGGCGAAGTAGCGCAGCGTGTCCGGCGCGTCGGCCCGCAACCGCTGGGCGATCACAACGAGCGCAACCGGCACCACGGCCGCCTGGACGCTCGACGGGTCGGCCAGCGCGCCGTCGAGTGGGGCGCCGAACCGGCCGAGCAGCAGCACCCGCAGGCCGCGCGCGCCGTAGCCGTCCACCTCGGTGAGCACCGGGTGACCGGCGGGCAGCAGCACGTCCGGCGCTCCGAGCAGCCAGGTGGCGACGGTGCCGGCCGGGTCGGCCAGGGTGGCGCCGCTCCACTTGCGAGCCGAGGAGAACGGGGCGTCCGCGCGCACCGTCCAGCCCGCCGGCGCCGGGTAGGCCTCGATGATCGCCTGCATGCTGGGATTCGGCCGGGTGTCGGCGGCGCCGAGCGCACCGAGCACTCGGCGGGCCGCCTCCGCCGCGGGACCGTCGTCGGCGTCGGTCGCCGCAGTCGCCCCGGTCGCGTCGGTCGCGTCGGTCGCCGCGGTCACGTCGACGATGCGCAGCTCGGCGACATCCATCGCCGCCTCGGTCAGGGTGCCGGTCTTGTCGAGGCAGACGACGTCGACGCGGGCCAGCCCCTCGATCGCCGGCAGTTCCTGGACGAGGCACTGACGGCGCCCCAGCCGCACCACCCCGACGGCGAAGGCGACCGAGGTGAGCAGCACGAGCCCCTCGGGCACCATCGGCACCAGGCCCGCGACCATCCGGCGGATCGCCTCGGGCAGGTCGTCGTCGTTGACGAAGATCTGACTGATGATCAGCGCGACGCCGGTCGGGATGATCATCCAGGTGACGACCCGCAGGATCGTGCTGACGCCGGCGCGCAGCTCGGAGTGCACCAGGGTGAACCGGCTGGCCTCCTCCGCGAGCTGCGCGGCGTAGGCCTCGCGGCCCACCCGGGTCGCCCGGAACGCCCCCCCGCCCGCGACCACGAAACTGCCGGACATGACCTGGTCACCGGGCTGCTTGTGCACCGGGTCGGCCTCGCCGGTCAGCAGCGACTCGTCGACCTCCAGGTGTTCGGCCTCGACGACGACGCCGTCGACGCCGATCCGGTCACCCGGCCCGAGTTCGATGACGTCGTCGAGGACGATCTCGGACGCGGCGAGCGGCGCCGCGATCCCGTCGCGACGCACCAGCGGCCGGGACTCCCCGACCACCGCCAGCCGGTCCAGGGTGCGCTTGGCGCGCAGCTCCTGGAACAGCCCCACCAGCGTGTTCGCGACGATCACCCCGCCGAACAGGGCGTCCTGCAACGGACCGACGACGAGCACGAACGCCAGCAGGACGCCGATGATCGCGTTGATCCGGGTGAACACGTTGGCGCGGACGATCTGCCCGAGGGTCCGGCTGGAGCGCAGCGGCACGTCGTTGACGTGGCCGTCGGCGATCCGCTCGGCGACCTCGGCGGCCGTCAGTCCGGCGGCGGCCGAGACGGCTGCCACGGGTCCGACCGCGCTACCCGACGCATCCTCGCTGCCCGACGCATCCGCACCGGTCGCCGCATCCGCACCGGTCGCCGCTTCGTCACCGGTCGCCGTGTCCTCACCGGTCGCCGTGTCCTCACCGGTCGCCGTGTCCTCACCGGTCGCCGTGTCCGGGTCGTCGTGCCGTCCCGGGGACGGCCGCGCTCCCGCGACCCCTGACCGATTCATGGCGTCCTCCACGCTCCGTCGGCGCCGCGCCGAGCAGGTGCGCCGCACCCCCGCCGACCGCGCGTCACGTTCCGTACGCCGCATGGGCCGCGAGCCCACCGTAGTTGACGCGGCCGCGGCGGGTCCGTCCGCGGGTCGTCAGTCGGCCTCGGCACCCGCGTCCGCGCTGATCGCGCCCCCGGCGAGCAACGCCAGCAACAGCAGTCCCAGCGCGACCCGGTACAGCACGAACGGCGTGAAACTGCGGGTCGAGATGTAGCGCAGGAACCAGGCGATGGCCGCGTAGCCGGTGGCGAACGCCACGATCGTGGCGACGATCGTCGGCCCCCAGGACACCTCGGCGCCGTCGCCGCCGATCGACTTCAGCTCAAACACTCCGGAGGCGAGCACCGCGGGCATCGCGAGCAGGAACGAGTAGCGCGCCGCCGCCTCTCGGGTGTAGCCGAGCAGCAGCCCGCCGCTGATCGTCGCCCCCGACCGGGACACGCCCGGGATGAGCGCTGCCGACTGCGCCAGACCGTAGAGCAGGCCATCGCGCACCGACAGGTCGGGCATGGTCTTGCGCGGCCGCGGCGGTGCGTGCCGCCCGCGCGGACGGCCCTTCGAGGAGTACCAGTCCGCGCCGCCGAGGATGAGACCGAGCAGGATCAGCGTCGTCGCAATCAGGCGAAGGTCCCGGAACGGACCCTCGATGGCGTCCTGCAACGTGACGCCGAGCAGACCGATCGGGATGGTGCCCAGGATGACCAGCCAGCCGATGCGGGCGTCGGTGTCCCTGCGCATCTCCCGGCGGGTCCACGACAGCGCCCAGGCCCGCACGATCCGCGCGATGTCCCGACGGAAGTAGATCAGTACCGCGGTCTCCGTGCCGATCTGGGTAACCGCGGTGAACGCGGCGCCGGGATCGTCCCAGCCGGCCAGCGCGGCGGTGATCCGCAGGTGGGCGCTGGAGGAGACGGGAAGGAACTCGGTCAGCCCCTGGACCAGCCCGAGCACCGTGCCTTCGAGGAAGTTCACGGGCGCCGGCCGGCACCCGCGGCCCCGCTGCGCCCGGACCGCACGCCCAGCCCGGGCTGCATGCCCCGCCCGGGCTGCATGCCGGCCGGCGGGTCGCCCGCCCGTCGGGTCCGGTCTGGTCGCGTCATCCGTCTGCACCCCTCCACGCGCCTCACGCTAGCGGAGCGCGAAGCACACCTTCGGGGCGGGGAGGACGGCCGCCGTCGGGCCCGCGACGCCGGCGATGCGCCCGGATTGCCGGCATCGTGCCTGGTAGGGTGCGGTACAACTCGCCGTCCGGTTGCCCACCATCGTGGCCGATATGGGCGGCGGTCGTCGATGCGTTCGCCGCGCGTCGGCGGCCCGGCGGTCGCCACGTCGGCGTCCACGCCCCGGGCCGGACGTTACCGGGCTTCGTCACCCCGCCGGATTCGCGCCCGCTGCGCGCTGTGGCCCGCGGACGCATCCATGAACCTTTCCCACGACCCTGCACCACCGGCCTCGGGCGTTCCGGCCGGGTCACCCGCTGCTCCCGACAGCCCGGCGGTCCGCGGTTACGGCGTGTTGCTGGACCAGCCAGGCGGGTGGGTACGCGTCGCGGCCGGACTCGTGGGCCGGCTACCCATCTCGATGCTGGGTCTGGGCAGCCTGCTGCTCGTGGCGGACGTCACCGGCTCCTACGGCCAGGCCGGTGCCGTCAGCGCGACCCTCGCCCTGGCAGGCGCCCTGGCGGGTCCCGTGATCAGCCGACTCATCGACCGCGCCGGCGCCCGCCGGGTACTGCTCGTGCTCGCCGGCGTGCACGTGCTCGCGGGCGCCCTGTTCGGATGCGTGGTGCTGGTCCGGGCGCCGACCGCGGTGATGCTGGCCGCGGCCGCACTGACCGGCGCGACACTGCCCCAGGTCGGCGCGGTGGCCAGGGAACGCTGGGCGAACCTGCTCGCGGGGTCGCCCACCGTGCAGTCCGCCTACGCACTGGAGTCCGTGCTGGACGAGGTGGCATTCATCCTGGGGCCCGCCGCGGCCGGCCTGCTTGCCAGCGCTCTGGCCCCCGCCGGACTACTCGTCGCCCTGGTCTGCGCGGCGACGGCGGTACCGCTGTTCGCGACCCTCCCGGCCCCGGATCAGCCCCGACCCGTTCGGACCATGCCCGGCACCGGCACCCCACCCGACGTCGAAAGCACACCACACGCCGGCGCCGTGGCCGGCTCCGTGGCCGCCGCCGGCGCTGGAGCCTCGGCCGCCACCAACACCCCTGCCACCACCAGCACCTCGGCCACCACCAGCACCTCGGCCGCCACCAGCACCTCGGCCGCCACCGGAGCCGTTACCCACCCGGGTGCGACAGCCGGCACCCGCGCAACAGCCGCTCCCCGGCCCGTGTCGGTGGCCCTGCTGCCCGGCATGCCGGCAGTGATCATCGCATTCGTCGGGCTCGGCGGCTTCTTCGGCGCCGGCGAGGTCGCTCTGATCGCGCTCGGCCGCGAGCATGGCTGGGGAGCCGGTGCAGGGCTGCTCCCCGTCCTGATCACCGTGGTGAGCCTGCTCAGCGGGCTGGTCTACGGTGCGCGGCCGGCCGGCGGCGACCCGGTGCGCCGGTTCGCGCTGGCGGCCCTGGCCCTGTCCCTGGCAGCGGTGCTGATCCCGGTCACGGGCCGGCTGACGCTGGTCGTCGTGGGAGCCGGCCTCGCCGGCCTCCCCCTGGCCCCGCTGATGATCCTCGGAAACACCGTCGCCGGGCGGCGGGTTCCCGCCACCCGGCGAACCGAGGGTTTCACCTGGCTCACCGCCGGCACCAGCGTCGGAGCGGCGGTCAGCTCGCCACTGTGCGGAATGGTCGTGGACGCCGCCGGGGCACGGCCGGCGACCGTCGCCATCCCGATCTCGGCCGGGCTGGCCGCCGTCGGCGCGCTACTCGCCGCGCGGTCCGACGCCCCACGGTCCGACGCCCCACGGTCCGACATGGCCGACCCGAACGGCTGACCCGGTCCCGCCGCCGCAGGACCCGCCGCAGCCGGGCCGAGCAGTCTCACGCGCGGGCGGTCATCCCCGCAAGCGAGGCCGAGCGGCGCCACCGCCGAGACCGTTGTGACCAGGACGCTCATGATCAGGCTGCGAAGAACCAGACACCGAGGAACCAGGCCCCGTTGAACCACGCCCCCCGGAACCACGCTCGTGGCGGCCGTTCTCGCTGTGGCCGTTGCGGTCGGACAGCTCGCCGCGTCCATGTTCGGCATGCCGGAACCGACGCCACAGCCCCACACGCCTGCCAAGGTTGGCAGGTAGCTCCGCGCTGATCTCGACCTCGGCCTCCCGCTCCCGCGCAGAGGCGGCCTGCGGTCCCATCGCATGCCCGGCCACGTAGGTGCCCGCCGCGATGGCCAGCGCCACCGGCCACTCGATCAGCTCGACCACAGCCAGGGTGCCGAGGCCCAGATAGTAGGCAGCGCGTCCCGGGGCGGCCAGGCTCAGCGGCCCCAACCGGACCTGGCCGCCCGGCGCGGGTGGCGGGGAGACCTCGACATGAGCGGTAACAAAGGGCATTCGCACTGTCGCCGTACGCCACTCGGGCGGAGTGTCGCCGCGGCGACCCGACTGTCCTACACCCCCCGCAGGGGTGGTGCTCACCCGAACGGCGGAGGATGCCGTGACCCGGCCGCCCCCGGCCTTCCGGACGGTACCGCGTCCACTCACGGCCCGGCCCGACGTAGTCCCCGTGGCCCGACCCGGCGCCGACCTGGTGGCGGAGGCTCGCGATGTCCCGGGACGCGTCGCCGCGGCGGCCCGGCTGCCTGCAGCCCGGGTCGTGGTGCTCCGCCCGGACGCCGTCGACCGGCCGGTGGTGGCCCCGCCCGATGCCGGCCTGTCCGAGCTCCCGGGGCCGGCGGCTGCCGAGGCCGGGGT
>NZ_JAMQQF010000315.1 GCF_023716945.1 Frankia sp. AiPs1 | reverse complement strand
CGGCCTCGGCATCCGGGCGGGTCGCCGCGGGCAGGGCCGCCAGCAGCTTGCGCAGCGCCGAGTCCACCGCGGGCTCCAGCCCGAGCCCGGGACGCCCCGCCGAACCCGCGACCAGGAACAGCCCGTGCGCCTCGTCGGCGGTGAGCCCGGACAGGTCGCTGCGCCAGCCGTGGACCAGCCGCCACCCGCCGCCGTGTCCCCGTTCGGAGTACAGCGGCACCCCGAGTTCGCCGAGCACGTCGAGGTCCCGGCGGACCGTCCGGTCGCTGACGCCGAGCCGCCCGGCGATCTCCCCGGCGGTGAGCTGCTCGTGCGCCTGCAGCAGCATGATGATGGCGATCAGCCGGCTCGCACGCACCCGATCACCGTAGGCCGGCGGCGATGCGTGGCTCCGCACCGGCGTCCGGGTTGGCTGATGGCGTGGTCTGGTGGGGCGGGGCGGCCCGCGGACGCGCCCGCCGGGGGCGGTCTGGCCGGCTCAGGGGGTCACGATCGCGAACGCGGGATCGGGCCCGTCGAGCAGTCCCAGCAGCCGAGGCAGAACGGTGGCGTCGCCGTCGACGGCCAGTGTGTCGGGCGGGAGCTGCCCACCGAGCAGCCCGAGAAGCTGGGCACGGCGCAGATGCACGGTGGCATCCGCAGCTCCGGTCCCGGTCCCGGGCGCAGCTCCGCTCCCGGTCCCGATCCCGGTCCCGGTCTCAGTTCCGGTCCCGGGTCGGCCGCCAGCTCCGCCGCTGGCGGGGGCGTCGGGGTGGGGCCAGTGCACGAAGGCGCCGTGGGAGAGCACGCTGCGGTGGCGTTGCCCGGCGTCGGTGACGTCCCAGTCGAGGGTGAACGCGTGTGGCCAGGCGGCCGGGCCGTCGATGCGGATGGCGAACGAGTCGAGGATCTGCTCGACGCTCAGCGCGTCCGCGAGGCCGGTGGAGCCGACCGTCAACGCGCCGGTGCGGGTGCCGCCGCGCAGTTCCTGGGCGCCGGTGAGGTAGAAGTTGCGCCAGGGTCCGTTCTCGGCGCCGAACCCGAGCCGGGTGTAGACGTCGGCGAGCAGCTCACGGGCGTCGGCGCTGGCCGGGTCGGCGAACACCGCGTGGTTGAGGAGCTGGGCGGCGAAGCGCAGGTCACCGTCGTCGCGGTAGCGGCGGGCCGCGGCGAGGACCGCGTCGGCGCCGCCCATGCAGGCGACGTAGCGGCGAGCCGACTCGACCGGCGGATGTTCCCACAGATGCGCCGGATTGCCGTCGAACCAGCCCAGGTACCGCTGGTAGACCGCCTTGACGTTGTGGCTGACCGAGCCGTAGAAGCCGTGCGTGTACCAGGCCCCGGCCAGCGCCGGATCGAGGTCGACGAGTTCGGCGATCTCGAGTGGGGTGTACCCCTGGTTCATCAGCCGCAGTGTCTGGTCGTGCAGGTAGGCGTAGACGTCGCGCTGGTCGGCCAGGAGCGTGACGATCCGGTCGTGGCCCCAGGTCGGCCAGTGGTGGGAGGCGAAGGCGACGTCCGCCCGGTCGGCGAACAGCGTGATCGCCTCCTGGAGGTAGTGCGACCAGCCGCGGGCGTCGCGGACCACCGCGCCGCGCAGCGTCAGCAGGTTGTGCAGGTTGTGGGTGGCGTTCTCGGCCAGGCACAGCGCGCGGCGGTCGGGCAGCAGGAAGTTCATCTCCGCCGGCGCCTCCGTGCCCGGGGTGAGCTGGAACTCGAAGCGGACGCCGTCGATCGTCTCGACCTGCCCGGTGCGGGTGACGTCGACCGTCGGCGGCAGCAGGGACAGCGTTCCGGTGGAACTCGTCTGGCCCAGGCCGGTGCCGACCAGGCCGCGCGGACCCGGCGGCAGCGACGATCCGGTGAAGTAGACGCCGCGGCGCAGCATCGCCCCGCCCGCGTAGACGTTCTCCGTGACGGCATGGCGCATGAACTCCGCCGGCGCGAGGATCGGCACGTCCTCGGTGACGACCCCGGCGACCCCGCCGAAATGGTCGAGGTGCGGATGGGTGTAGATCACCCCGGTCACCCGCCGGTCGCCGCGGTGCCGCCGGTACAGCGCGAGCGCGGCGGCGGCGACCTCGGTGGAGATCAGCGGGTCGACGACGACCACCCCGCGGTCACCTTCGATGAGGGTCATGTTGGACAGGTCCAGCCCGCGAACCTGGTAGACGCCGTCGGTCACCTCGTAGAGGCCCTGCTTCGCGCACAGCCGTGCCTGCCGCCAGAGGTTCGGATGCACCGTCGGTGGGCGGTCGGAGTCGAGGAAGTCGAAGGCGTCGTTGTCCCAGACGACGCGGCCGGTGGCGTCCCGGACCACGCAGGGGTGCAGCGCGTCGAGGAAGCCCCGGTCGGCGTCCGCGAAGTCGGTGCGATCTTCAGGTGAGGTGAGTGTCGCCATCATCGACCTTCCGAAAGTGCTGCACGGATCTCGCCGGTCCGGCCGGGATCCGATGCCGAGATGTCGACCCGGACTCCTCCGGCCCGAGCCAGGATCGTGGTCCCGCCGGGATGTGGCATTACCGAGAGTGATGGGTATGTACCCGGAGTTCGGTGTGGTCATGTTGCGCGGGGACCGCGCGAGCAGCGGGCGCGGCCGGCGCCGTGAACAGGACAGAAGGTGGCCTGTTCACCGTCTACCTTCGTCCTCGATCACGCCGCGACGACCGAAGGAGCACCCGCATGAACCCGCTGGATGACCCGCGTCCGCTGCTCGACCGCGCCCTCGACCAGACGGGGCGGCTCGTCGCCGCCGTCGAGCCGGACCAGACCGCGCTGCCGACCCCCTGTTCCGAGTTTGACGTCGCCGCCCTGGTCGGACACCTGTTCACCGTGGTCGCGCGGATCGCGGTCGCCGGTCGGGGCGGCGACCCTCGGGAGCTGCCCCTGGTGACCACCGGGGTACCGTTCGACGGCTGGGCGGAGCGCTACGCGAAGGCCGCCGCCGAGCTGCGCGCGGTCTGGTCCGACGACACTCTGCTCGACCGGCCGTTGCAGTTGCCCTGGGCGGTGCTGCCCGGCCGGGTCGCCGTGGCGGCCTACACCCAGGAGTTGACGACGCACGCCTGGGACCTGGCGGTCGCGACGGGTCGTACGGGCCTGCTCGATCCCGAACTCGCCGTCCTCTCCCTGGAGATCGCCCGGCGGGCGGTGCCGGTCGAGGGCCGCGAACAGATGCCCTTCAGCCCGGTGGTCGAGGTGCCCGCCGACGCGGACGCCTACCGCCGGCTGGCTGGCTACCTCGGTCGTGCCGTGTCCTGACGAGCCGCCCGACGCGGACGGGGGCCATTGCGCGGCCCTACGCGGCCCTACGCGGCCCTACGCGGCCCTGCGCGGACGGGCCATCGTCTGAAATAGGCACCCTTTCCGTGATCTCGGCTACGCCGATCCAGGCGAACGGAAAGGGCTGGGTTTCAAACGCCGGACAACGCGTTTCGCGTACTGACGACGACGTGGCGTGTCGGCGATTGTGCGGAGCGTGGTGAGGGTATTCAGCAGGTGCGCCGAGGAGGGCTTCCCGACGGGAGATCCGAACGGTCGGGGTGACGTGACGGCGCATCTGCCGAAGGGATGGCCATGAAAATCATCAAGCGTTGCAGATTTCTGGTCCTGGCTGTCGTCCTCGCCTCCGCCGCATTCCTGACAGCCGCGCCCGCCGGCGCGGCCCCGCCGTCATCGGCAGGCCCGAGTCCGGCCGCCGTCACACCCGCGCCGCCGCCTCCGAAGGCGGTGGACAAGCCGCACGACGGCCCCAGGGATCACAAGGGGCAGCACTGGATCTTCCACCCCGGATACTGGGAGCCCGGATACTGGATTCCCGGTTACCGGTGGCACCACCACTACTTCCCCAAGGTCTGGCATCCCAAGGAATGGCACCCCGGCTTCTACTACTGGGGTAAGTGGCCGCCCGCTTGACCGGTGGTTGCCCGCCCTGCTGACCGCGGTGTGATGCCGCGGCGCGCCGGGTTCCCGCCGTCGGCCCGTCCGGGTCGGCGGCGGGAAGCCCGGCCGTTCGCGCGGGCTGGTCCGCGCGAACACCCGGTCCGCGCGGGCCAGCCCGCGGGTCATCCGGCCGGCACGGTCATCCGGCCGGCACGGTCATTTGGCTCGCAGGATTCGTCCGCATCGCGGCTTGCCGGGTACCGGGACGAACCTCTTGCCGTCCTGGGTGACCTGCACGTAGTCGTAGCAGGGCGCGATGTTGGCCACGCCCCTGCTCAGGTTGATCGGCGCCGGCAGCAGCCCGTCGGCGTCGAAGCGGGTCTGGCGGCGCAGGCCGGCGAGCACGCCGGCGCGGGTCGGGCAGACACCGGCGGTGGTGATGCCGCGCAGCAGCAGGTCCGCGCTGATCCAGCCGATCAGCGCGGTGCCGTCCGGCAGCGCGGCGGCCTGCGGGGCGTAGGCGGCCATCGCGGCGAGGAACCGCCGGTGCGCCGGGGTTTTGAGTTCGAACGGCGTGTAGTCGAGGAACGCGTACGCCCCCGCGGCGGAGTGCCCGACCCGGGGGAGCTGGCTGCGGTCGTAGCTGGTCGGGTTGCCCAGGATCGCCTTGAGGTCGAGGTCGGCGTCCTGCACCGCAGCGACGATCTGGTAGAAGTTCGGCGCCGGGACGAAGGCGATGAGGCTGTCGGCGCCGGAGTCCCGGACCTCGTCGGCGAACCGGTCGGCGTCGAAGGGACCGCTCGGCACCTCCAGGTTGTCCGAGACCCTCAGGCCGGCGGCGAGCACGCTGCGGCGGGCGGCGTCGGCCGTCGCCCTGGTGGCCGAGGACAGTTCCAGGGAGACCGTGACCGCGCGGTGCGCGCCCCGGTTGGCGAGGAACTCGCCCCAGCCGCTGGAGGTGGGCTCCTGCACCGCCGGGCGGGAGTAGCTGAACACGTTCGAGCGGGGCGCCAGCGACGGATCGGTGATCTGCCCGTCGACGACGGGCACGCCGGCGGACTCCAGCTGCCTCGCCGATCCGGCGGCCGCCACGCTGAACTGGAGGATGCCGAGCGCCGTGTCGCGCTGCGCCAGGGTGCGGCCGCCGACGGCGTTCAGCGCGGGGATCGCCTCGTCGTCGGCGATGCGGTAGGACAGCCGGCGGCCGTAGATCCCGCCCTTGGCGTTCTGCTCGCCGAGGCGGGCGTCCACCCCCGCCCGGAACAGCGCGCTGGGGTCGCCGTCGTACGGCGAGCCCGAGTACAACATGCCGAGGCCGATCGTGTCGCGGTCGACGCCCGGCGTCGGCGCGCACGGGTCCGCCCCACCGTTTCGGGCCTGGCTCAGGATGTCCCCGCCGTCCCCGCCGCACGCGGTAATGCCGACGACCAGGCCGGCGACCGCGGCACTTGCCGCGACGAATGAACGCAGGCTTCTTCTCATTCCTCACCAAATCTGTGCCTAGTTCGAGCCTGGCGCCTTGTCTGCGCGTGCTGCCTTGTCTGTGCCTGCTGCTTTGCCTGCGGGTGGTGCCTTGTCCGAGCGTGGTGCCCTGTCCGGCGTGCATGATGGCCGCCGACCGATGCGGCGGACCGGCCCTTTCGAGCCCCTGCGCCGGCCCATGGGTGGTGGTCGGGCCGGTGCCCGGCCGATATCGGTGGCTGGGCCGGGGGCAGCACAAGATATAGGGCGGCACAAAGGCGGATTCGGCGTGTCCTGCCGCCGGGGATCGGCGCTACGCAATTCGGGGTAAATTCCGCGGCGCGGTGGCCGTCGAAATGGTCCGCCCGCGGGTGGTGGGCGTACCGGCCGAGGCGACGCAGTGATGCGGCTCATGGGCCGGTAATGACGTCCGCCCCGGTCGATGCCATCGGGCCAGCTGGTTTACCGGTGTGGGGGACGGGGTGATGCCGATCCGTCCTGCGGACGCGCGATGGTGCCCGGGTCCTGGCGATGCGCGGATGCGGGCGAGAAGCCCCCGCGACGGCCGAATCGCGGGTTCCACGTGGGTTGCATCGCCAGTGGGGGAACTTTCCTGCATATCGGCCGCCGGCTCGCGGGGCAAATGTGCCCCCACCCTCGGTGGGTATCGAGCCCCGTGCGGCGCCCCCCGGCCGTGCGGCGGGCGCGCCGCAGCGGCCCGGCGCGCTGCCCCCGGTCCGATCCCGCGCCGATGCGGATGACCTGGCTCATGCGCGGCGGGGAACTCCGTCGGTCCGGTTCGGGCGTACGGGGGCCCGGCGGCCGAGGACGACCGAGGCGATGACGACCACCGCCGTCCCGACGCCGACCGGCGTCAGCGGCTCTCCGAGCAGCAGTGCCGCCCAGAGCAGCGTCAGCACCGGCTGGGCGAGTTGCAGCCGCCCGACCCGCGCCACCCCGCCGAGGGCGAGCCCCCGGTACCAGACGACGAAGCCGAGGAACATGCTCACGACGCTGACGTAGCCCAGTCCGGCGATGGCGCCGGCCGTCGCCTGACGCGGTGGATGCACGGCCAGGCCGATCGCGGTCACCGGCACCGTGACCGGCAGCGCCGCCAGCAGCGCCCAGCAGATCACCGCCGCGCCGTCGAAGCGACGCGCGAGCACCCCGCCCGTGGCGTAACCGAGGCCGACGAGTCCCACCGCGGCGAGGACCAGCAGGTCGGCCAGCCGGGGCCGGCCCGCGCCCTGCACCACCGCGAAGGCCAGCACCGCGGCGAGCCCGACGCCGAGGGCTGCCCAGTAGGGCGGGGTCGGCCGCTCGCCGGCCAGCACCACCGCGAAGCCGGCCGTTGCCGCCGGCGCCAGGCC
>NZ_JAMQQF010000314.1 GCF_023716945.1 Frankia sp. AiPs1 | reverse complement strand
CGCCGAGGCGCTCCCGCTGCTGGCGGCGGCGAGTGCACAGCGGCCCGACGACGAGGACCTGCTGGCCGACCTGCTGCGCAGCGAGGCCGCGGTGCGCGGGCCCGGGGCGGCCCTGCACCGCTTCGAGGGCTACCGCCGGGACCTGCGGGAACGGTTGGGCACCAGCCCCGGGCAGGCGCTCACCCGCATCCAGCGCGAGCTGCTCGCCCTCGACCGGCCGCCCGTCCGCGACGGGATCCGCTACGACGCCACTGCCCTGCTCGGCCGCCAGCACGACGTCGACCGGCTGCGGGCCCTGCTGGACCGGTCCCGGGTGGTGTCGATCGTCGGGCCGGGTGGCCTCGGCAAGACCCGGCTGGCGTACCTGCTGGCCCGGGACAGCACGCTGCCGGTGGTGCATGTCGTCCATCTCGTCGGGGTGACGGCGCCCGAGGACCTGCTCGGTGAGATCGGTGCGGCGCTCGGCGTCCGCGACTCGATCGGGGAACGCCGGGTGCTGACCCCGGCGCAGCGCGCCGACCTGCGCGCCCGCATCGCCGCCCGGCTCGCCCGGGGGCCGGGCCTGCTGCTGCTGGACAACTGCGAGCACCTCGTCGTCGAGGTCGCCGAGCTGGTCGCCTTCCTCGTCACGACCACCGCCGACCTGCGGGTGCTCACGACGAGCCGGGCCCCGCTGGCGATCAGCGCCGAACGGGTCTACCTGCTCGGGGAACTGGCCCGCGCCGACGCGATCGAGCTGTTCTGCCAGCGCGCCGCCGCCGCCCGCCCCACCGTCCGGCTCGACCGGGAGGTGATCGGCCGGATCGTCGACCGGCTCGACGGGCTTCCGCTGGCGATCGAGCTGGCGGCGGCGCGGGTCCGGGCGATGTCGGTGGAGGACGTCGACCGGCGGCTGGCCGACCGCTTCACCCTGCTGCGCGGCGGCGACCGGTCCGCCCCGGACCGCCACCGCACGCTGCTCGCGGTGATCGACTGGTCGTGGAAACTGCTGGCGGAGCCGGAACGGCGGTCGCTGCGCCGGCTGGCGCTCTTCCCGGACGGTTTCACCCTCACCGCGGCGGAGGAGGTCCTCGCCGTCTCCGCTGACGGTTCCGATCCCGTGGAGACGGTGCGGAACCTCGTCGACCAGTCGTTGCTGAGCGTGCGCGAGTCGGCCGGCGGGGTGCGCTATCGGATGTTGGAGACGGTCCGGGAGTTCGGCCGGCTGCGGCTGGCCGAGGCCGACGAGCAGGTGTCGGCGCGCCGCGCCCAGCGGGACTGGGCGGTCGGTCACGCGACCCGACACGGTGCGGAGCTGTCCACCGAGCGGCAGTTCGCGGCGATCGACGCGATCGCGGCCGAGGAGACGAACCTCGCCGACGAGCTGCGAACCGCGCTGGCCGGCGACGACGCCGAAACGGTCGCGCGGCTGGTGACGGTGCTCGAACAGTTCTGGACGATCCGCGGCGAGCACCTCCGGATGATGACGCTGAACGACGCGGTCACCGCGGTGCTGTCCGGCTGGACACCGCCGCTCAGCTCGGTCCCGGCGGCGCTGGCCGCCGCAACCGCCGTGGCGAGAACCGCGATGTTCATGAGTGACGGGGTTCTCCCGCCGCCGATCCGCGGCCTGTTGGCACGGCTGGACCTCGAGGCGGCGGCGGACGATCCGTCGCTGGACGGTGCGGCGCGGGTGCTCCTCGCCCTCGCGCCGGCGGCGTCGACCACGGACGTCGACACGCGGCTCGCGCGGCTGGCGGACGATCCCGACCGGCACACCCGCCTGCACGCTCTGGTGTGGCTGGCCCATCAGCGGGAGAACGCCGGCGACGCACAGGCCGCGGCCACGGCGGCAAGGCGGGCGCTGGCACTGGTCGCGCCGCGGGACGGGCCGTGGCTGACAGCCCTGATGCACACCCGTCTCACCGAACTGACGATGCAGCTCGGGGATCTGCCGGCCGCGCGATCCCATGCCCGGGCGGCCCTGCCGGTCCTGGAGCGGCTCGGCGCCGACGACGATGTCGCGCAGCTACGGGTGCTGCTGGCGCTCGATGCCATCAACAATGGCCGGCTCGACGCGGCCGAGCAGTACCTCACCCTGATCGGCTCGCCCAGCGACACGCTGCACAGCGGCGCGATGATGGCGGCGATCGGTCGGGCGGAACTCGATCTCGCCCGCGGCGACGCCGCCGGCGGCCTGCGCCGCTACCTGGACGCGGCGCAGCGGCTGCGGACGATGCGGTGGCCCGGCGTCGAACCGACCGGAGTCGAGCCCTGGGCGCTCGTCGGCGACGCGGTGGCCCTGGCCGCGTTCACCTGGCACGCCACCACCGCCGACGATCTCGCCACCGGCGACGGCCTGTTCCGCTCCGGTCTTCGCCGGTGCGTCGACGTCATGCGGCGCGGTGACCCCGCGATCGACTATCCGGCGTGCGGAACGGTGCTGTTCGCGCTCGGTGCCTGGGGCCTTCGCGACGGGCAGCCGACCAGGACGACGGCGCGGGAGGCGGTGGAGCTGCTCGCGCTGGCGCAGCGGTTCTCCTACGTGGCGACGATCCCGTCGCTGGGATGGGCGCGGGTCGAGGCGCTTGCCGAGCGCCGGTCGCCCGGGGCGCTGCCGGCGGCCCGGGCGGGCGACGACGATCGCCGCCCGGCGCAGCTGCTCGACGAGGCGCGCGTCCTCGTTGAGCGGCTGGCCGGACGGCTCGACGGCATACCGCCGGGCCACGGGTCACAGGTGGCGCTTGTAGCTGGCGACCGACAGCGGCATGAAGATCACGACCACGACGAACCCGGTCAGCAGCGTCCAGCCCACCTGCCCGGTGATCACGCCGTTGTTGGCGAGGTCCCGGGTGGCGGAGACGAGATGTGACACCGGGTTGACCTTGGTGAAGGTCTCCAGCCAGCCCGGCATCGTCTTCGACGGCACGAACGCGTTGGACAGGAAGGTCAGCGGGAAAAGGATCATCATCGAGATGCCCTGCACGCCGCGGGCGCTGCGGGCGACCGTGCCGATCCAGGTGAACGCCCACGCGATCGCCCAGCCGGTGAGGACCGCCAGCAGGATCGCGCCGAGCACGCCGAGCACCCCGCCGCCGGGTCGGTAGCCGAGGATCAGGCCCATCACGTAGGTCAGGCTCGCCGCGATCAGGTACCGGAGCAGGTCGGCGACCATCGGGCCGGCCAGGGGTGCGAGCCGGGACATCGGCAGCGACCGGAACCGGTCGAAAACCCCCTTGTCCATGTCCTCCCGCAGCTGCGTCCCGGTGGCCATGCAGGTGGTGAGCACCGTCTGGGCGACGATGCCGGGGATCAGCAGCGGCAGGTAGCTGTGGACGTCGCCGGAGATCGCCCCGCCGAACACGTAGGCGAACATCGCGGTGAACAGCAGCGGCTGCAGCGCCACGTCGAAGAACTGTTCCGGGTTGCGGCGCATCTTCTTCAACGCCCGCCACGCCATCGCGAGGATCTGGGTGAGGGTGTCTCCCACCCCGACGCGGGCCCGGGTGCGGGCGACGGCGGCGGCCGGGTCGGTGGCCGGGGCCGGGCGCGGGCGCGCGGCGGTCGGGTCGTCGAGGACGGTGGTCATCGGGCCATCTCCGTGGTGGTGTGGTCGAGGCTGGGCGTGTCCTGGCCGGGGACGGCTCCGGCCGGGCCGCCGGCACCGGGGTCGGCCGCGGTGCCGTGGCCGGTGAGGGCGAAGAAGACCTCGTCGAGGGTCGGCTTGGCGACGCTGACCGAGGCGATGCCGACGCCGGCCTCGCGCAGCGCGATCAGCACGTCGGCGGCCCGGTCGGCGACGTCGAGTGGAACGTTGAGCCGGCCGGACTCGGGGGTGGTGACCGGCTCCTCGCCGAGCACGCGGCGCACCACCGCGCGGGCGCGCGCCTGGTCGGCCCCGGGGGCGAGCTGAAGTTGCAGGGTCGAGTCGCCGACCTGGGTCTTGAGCTCGTCCGGCGTGCCCTCGGCGACCTTGCGGCCCTGGTCGATCACGCAGACCCGGTCGGCGAGCTGGTCGGCTTCGTCCAGGTACTGGGTGGTGAGCAGGACAGTGCAGCCGTCGTCGACGAGCTCGCGGATGGTGTCCCACATCTGGCCGCGGGTGCGCGGGTCCAGGCCGGTCGTCGGCTCGTCCAGGAAGATCAGCGGCGGTCGGGTGATGAGGGAGGCGGCGAGGTCGAGGCGGCGGCGCATCCCGCCGGAGAACGCCGAGATCCGCCGCTCGGCGGCCTCCCCAAGACCGAACTGCGCCAGCAGCCGGCGCGCGGTGGCACGCGCGTCCGCCGAGCGCAGACCCTGGAGCCGACCGAACAGCCACAGGTTCTCGGCGGCGGTGAGGTCCTCGTCCACGGAGGCGTACTGGCCGGTCACGCCGATGAGCTGGCGGACCCGGTGCGGCTCGGCGGCGACGTCGACCCCGAAGATCTCGGCCCGGCCGCCGTCGATCGTCAGCAGCGTGGCCAGCATCTTCAGCATCGTCGTCTTGCCGGCGCCGTTGGGCCCGAGCACCCCGAAGATCTCGCCTTGGCGCACCTCGAGATCGATCTGGTCGACGGCGCGAACGTCGCCGAATTTCTTGACCAGGCCATCGGCCTGGACCGCGGGCATTGCTGTCACACGCTTTCCTTCCACGGGATGCGTTCAGGGCGGTGCGGTTGCAGGAGCGTCGCAGCCCCGAGGGGCGGGCGCAGTGGACAGGACGCTAGACAACGCCGGTATCACCGCCCCTACACGCCGGTTTCAGTGGCTGCCTGGCTCCCCGCCGTTCCTGATGCCCCGGCCGTTCCTGATGCCCCGGCCGTTCCTGGTGCCCCGGCCGTTCCTGGTTACCGGGTACGCCGTGTCGCCTGGTGAACTAGCGTCCAGGTCATGACGACGGACCACATCGCAGGGCATCTGCGACCCGGCGGCCACCCGCCCGGCGGGGTGCGCGACAGCGCCGACGTGCGGGTGGAGCAGCACCGCCTGCCGCGGACGTACGCCGCGTTCGCCGCGCTGCCCGACGCCACCGGCGAGCAGACCGCGGCGGTGCTGCAGGTCCTCGCGCTCTACGGCCATGCGGTCGACAACGCTGACGCGCAACTGCTGGCGCAGGTGTTCGTCGACCCGCCGACCCCCGACCGTGCGCCATCCCCCTCGCACCACACCGTCAACACGGAGGTCAAGCAGCTTCCCGCCGGCCTGGCCGCGTGGAGCCGGCTGGTGACGATCGCCGGCGACGGCAGCGTCGCGAGCGCCGACGCCGTCGACGTCCTCACCGAAACGCCCGCCGGCTGGCGCGTCGCCCGGCGGACCGTCCACCCGCGCCACGGCGGCCCCGCCGTCGTCGCCGACGGGCAGACACCATGGGCGTGAGGATCGCCCCGGTCGACGCCGCCACCTACGCCGAGGTCGCCAGCCTGCTCGCCAAGCATCCGCACCTGTTCGACAACATCGCGCTCGGCGCCGCGCCGACGGCGTACACCGACGACGCGGTGATGGGCGGGGTGCCGCTGGCCGAGGCCGTGCGCGGCCTGCCGTACGGACGGGTGATGTTCCCCCACCACACCACCGACATCGCCGTCCACCGCGTCGACGACGACACACTGCGGGTATGGGCGAAGTACTTCGTCATCCGCGGCGACGGCACCGCCGGGTCGGGCGACTACCAGGACACCCTGGTCCGCACCCCGCAGGGCTGGCGCATCGCCGAACGATCCGTCACCCGCGGCAACCGACCCGACAACGACCCCGACGGCCCCTCCACGCGCACCCTGACCACCGCCACCTGGCTGCCGGCCGGGGACTGACCGCCGGGGACTGACCACTGCCACCTGGCGTGTCGGCGAGGTGGCTGCCACGGCCGGGTGCAACGCCGCCGGGCCTACAAGAGCACGGGCTCCCAGCGCGGTCAGGCCACGACGGCGACGGCGCGGACGGGGAAGGTGCCCATGCCGCGCACGGGCGCGGGCAGCACGGTGAGGCGGACCGGCTCGCCGTCGGGCAGCTCGGCCAGGGCCGTGAGGTGCTCGACGATCGGGATGCCGGCGCCGAGCAGACCCTGGTGGGCGGGACGGGCCAGGTCGTCGACGTCGTCGATGTTCAGCGAGTCGATGCCGACCAGCAGCACTCCGGCGGCGACGAGGGCCTCGACGGCCGAGCGGGTCAGGTGCGGCGCCGGGCCGAAGTACGCCTCGCTCCCCCAGTGCCGGGAATGACCGGTGTGGATGAGCACGGCCTGCCCGGCGAGGTCGGCGGCGGCGGGCAGCCGCTCGGCGCCCACGGCGCGTGCCCCACCCGCCCGGACCACCACGGCCGGCACGTCGACCAGCCGGGCCAGGTCGAGCGCCGCGACGTCCGGGCCGTCGGCGTGGAAGTGGAACGGGGCGTCGAGGTAGGTCCCGGTGTTCGCGACGAGGTCCACGGCGGCGATGTGGAACGACACCCCGGGTGCGAGCCGCTCCCCCGAGGCGGCCCTGCTGGTCCAGGTGGAGATCCGCGGACCGGGCAGGCCCGGGTAGGTCACCATGCCGTCGACGATGGGATGGGACAGGTCGACGATGCGGCGGTCCCCGACGGGCATGGCGCGCTCCTTGCTCAGGCACGGCTGCATCCTCGGCACGGCTGCATCCACGGCACGGCTGCGGTCCGCCACGCTATCGGGACCGTGCGCGCCGCGGGTGGCGAACCGTCCCTGCCCGGCGCGGGCGGCGGTGGGGTCACGGATGCGACCCGGTCCGCCGGCCCGCGCCGGGGGGTGCCCAAC
>NZ_JAMQQF010000313.1 GCF_023716945.1 Frankia sp. AiPs1 | reverse complement strand
ACCGGCGCGGCCGCGAATCCCACGACCGCCCACCCCCCGACGCCCGCACCGGCCAGGCCGAGGATCCTGCGCCGGGATGGAGGGGCCGGGTGGCGCGGGCGGCGGGGCGGATCGGCGGTGGGCATGGCGTCCTCCGTGTTCACGTGGCCGGGTCAGCGGGCACGCTACGACAGTCGGGGCATCACCCTGTGTATCGAAGCGCCGGCCGGTTCGAGCCAGGCCACGTGGTCTGCCGGCCGACCCCCGACCGGCCCGCCGCACTGCCCCCGGATCTACCCGGACACCACCGGCAATCTGGTCGACGGCGCGCGGGGGCGCGGCGGCCGAAAATTCCCCATCGGGCCGCCTTCGGGCTGCCCGTGCGTCAGCGGTGCGCGTCCGTGTCGAGGACCGCGGGGTCGTCCACCTGGATGCCGTCGATGACGAAGCCGCGTGTCCCGGTCACGACGGGCGGCGCGGAGCCGTCCCCCCGCCAGCGGTTGCGCAGGAAGTAGTGCCAGGTCGGCGTCTGGGCGGTCGCGGGTCTGTCCCATCCGGCGGCCTCGGCCCGCCCACGCTGATACGTGATCTTCGTGGTCATCCTGACCCCCGGGTCGGACTGTCCGCCCGTGGTCGAGCCGCCGTTGGTCACGTAGGCCGCATACGACGGCACCGCCGGGAGCCGACGATCGTCGTCCTCGGGACCGGCCGGACCGGCGCGACCAGTCGGCCGATCGCTCGCGCCGACGGGCAGTTGTGCCCCGCCCCGGCCTGGCGTCCCACCCCGACCTGGTGTCCCGGCTCGCCCCGGTGCCCCGCGCCGCCCTGCGCCCGGAAGTGTTGGCCCCGATGAGCCCGCGCCCGGCAGACCATAGGCCAACACGCCGTACCCGCCCCCGGGGCCGGCCGGCGTGGCCACGACGTTCATCTCGGCCAGTCCGGGCTGACCCGGCACCGGGTGCGGGCCGCTGCCCGGACCTGCGCCGACAGCCGCCTCGCCGGAGTCCTCGCGCAGACCGAAGCGGTCGTGCAGGCGCCGCAGCGGCGCCGGCGCCCACCAGTTGTACTTGCCGGCGAGGGCCATGAAGGCCGGCACGAGGATCGCCCGCACGACGGTGACGTCGAGGGTGATCGCGACCGTCAGGCCCACCCCGACGAGCTTGATCATGCTGATGTGGGAGGTGGACAGCGCGACCATGACGACCACGAGGGCGAGCGCCACACTGGTGATCAGCGGGCCGGTCACGCCCAGACCGATGGCGACGGATTCCTTGTTGTCGCCGGTCCGCTGGTATTCCTCGCGGATGCGGGCGAGCAGGAAGATCTCGTAGTCCATGCTCAGCCCGAACGCGATGAAGAACATGAGCACCGGGCTCGTCATCTCGAGCGTTCCGGAGACCTGGAAGTCGCCGGTCAGGCCGCGCAGGTGACCGTCCTGGAAGACGAAGACGAGCAGGCCGATCGTCGCGGCGAGGTTGAGCGAGTTCAGGAACATCGCCTTGAGTGGCAGTAGCACGCTGCCGGTGAACAGGAACAGCAGGATGAAGGTGGCGGTCATCACAATCGCGAAGGCGATCGGAAGACGATGCAGGATGGTGCGCGAGGTGTCCAGGAAATGGGGCGCAAGACCGCCCATGAGGACATCGAAGGGGGCCGGGGTCGCCTTCAGCTCCCGGACCAGGCCTTTTGCCTCCTCGGACAGCGGAGAAGTGTCGCCCTGCCACACCGACAGCCAGGCGCCACCATGGATGCCCACATAGCCCGTCGGCGCCTTGGGCACCTCACCGACCCGTTTTCCCTGCATGAAGCTGCCGGTCACGGTGTCGATGCGAGCAATACCCGGAAGCGCGGACAGCCGAGTCGCGTAATCGGTCAGCCTGGCGGCGTTGACCGGGTCCCGCGCGTCCACCCCCGGCACGACGATGGGGATCTGGCAGGGCAGACAGACGATGAAGTCGTCACGCATCGCGTCGTTCACCACATGCGATTCCGCGGTGGCCGGCAGCACCGTGTCGTCGGCCAGGGCCAGATTGAGGTGGCGCAACGGCGAGGCACAGATCAGCAGGATGGCGACGGCCGCGCCGCCGTACAGCAGTGGCTTGCGCATGACCCGGCGGGCCAGCGCCGTCCAGCCGCGGCCGGCGGCGGTGACCTCCCGCGAGCGGTGGCCACCCGCGCGGCGGGTGCCGACAGGTCGGCGCCCGTCGGTGCCACGCCGCCGGGACAACGCCGCGCGGATGTCCCCACGATCGAGGCGGTCCCCCATGACCATCAGCGCCGCGGGCAGCACGAGCAGCGCCGCGACCTCCGAGGTCACGACGACGATGATGCCGGCGAAGGCGAACGAGCGCAGGTAGTAGAGCGGGAAGACGAGGGCCGCGGTCAGCGACAGCGCCACGGTCACGCCGGAGAAGAACACCGTGCGCCCGGCCGTCTCCAGCGTGCGGCGCAGCGCCGCGCCCGGGAACAGCCCGCGGTCCTGCTCCTCCCGGAACCGTCGGAGGATGAACAGGCTGTAGTCAACCGCAAGGCCGAAGCCCAGCGCGGTGGTCAGGTTCACCGAGAAGACGGAGACGTCGGTGAGCGTCGCCGCCAGCCGCAACAGCGCCAGACTCGTCACCACGGACACCACGCCGACCAACACCGGCAGCAGGGCGGCCGCCACCGTCCCGAAGGCGTAGAGCAGAACCAGGAAAACCAGCGGGGCGGCCGTCGTCTCGCCGCGTTCGAGGTCGACCCGGCTGCGTTCGGTGACGTCTCGCATGACCGCCGGGGCGCCCCCGAACCGGACCTGTACGCCCGGCCCCACGTGGGAGTACCGGTCGTGCAGCACGCTCAGGCGATCCTGGATGTGATCTTCGGATCCGGTGAGCCGGAACACGATGAGCGCCGAGCGGCCGTCCTTCGCGCGCAGCAGCGGTGCGCCCGCTTCGGCGCCGTTCGGCCAGTACGACAGGACGGAGGTGACCCCGTTCTCCGCCGCGAGCTGCCTGGTCAGCTCGCGGCCGAGGTGGACGGGCGTCGGACCGTCGATCCCGGCGTCGGAGGTGAGCATGACGGCGATGTTGGGGGGCGCGTCGGGAAACTCCGCGTCGAGGAGCTGCTCGGCCTGGGTCGAGTTGTCCCCCGGCGCGTAGAAGCCGCCGGTGGCAAGCTGATGATAGATCCCGGCGTTCCACGGCAGCAGGACCACCACGAGCAGGCAGGCGGCCGCGAGTAGCCGGCCACGGTGCAGCACGGCCGCGTCCGCCGCGACCGTGAACAGGGAGCGCGGAGGTGCGGGAACGCCGGCCATGGAGGCCATCGAGGCCATGACCCGGCGCGAGACACGCGGTGGGCCAGCGCCACCGCTTCCTGTTTCCGCAGGTAGATGACCCACCCATTCATCTTCCTCATCGCGTCCGCGTGGCAGCGCGGCATACGCCACCCGATCAGTTCGGGATTCGCGTTGCTGCGCCGAATCGGCGAACGACGGCATGACGCTCCCTTCGAGGATCCCCCGCAACGGTGGATCTCCCGGCAGCCCGGTGATCGCACGACGGCGCCGAGACGACCGCGTGGCCGGACGTGCAGTACGGCGAGGACTTCCCGGGTCGCTACCTCAAAACTAGACCTCCGGGAGGTCGTCGATTCCGAAATACCCCCGTTCGGGGGTAGGGAAAGGTGTGGTCGTCGACGGGGTGGCATTCAGTACCCGGAATCCAGATCTGTGGTCGAGCGGATCGGGTGAGGGGGATCGGCTCCAGCGGCGTACCACTGACGGGAGGGAATGCCGGGGGGCCAATCTCGAAGGTGGTACGGCAATGCCTCAGGCTCAGACCATGGTTCGACAGATCGACACCGCGGTTCAGCAACTCGTGCCCGCCCAGCGGGGCAGCACGATCGCGGCTCCGGTGACGCATCGCGTCGACGCCTGGTCGAGAATCTCCTACGCCTGCATGAAGAAAGTACTGACTCCGATATGCCAATCCTTCTGGCATCCACTGGTCGAAGGTCTCGAGAACATTCCGACCGATGGTCCTGCCATTATCGCCGGCAACCATCTTTCGGTGCTTGACGCCGCGTTCCTCGCGATCGCGTCCAACCGGCGGATCACCTTCCTGGCGAAGAGCGAGTACTTCACCACGCCGGGCCTGAAGGGCATGGCCGGAAAGATGTTCGTCGCCGCGACCGGTCAGATCGCCGTGGACCGCGGCAACCGTCGGAAGGCGACCGCGGCGCTGCAGGCCGGCGCGGGTGTGCTGAGCCGGGGCGACCTGCTGGGGATCTTTCCGGAGGGGACCCGGTCACCGGACGGTCGGCTGTACCGCGGCAAGCACGGCGTGGCGCGGCTGGCGCTGCAGACCGGGGTGCCCGTCATCCCGGTGGGGCTGGTCGGCACCTTCCAGGTCCTGCCCATGGACCGGCGGCTGCCACGCGCCGGACGGGTCGAGGTCCGGTTCGGCACACCACTGAACTTCCCGCGCATGACGGGCGAACGCACCGGGCTGGCGCAGCGGGCGGCGACCGAGCAGATCATGAAGTCCATCCAGGAACTGTCCGGGCAGCGCCAGGCGGACATCTACGCCGAGCGCTTCAAGGCCTCCTTGGGACTCGTCAGCCGATGACCATCGCCATGATCGGCTGACGACAGGCCGTCCATTTCGCCGCATCTCCCTGGTCGGTGCGGCGGAGTGGACGAAGCGGGGCCGGTGCGGCGGAGCGGGCCGCACCGGCCTCGCGCATGCCCGCGGGAAACGTCGCGCACGGACGCCGACGCTACGGATTCCGGCCGGCCACTTCAACGAGACCGACGGACGGTCAAGCCACCGCCGGCGGGTCCCCGACACCGGCAGGCCCGGCCGCCCCGGGTGGAATCCCCCGTGGACCTCCCGGTTCGACGACCGGCGGCCACACAGGAACGGCAATGACCATGGTCGGTCGGTTACCGCCCGCTCGGGCACCTTCAGGCCGCGCAGGTGGCGGCGATCCCGCGCCGGGTTGATGCGTCCGCACCACGCCAGACCACCTCCACACCACGCCACACCACGCCAGACCACCGAGGCCAGTCCAGGCCGCGGGTTCGAGCAGGAGAGTGGGACAGCTCCGCGGTGCCGATCGGCCCGTCGACGTCAGGTCCGCGGGACCTCACGGCGCCGCCGGCGATTTCGGGGCGGCCGGACAGACGGCGACGCGGGCCGACCCGACCGGGCCGACCCGGCGCAGGCCGAACGATCGCCGGCTCGTGCCGTTCGGCCCGGTCCGCCGGGCCTGCCATCATGACTGACCGAGTGGAGCCGACCGGCCCGGGAGAAACCCCCGACGCCGTCGGCCGAAAGAGCACTGGTGTGGCCGACGGTGCAACGCCGTCCGCTCCGTTGCCGGCGCGTCCGACCGTCGACCCATCCCGCGCCGGCGGATCCGGTGGATCCCGGATCCGCCGGTGCGGGATGAGGCGTTCAGCCTGGGAGCCAGTCAGACTCGCAGCATTGCATTGCATTTTGGTGCAGGTCGCGCGCCGTATCCGAAGGCGGCGTCGCCTGACCGGCGGATCTCCCGGACGAAGCCCGGGAGCCGCCGCCGGGTCAGGGAAGCATGCCCAGCTGGCGAGCGGCGTGCACCGCCGCGGTCCGGTTACGGACCCCGAGCTTGCGCATGATGCTGCGCAGATATGCCTTCACCGTCTCCGGTGAGACGGTGAGGCGCCGCGCGGTCTCGACGTTGGACAGGCCGAGTGCGACCTGCGCCAACACTTCGAGTTCACGCGGGGTCAGCGCCAACCGGCCGCCGACCTTCGCCTCCTGGTCCAGCAGTCCGCGCAGCAGCTCCGATACGCCCCCGATCCGGCCACGCAGCAACGGGTCGGCCACATGTTCGGTGACCTCCTGAAGCTCCCGGTAGGCCAGCCGTAGACTCTCCTGTGGCTGGCCGGGCGAACGCGGCAGCGGCACTGCGCCTACCGCTCTGGTAGCCGGCGCACGATGCCCTGGTGGCATCGCCGTCGACAGCGGCTCCGTACGCGCTGCGACTGCGCCCAGCTCGCGTTCCATCAGTCGAGCCGTGGCGATGGCCGCGTGAATCGCGGCCTCGGTGAACGGCGCCTCGGTCCGCATGGCTCCATACAGCACGGCGACGACCACGCTGTCCATGCAGACCGGCACCGCGAGAATCGCTCCCAGCTCACTGCTCTCGATCGTCGGAGCAGTGGAGCGAAGAACTCTTCTCGCTGCCGCCGGGTCGTTGATGACGACCGGGCGGCAATGCCGGACCACCTGCCCGCCGATTCCCGTCCCAGGCGGAACGGAGTGACCGAGCAGTCCGCTCGGTGCGGGTCCGTCCACGTTGGTGACGGTCAAACGACCGGAATGTGGTGTGACCATTCCACCGAATGTGAGATGGGCTCCCGATGAAGCGCGCAGCCGGGCGATCGCCCGCGGCAGGACTATCTGCACGCGACTGGGGGCCGACACGTCCACTGTCACGAGCGTCCCCTTCCCCGACCTGTAGAAGACGAAGGGAATCGTAGCACCCGTTTTACGATAAGCACAAATAAGTGCACAAACGGCATGACGCCGAATGTTGTCCGAGAGTCGGGACCTGTTTGCGCGTAACGGCCTTTTCCGACTCGAACCCAACCTCAGGAGAAGGGCAGATCAAGCTGCGTGGGCGGCCCACCGGAGACGCACGCGCCCACGCTCGCCGGCTCGGGGACGCCGGCCCTGGGATCGCCGTCCCGTCCACCGGCCGCCGCGCCGTCCCCGGCGTCGGCCACGACGCCGGTCACAGCGCCGTCCCCGGC
>NZ_JAMQQF010000312.1 GCF_023716945.1 Frankia sp. AiPs1 | reverse complement strand
GGCGGGTGGTCCGGAGACGGCTCGGCCGGCGGGCGCGGCACGAGGCGGCGGGGTGCGGGAATTCGAGGAAGCCGAGGTGCCGGCGCTCGGCTGGTCGGTGGCTGCGGCCGACCGAGACTGGCCACGGGACCGCGGCTGGCCAGCGGACGGAGACTGACCATCAGACCGCGGCTGCCCGGCGGACGGAGACTGGCCCGCGGACGGAGACTGGCCGGCGGGCTGGGACTGCGGCTCCTGGTCGGGCGGGCCGGAGTCAAGCGGGCCGGAGTCGGCCGCCGGCGTGCCCGCGGATGCCTGCTCGTCCGGCCCGCTCACCTGCTCGACCATGCAACCACTCCCTGACCATGCGCCCTGCCCGACAGGCTGCCGCCCGATCCGATCCGGACCGGCCTCGGCGGGATCCGCCACGATCCCGGTCGGCGGGTTCAGACGCGACCGGCATCATCATGACAGCCGTCAGGCGCCCGTCGGCCGGGCACGGCGGATCGCTGCACAGCGGGTTCGTCGCCCGCGACGGAAGCGACTGGCCACCCGCGCGGGACTCCATCCGGTTACGCGTGGGAGGTCCAAGGACCGCGGACGCGTTCTCGACTCCGTCGCCGTGGGGGCAGGGTGGGTGCGGACGCCGGGCCCGCCACCGCATCCGGGCGAGGCATCCACGGTGGTCTGGAGGTCGGCGTCCGCTCGAGGCAGCGGGCGCCCGACCGTCGGTCGGCGCGGGTGGGGCCCCGCGGCAACCGCCCGCCGGTCAGGCGTCAGGTCACGTCACATCACGTCAGGACACGTGACGTCAGGTGAAGAACGAGACGACACCACATGACACGACGTCGCGTCGCCGCCACGGCACGGTGCGGCCGTCAGACCGCCTCGCCGATGCGGTGGACCCGCATCATGTTGGTCATTCCGGCCACACCGGGCGGGGTGCCGGCGACGACGACGACGAGCTCACCGGGTCGGCAGCGGCCGATCTGGAGCAGGGCGGAGTCGACCTGGCGGACCATCTCGTCGGTGTTCTCCGCGAACGGCACGAGGAAGGTCTCCACGCCCCAGAACAGCGCCATCTGGTTGCGCACGGCGGGGATGGGTGTGAAGGCCAGCACCGGGACCTCGCTGCGGTACCGGGCGAGCCGCCGGGCCGTGTCGCCGCTGAGGGTGTGGGCGACGAGGTAGCGGGCGCCGACGGCGTGCCCGACCGAGGCGGCCGCCTGGGCGATCGCCCCGCCGAGGGTCCGTGGCTCGGTGCGCAGCGGCGGGATCCGCCCAAGGTCGGCTTCGGCGGTCTCGATGATCCGCGCCATGGTGGACACCGACTCGATCGGGTAGGCCCCGACACTCGTCTCGGCCGAGAGCATGATCGCGTCGGCACCGTCGAGGACCGCGTTCGCGCAGTCGCTGGCCTCGGCGCGGGTCGGCCTCGGCGCGCTGACCATGGACTCGAGCACCTGGGTGGCGACGATCACGGGCTTCGCCCGCTCCCGGGCCTTGCTGACGGCCCGCTTCTGCACGAGCGGCACGTCCTCGAGGGGCAGCTCGACGCCGAGGTCGCCGCGGGCGATCATCAGACCGTCGAACGCCTCGATGATGCCGTCGAGGGCGGCGACCGCCTGCGGCTTCTCGATCTTGGCGTGGACCGGGAGGCGGGTGCCGACCTCATCCATGATCGCATGCACCGCCTTGACGTCGGCGGCGCTGCGCACGAAGGACAGCGCGATCATGTCAACCCCGAGTTCGAGGGCGTAGCGCAGGTCGTCGGCGTCCTTCTCGCTCAGCGCGGGCACGGTGAGCGCGGCCCCGGGGATGTTCATCCCCTTGTGGTCACTGACCGGACCGCCGATGACGACGGTGGTGTGGACGTCGGTGTCGGTGACGCCGTCGATCTGCAGGACGAGGCGGCCGTCGTCCACCAGGATGCGGTCCCCGGCCGAGACGTCGGCAGGCAGGCCGGAGTAGGTGGTGCCGACCTGGTGCTGGTCTCCGGGCACATCCCGGATGGTGACGGTGAAGCGCTGACCGGGCAGCAGGGTGACGCCGCCGTCGGCGAAGGTGCCGAGGCGGATCTTCGGGCCCTGCAGGTCGGCGAGGATGCCGACGTTGCGCTCGGCGGCCTCGGCCGCCTCCCGCACCCGCGCGTAGGTGACTGCGTGCTGTTCGTGCGTTCCGTGGGAGAAGTTTAGGCGGGCAATATCCATTCCCGCGTCGACGAGGGCCCGGACCTTCTCTGGCGAGCTGGTGGCCGGGCCGAGGGTACAAACAATCTTGGCTCTACGTGGCACAGACAAAGCCTAAGTACTGATCGTCGGTCATTGCACACGGGGGCCGCCGAGAGACGCGCGTCGCGCGCCTCGCAGTAGTCAGATCAGGTCGATCAGGTACATGCTGCGCGTGGTCGCCCGGCGGCGTACCGTCCGTCTCGTCCCCCGCGCCACCCCGTCCGTCGGCGCGCGTGATACGGGAAAGACGGCAAGGGTGCCGACGTTCCTGGGAGCCGCTCCACCCGGACGCGGAAGTCGGTATGACACGGTCGAGCACCCCCGGAGTCGGGCATGAATCGAAATCCCGCTATTCACCGTCAGCCGTCCGGTGACATCGACATCGCCGTGGTCGAGGTCACCACCGGACCCGAACCCGGGCCCGCGGCCGCGGATCCGCTGCCCGGGCCGGCGCCCGCGCAGTCCACCGCGCTCGCCTCGGCACTACCACGTTCGGTGGAACCCGGTACCTGACCGAACGGGCTACCCCGACGCCTCCCCCGAACGGCGGCGACCGCGTCCGCCGACGCGCGCGGGCCCGGATCGGCTCAGGCGTGGACCGCGGCCGCAGAGTCGGCTGCGGGCTCGACGGGTTCTGCGGGTTCTGCGGGTTCTGCGGGCTCGACGGGCTCCGCGGGCTCTGCGGGCAACATCGGCTCTGCGGGCAACGTCAGCTCTGCGGCAGGGCGGAACTGGGTCCGGTACAGCTCGGCGTACAGGCCGCCGCGCGCCAGCAGCTCGTCGTGGGTACCGCTCTGCACGATGCGGCCGCCGTCGACGACGAGGATGCAGTCGGCTTCCCGCACGGTGGACAGCCGGTGCGCGATCACCAGCGACGTGCGGCCGGCCAACGCGGCGCTCAGCGCCAGCTGCACCGCGGCCTCGGACTCGCTGTCGAGATGCGCGGTCGCCTCGTCCAGCACGACGATGCCCGGCGCGCGCAGCAGCAGCCGGGCGATCGCCAGCCGCTGCTTTTCCCCGCCGGACAGCCGGTGCCCGCGGTCGCCGACCACGGTGTCCAGCCCGTCCGGCAGCGCGCGCACCAGCTCCCCGATCCGGGCGGCGTCCAGCGCGGACCACATCTGGCCGTCGGTGGCGTCCGCCCGGGCGAAGGTCAGGTTGGCCCGAATCGTGTCGTGGAACAGGTGGGCGTCCTGGGTGACCACGCCGACCGCGGAGCGCAGCGACTGCAGGCTCAGGTCACGCACGTCGTGCCCACCGATCCGGACCACGCCGGACCGGACGTCGTACATCCGCGGGATCAGTTGACTGATCGTCGTCTTACCGGCACCGGACGGTCCGACCAGCGCGATCATCTGACCGGGATCCGCCCGGAAGGTGATGTCGTGCAGCACCGGCGCCGGGATCCTGGTGTCGAGGACCGCGACGGATTCCAGCGAGGCCAGGGAAACCTCGTCCGCGGCGGGGTATCGGAATCCGACGTGATCGAACTCGACGGCCGCCGCGCCCGCGGGCAGATCGACGGCATCGGGCCGGTCGACGATCGCCGGTTCGAGGTCGAGAACCTCGAAGACGCGCTCGAACGACACGAGTGCGGTCATGACGTCGACATGCACGTTCGACAACTGGGTGAGTGGCCCGTAGAGCCGGCCAAGATACGCGGTGAGCGCGACCAGGGTGCCGACCTCGAGATCTCCCCGGGCCGCGAGACGGCCGCCGACGCCATAGACGATCGCGGTCGCCAGCGACGCGACGAGGCTGAGCGAGACGAAAAATATTCGGCCGTACATGGCCTGGGTGACCCCGATGTCTCGTACCCGCTGGGCACGGCCGCGGAAGTTGACCTCCTCACGTTCCGGGGACCCGTAGAGCTGGGCCAGCATCGCGCCCGACACGTTGAATCGCTCGGTCATGGTGTTGTTCATGTCCGCGTTCAGCCCGTAACGTTCTCGGGTCAGCCGGGCGAGCCGCGGCGCGAACGCGCGAGCGGGAAAGATGAAAACCGGTAGTAACACCAGCGACACAACAGTGATCTGCCATGACAGTACGAGCATCGCGGCGAGCACGAACCCGGCCGAAAGCACATTCGACAGCACTGAGGAGAGCGTGTTGGTGAACGCCGACTGGGCGCCGAGCACGTCGTTGTTCAACCGGCTGACGAGCGCCCCGGTCTGGGTACGGGTGAAGAACGCCAACGGTTGGCGTTGCACGTGCCGGAAGATCTGACTGCGCATCTCGTAGATCAGGCCTTCGCCGATGCGAGCCGAGAACCAGCGCTGGGCGAGAGACAGCCCGGCGTCGAGGAGGGCCAGCGCGGCGACGACCGCCGCCAGGACCTCGACGTAGCCCACCCGGTGATGCTGGATGCCGCCGTCGATGATCTCTTTGAGGATCAGCGGGACGACCGCGCCCAGCGCGGCGCTGACCGCGATGAGGAGGAGGAACCAGACCAGATAGCCCCGCCAGGGCCGCGCGAAGGTCGCGATGCGGCGCAGCGTCCCCGGCCGCAGCGAGGTCCTCGCCGCCGCGCGGTCCCGGGTGACGGATCGCACGAAAGCCCCACCGTCAGAACCTGGCCTCAACGCGCCTCCCACAGCCGTCGCTTGCACTGTAAGCGTGTAAGCGTGGGTGGATCGCAGTCATTCCCGCCGGCCAGCGGCAGGCTGAGACGGTGCCGGGCTCGGCCGGCGCAGCCGCGAACGGACGACACTCGCGGACAGACGACACTCGCGAACGGACCACACTCGCGGACAGAGAACCTCAGGCCGCCTCGGTCGGGGCGCGGCCCGCAATGGGGAGCGGTCCCCCAAGCCGGATCAGCCCGCGGCGATGCCCCGGGAGGCGTCCAGCAGATCGAACAGCGTACGCGCCCACGCCTCACCCTCGGCGTCAGGAAGATCGCGATGGTCGGCACCGGCCATGGCCCGGGTCGAGACCGCGGATCGCCCGGCCGGCCGGGCGCCGCGCAGGAGCGCCTTGACCTCGGCGGTGACGGCGCGGGATGCGGCGAGCAGGCCCGCGACCACCGAGTCGACCTCGTCGTCCAGGCGCAGGCGAGGTACCAGCCGCTGGGCCAGCCCGAGACGGGCCGCCTCGGCCGCACCGAGCGGCTGCCCCCCGGTCAGGCACAGATCGAAGGCACGGGACCAGCCGACGAGCTCGGCCAGCCGAGTCAGCGCACCCGCCGCGGGCAGCAGGCCGCAGCGCGCCCAGACGGGGTTCAACCCTGCGTCGGCGGCGAAGATACGCAGGTCGCAGGCGACGGCGAGGGCGGTGCCCACGTCCTCGGTAACCTCCGCCACCGCGGCGACGCTGATGAGGTCTGCTCGCATCGTGAGCCGTTCGAGCGCCTCTCGCCAGACCCGGTACCCCCCGATCAGGGAGGCCGGATCCGCTCGCGCGGGCGACGATGCGATGGGTGTGTTCATGGCCGCGCCCGGCGGACCTGCCGCAGCATCCGCGGCATCCGCGGCCGACGGATCTGGACCGCCCACGCGGAGGACGGCGACCCGGACGTCGCCGCCCATGTTCCGCTGGGCGTCATCAAGGGCGGAGCCCAGGCTCCCCAGGGACCCGGGATCACCGGATCCGGACAGCCGGATCGTCGCGACAGGTCCGACGACCTCCACCCGCAGTCCGGCCGCCGCCGAATCGGCGGCGGCCGGCACCGCCATGATCAGGCGCTCTTCTTCTTGGTGCCCCGGGTCGCACCGCCACGGCCACGCAGGGTCGTGCCGGACTCCGACAGGATCCGGTGGACGAAACCGTACGAACGGCCAGAGGACTCGGCGAGCAGACGGATGCTCTGCCCACCTTCGTACTTCTTCCGAAGTTCGGCAGCGAGCTTGTCCCGCTCGGCGCCGGTGATCCGGGTTCCTTTCCTAAGCTCGGCCAACGTGGCCCCCTCCGTGTTCGATGATCTGCGAACCGATCTTCACTCAGCTCGAGTCAACGCGCCACTCGAAGCAGATGTGATCCATCACACGCGGCGCGCCGGTGCGTGACCGTGCCCTCGCGCTTCCATCTCCACGCCGACGCCTACGCCGACATGGCCCGGGTCGCACCCGCCCGCACGCACGCCGGGCGTCCACGGCCGACCATGCACGGTGACCAGTGTCCCCAATCCCATGCGCACGGCCTAACAACGGCAACGGCGCGTCGCCGCGAACATCGTCACCTACTTGATCGGCGATCTTCCCTCAACGCAACACCGCAGGTACAACCAACAGTCGATCACTGTACATAGCCCGCCGACGGACCGCGAACGCCGCAGATCAAACCGACTGATTACTCACACCCAGCGGCGGCCCGAGCGCGGCCCTGGCCGGCTGACAGACCGCCGCCGCCCGGTGCGCGTCGCTCCCCGCGGCGCCGGTCCGCACCCGGGCTCGCGCAGCCGGAACCTGCGCGCCGATCGACCCTGGGCCTCGGCCGGCGGGAGACTCGTTACCGTGCAGAGGTGGCCCGTGAAGTGGTGATCGCCGGTTCGGCGCCGGGTACGTGCGGGGCGCGGCCGTGAGCGTCACCGGCAGCGCGTCAGAGCGGGCGGGCGTCGCAGCGGCCACGC
>NZ_JAMQQF010000311.1 GCF_023716945.1 Frankia sp. AiPs1 | reverse complement strand
GCGCGGCAACGACGCCGAGGGTGCGCACCCGCTCCTGGGAATCGCCGATCAGGCCCACGAGCAGCTCGGTCGCGCCGGCGTCGGCGTAGCGGCGCACAGCCCGCTCGACGGCCTCCGCCGTGCCGGCGACCACCGTCTCGTGCACCCCGCCGAGGCCCTCGCGGTCGAGGACCGCCCGGTAGGAGGGGAAGTCCGAGGCGAAACCGACCTGCGAGGCCACCGCGGCGCGGACCCGGTCCGGATCGGCGGTGACGCAGGCCATGACCGCGCACACGACCCGCGGCGCGGGGCGGCCCACGGCCGCGGCCGCCCTGGCGATCGTCGGCGCGATGTGATCACCGACGGTCTTCGGACCAGTCCACACCGTCACGGTCCCGTCGGCCAGCTCGCCGGCGACCCGGAGCATGACCGGTCCCAGGGCGGAGACGAGCACCGACGGCGCGACCGCGACCGGCGCGTCGATGCGGCCGACCGCCGTCACGGTCTCCCCGTGGACGTCGACCGCCTCCCCGCGCAACAGGGGCCCCAACGCGGTCAGGTACTCGCGGAGATGACGGGCCGGACGGTCGTACCGGTAACCGAACTGCCCTTCGATGATCTGCCGGTGGCTGGGCCCGATCCCCAGGGTGAGGCCCGCGGGGGCCACCGCCTGGACGGTGAGCGCCTGCCCGGCCAGCGCGAGCGGATGGCGTGGATAGGTCGGCACCACGGCGGTCCCCAGCTCGATGCCGGGCACCGCCGTGGCGGCCAGCGCCGCCAGGGTGAGCGCGTCCCAGGAGGCGAGCTGGCCGAAGAACGCGCTGTCCAGGCCGGCCCGCGCCGCCGCGCGGACCTGGTCGAGGACGGCGGCCGGGCTGGGACCGCCGCTCACGTACATTCCGATCTTCATGATCACCCCTACCTGAACCGGACCTTCCGGTTCCGCCCAGGACGCTACATTAAGGTGAAGGCCACGCTCCGGTTGGCCGGAGGTCGGCTCCATCCGGCGTGGTCCAGGGCCGGCGGGTGGACGTGCGGAAGCTGGTGGCCGGGGGGCACGGCCGGGGGCCGGGGGCCGGGGCCAGAGGCCCGGTACCAGTGGGCGCAGAAGGGGAGGGAGCGGGTCGTGCGAGCCGACGCGCAGCGCAACCGCGAGCTCATCGCGACCACGGCCCTCGATCTGCTGGCCCGTCGCGGGCCGGCCGTGTCCATGGAGGAGATCGCCCGGGCCGCGGGCCTCGGCGTCGGCACCCTCTACCGGCACTTTCCCGACCGTCAGTCGCTGCTGGATTCGGTCGCGGCCACGACGCTGCGCACACTGCTCGCCGCGAGCCGGGCCGAGCAGTCGTCATCCAGTCCGCGCTGGCAGGTCCTGGTCCGGATCGTGGCGAGGTGCACCGGCCTGCCCCTCGCCCTGATCTCGTCACTGCCCGACGCCACCCGGGTCGACCCGACCGTCGCCGAACTGGTCGAGGAGGTCAACGCGCTGTTGAAGGGCCTGGTCGAGGACGCCCAGCGCGAAGGATCGCTGCGCGCCGACCTCACCGGCGCGCAGGTGGTCGGCCTGCTCAACGTCGCGGTCTGCCGCCCCGGCGCCCGCGCCGACGACCCGCTGACGACGGTCCTGCTCGACGGCCTGCGGGCCCGCCCCTGACCCGTGCCCGCCGCGTCTAGGCGGAACGCCGCTCGGGACGTCCATGCCAGCGCTCGGCGTGGACGGCGTCGGCCAGGGGACGCCGCCGCGCCCAGCCGTGACGTTCCAGGTCGGGAGTGTCCTCGAGGTGGGTCACGGGGCCGACGCACAGCCAGGCGACCGGGCGAATCCCGGCCGGGATGCCGAGCAGCTCGCGGACGAACGGCTCCCGGTAGAACGACACCCAGCCGACGCCGAGGCCCTCGGCGGTGGCGGCGAGCCACAGGTTCTCGATGGCCAGGCACACCGAGTACAGGCCCGCGTCGGCGATGGCGTGCCGCCCGAGGACCGCCGGCTGCCCGCGGGCCGGATCGTAGGTGACGACCAGCGACATCGACGCGGCCAGGATGCCGTCGATCCGGATTCCGGCGAAACGCTCAGCCCGGTCCCCGGTCAGGGTCGCGGCGAACACCGCCCGTTCGTGCTGGACGTGCGCGTGGAAGGCCCGACGCGTCCCGCCGTCGGTGACGAGGATGAAGTCCCAGGGCTGGCTGAGCCCGACACTCGGCGCGGCGTGGGCGGCAGCGAGGACACGGCCGAGGGCATCGGCGGGGATCGGCGCCCCGGTGAACTGGCCACGCACATCGCGCCGCCGCTGGATAGCGTCATACAGAGCGTCGGCACCCGAGCCGGTCGCGGCGCCCGATCGGGCCATCGGGTCGAGCCGGACCGTCGGGTCGGGCGAGGTCATGGCATCCGGCCGGGGAGTGGTTTCGGTGTCGCGGTGGTGTGGCAAGGCAGGCTCCCGCTGTCGGCCGCCCGAGCGGGCGGCGTGGCGGCGGGGCCGGTCTTCGGACTCCCGGATCGACGTCGGACCGTCCGCCTTCCCAGGCCGGTGGCCCAGTGGCTGCGTGGCACGCGTGGACGGCGACTTCCCGGTTACCGCGGCGGGCCCGTGCCGGACTCGCACCGGCTTCCCGATTCTCCCCGGTCGCCCGGGGCACCCCGCAGTTGTTGCCATCGCGGACGCTACCAGCCCGCCGCGGGCAACCCCCACCATCGCCTAGCTGGGCAACACCGATGTGGGCGTCCGCCCGTCGCACTGGCGCCCGGCCCGTCGACGGCCGCCCTCCTCACTCTTCGACCGACTTCGCCGCCCGATGCGTCTCTGAGGAACCCTGAGGAACGACAAGGGTGGTCCGTCAGCCCGTCAGCCCGTCGGCGCTCGCAGTCGGGCCAGGGTCTCGTCCAGCTCGGCCCGCAGGATGTCGCCGGCGCGCTTCCCGTCTCCGGCGGCCACGGCGTCGATGAGGGCGGCGTGCGCGGCGTCGCCGTGGTTGGGGTCGGCGGCCCGCAGCCCGAGCAGGTCCACCAGCTCGACGAGACCCCGGCGCAGCACGGGCACGAACTCGGCGAACAGGCCGTCGAGCACCGGGTTGTGCGCCGCCGCGACGACGGCCACGTGCAGGGCGACGTCGGCGTCGACGAAGGCCACATCGTCCCCGCCGACCGCGGCGGCGCGGCGATCCGCCAGCGCCGTGCACAGGGCGGCCACGTCGGCGTCGGTGCGCCGCTGCGCGGCCAGTCCCACCGCCTGCACCTCCATGAGCATCCGGACCTCGTACACATCCCCGACTGCGGCGCGCCGCAGCGTGTCCGGCCAGTCCTGCGGAGACTCGGCGGCGATGACGAACACCCCGGCCCCCTGCCGCGACCGCACCAGCCCCGCGCCCGCCAGCGCACGCAGCGCCTCACGCACTGTCGAACGGCCGACCCCGAGCGTCGCCGCCAGCGTCGTCTCCCCCGGCAGCCGGGTTCCGACCGGCCACTCGCCGCTGGTGATCTGCTCATGAAGGCGGCGGGTCGCCTGCTCGACCAGGGGAGTCGGACGCAGCGCGCCGAGCGGCACGGATCTTCCTCTCAGTTGTCAGAGAAGCCGAGAAGCCGATTGTCGGGGAAGCCGATGGATCTGGGGAGTATGGTACGTCGCGTAACGCCGGGCGGGCGGCCGTTTCCTCCCCGCCACGACAGGATCCGACCCGTGCCCGCCACCTCGCCGCGGTCAGCTCCTGCGTCCGGTCGACCCCGATCGTTCCAGCAGCGGAAGGTACTGCCTCAACATGTCTGACAACCTGAAGAGTAGACGTGCCACCACTCTGCCGCGAAGCCGTGAGCCGATCGTCGGCGCCGGCCCGTCCGGCTTCCCCACCGTGATCAGGCCTCGTGGCCCGCTGCCCGCTGGCGCTCCCGGGTGGAACCCGCAGCGCCCCAGCACAATGCCGCACCAGCGATACCGGGCGGCCCACGAGCGGGTCGAGCTGCCCGCGTTCGATCCCGCCGGGCGCGTCTGGCCGACCCGGCGCCTCGAATCGGCGCCGCTGTGGGTGCCGGTGGACCTGCGCGACGGCAACCAGGCGCTACGCGAACCGATGGACACCGCCCGCAAGCGGGTGATGTTCGACCTGCTCGTCGCGATGGGGTTCAAGGAGATCGAGGTCGGCTACCCGTCGGCCAGCCAGACCGACTTCGACTTCGTCCGCCACCTGGTCGACGACGACGCTGTCCCGCCGGACGTGACCCTGGTGGTATTCACCCCGGCGAGACGCGACCTCGTCGAGCGGACCTTCGCCTCGATCGAAGGGATGGCGCACGAAACCGGGATGCCCCGCGCCGTGGTGCACCTCTACGTCGCCACGGCCCCGGTGTGGCGGCAGGTCGTCCTCGGCCGGGACCGCACGGACCTGCTGGGCCTGCTGGGCCTGCTGCACGACGTCGCCGGGCACATGGCCCGGCTCGCCGACTCCCCGCGCTGCCCCGACGTCCGGTTCCAGTTCTCCCCTGAAGTCTTCAACGCGACCGAGCCGGACTTCGCGCTGGAGGTCTGCAACAGCCTCACCGCCCGGTGGGACGCCTGCCCCGAGCGGCCGGTCATCCACAATCTGCCGGCCACCGTCGAGATCGCCACCCCCAACGTCTACGCCGACCAGATCGAGTACATGCACCGCAACCTGGACCGCCGCGACTCGGTGATCCTGTCCGTCCATCCCCACAACGACCGGGGCACCGGGGTGGCGTGCGCGGAGCTGGCGCTGCTCGCCGGGGCGCAGCGCGTCGAGGGCTGCCTGTTCGGCAACGGGGAGCGCACCGGCAACGTCGACCTGGTGGCCCTCGCACTCAACCTGTACTCCCAGGGCGTCAACCCGATGATCGACTTTTCGGACATCGACGTCATCCGCGACACGGTCGAACACTGCACCCGGATGCCGGTCCACCCGCGGCACCCCTACGGCGGCGAGCTCGCCTACACCGCCTTCTCCGGCACCCACCAGGACGCGATCAGCAAGGGCCTGGCGCGGCACGCGGCCCGCGCGGCGGAAGAAGGGATGCCGGCGGCTATGGCGCAATGGGCGGTGCCGTACCTGCCGATCGACCCGGCGGACGTCGGCCGCAGCTACGAGGCGCTGATCCGAGTCAACAGCCAGTCCGGCAAGGGCGGTGTTGCCCATCTGCTGAACCTGCATCATGGGCTGGAGCTGCCGAAAGGTCTTCAGGCCGACTTCTCCCGGGCGATCCAGGTCGCCGCGGACCGCGATGGCCGGGAACTTACTCCCAAGGACCTGTGGGAGATGTTCCGCGCCCGCTACCTGGCGCCGCTGCACGACGGGCCGCTCGCCCTGTCGGCCTGGCGGACCGTCGAGACCGCTCCCGGCGAGCACGAGTTCGTCGCCGACCTGTCGGTCGCCGGCCGCGAGCACCGCGGCCGGGGCCTGGGCAACGGCCCGCTGGCCGCGTTGACGGCACTGCTCGCGGACGTCGGCGTCGAGGTCGAGATCCGCGGCTACGGCGAGCACGCGACGCAGCGCGCCGGCACCGGCCCCGCGACGGCCAGCTCCGCGACGGCCTATGTGCTGATCGGCCACCGCGGCGCCGACTACTGGGGCGTGGGGCAGGACACCTCCGTGCTCGCCGCCTCGGTCCACGCCGTCCTCGCCGCGGTCAACCGCCTCCCGCGGTAGCCTCCGCCGCGACCGCCGCCCGGATCGCCCAGCGGCAGCCAGACGAAGGCCATGTCGCTGGACCCACCGGCCAGTCCGGCGGTCGGGTCGTCTCAACTGACCCCGGCGCGAACAGCGGCTTCGGCCGGGCGGTGACCGAGGCGGTGGTGGCCGCCGGGGACGTCGTGGTCGCGACGGCGCGGCGCGCCGCGACGTTGGACGACGTCCGCGCAACATCCCGCGCGGGTCGAGGCGGTTGCGCTGGACGTCACCGACACGGGCTCGATCGACGCGGTCGTCCGGGACGTGGTGAGCCGGCATGGCCGGATCGACGTGCTGGTCAACAACCGGGTACGTCCGCGAGCACCGAGATACCCGTCTATGCCGACACCGTCGGCCCGACTCGCCGGATGATCGAGACCAGCAACGGTAACCAGCCGGGTGATCCGGTGCGGGCCGCGGCAGCGATCATCACCGCGTTGGAGGCGCCGCGGGTTCCCCTGCGCCTCCCGCTCGGATCTGACGCGGTCGACGCGATCGTCAGCCACATCGACGGCGTCCGCGCGGACATCGCTGCCTGGGAGAAGGTCGCCCGCGACACCGCGATCGACACCTGGCCGTCGGCACCTGACCATCGGCACCTGACCCCGCGATCTCCGTTACCGGCTCCGGCGGCTGCCCGCCAACGCCGGCAGGCGGCGCGGCGGGCTCGCGCGGGTCGGCCGGGGCTGGGGACCCGCGGCGCGGCGGCGCTGGATGGGCCGTTCGAGCAGGTAGTACGACGCGGCCGCCAGGGCCACCGAGATGAGGCCGACCACCACGATCGCCGGCCACCGGCCGAACGCACCGGTCAGGTCGTGGCCCCAGTGCGCGACCACGGGAAAGTGCCAGAGGTAGAAGCCGTAGGAGATCCGGCCCAGCCACTCCAGCGGGCGGGCGGCGAGCGCGCGGAACAACCAGCTCGTCGTCGCGCCCTGCTCCAGACTGAGGATGAGGGCGCCGGCGAGCAGCGCGACCACCGTGTAGCCGCCGCGAGCCAGCAGAGCCGACCCCTCGCCCCAGCCGCTCGGCGCGGTCACCATCGCCACCGCCAGCAGCGCGAGCGCCGCCGGACCGGCCACCGGCAGGACGGCCCCGACCCGGTCGAGACGGCGCCGCCAGCACAGCGCGGCCCCGGCC
>NZ_JAMQQF010000310.1 GCF_023716945.1 Frankia sp. AiPs1 | reverse complement strand
CCCGCCCTACTGGGCTGGGGCTCCGCCGCCGGCCGGTCGTCGTCCGCGGGACAGCCGGCGTCCCCACCCGGGGACGCAGCGCCCGCTGCGGGCATCGGCGACACCCGAGCGCGTCCCCCGGTCCCCCGGGAGACCGCGATCGCCCGCGACCCGAAGTCTCCGGACGGCCCGCCGCCGCCCGACCACCCACCGCTGCCTCACCACCCACCGCTGCCTGACCACCCACCGCTGTCTGACCACCCACCGTCATCGGACGACTCACCGTCGTCGGACAGCCCGCTTCTTCCTGACAGCCTGCTTCTCCGGGACGGCCCTCCCGCACCGGACGCCCCAGCCGGCGAGGTCGCCCGGGAGATCGTGGCCGTCCGGGTCGTTGAGAGCCCCGGGGGCAGGACGGACCCCGTGGCCGTCGCGGTCGGGCCGGACGAACCGCTCGCGTTGAACACCGCGGCGTTCTCGGCCACCGCCACCGCCACCGCCCCGGCACAGAGCGACCCGACCGATCCGACCAGCCCTGCCGCCGACGTCCCCGCCGCGCCGGGTGTGGTCGCGCAGGCGCCCCCGTCGATGATCGCGGCGGCACCCGATTCGGGTGTCGAAGGCGCGGCCCTGGTTGCGGTGGACGCGCTCACGATGGCCGACGCGTTCGTCGCCCGGCTGGCCGAACTACCCGTCCAGCAGGCCAGCGCGTACGCCCGGATCCTGCGCGCGGACCTGCTGTTCCGGCTGGGGCGGGCGGCCGAGGCCGGCGGCGCGCTGGACGCGGTGGAGACGGCAGGCGGCGCCGACGACGCAACGCTCGCGCACGCGGCCCTGGTGCGAGGCGACTGGGCCGGCTTCCCAGACGGCGGGGCGCAGACTCTTGGTCGCCGGCCGGACGGCTCGCCGATCCCCTCGGGCCGCCCGGCCTACCTGGACCGGGCCGAGGAGTTGTGGCGACGGTCGCTGGCCGCCTACGGCCGCATCAGCTCCGATGCCGGGCGGGCCGCCGGGCTACTCCGGCTCGCCGAGGCACCGACCGCCACGGGCCGTCCGATCCTGCGTCGCGCTCGCATCGACGAGGCCGCGCGCCGCGCGCGGGCCGCCGGCGACGACGCCCTCACCTGGACCGCCCGGGTACACAGCCTGATCGAACGAGCCCGGACCGGCGAGGCGTCCACGGCGGAGCTGCGGACCATGATGACGGCGCTGACGGAATGGAGCCGCTTCGACGGGAGCACCAGCTACGGCCGTGGCCTGAGCCAGCTCCTCGCGGCGGCGACCGGCGGCGCGGTGACCGTGAGCACCGCATGACCAGGCCGCCGTGGACCGGTCCGGGCGGTGGCGGGCGGTGCGGATCAGCCGGGCGGTGCGGATCAGCCGCGCTGGCCGGGAAACGGGGGCGGCGAGCCCGAACGCTTCCGGCGTCCTCGGAGTACCCCGCTCCGTCCGCGCGTGTCGTCCTCACCCGGCAGGCCCAGCGCCCCGGCGCCCGACGATGCCGGAGTCGTGGCGGCCCCGGCATCGTCGGCCGCGACAGGCGCGGTTTCGCCCTCCGGGATGCCACGCGGCTCAGCCGTGAGCGCGAGGTCACCACGCGGCTCGGACGGGAGCCCGGACGGGAGCGTGGACGTGAGCAGGGTGGCGGCGCCTGGCAGGCTCGCCTCCGCGCCGGCGGGCACGTTCACGGCCGGGGGCGGCGCGGCGGCGGGGTCGTCACCACGGGGCGGATTCGCGGGATGGCCGGGCAGGGTCACCCAGGCGGTGCCGGTGTACTTGTCGCCGACGGACACGTCGATCTTGCGGAACTTCGCCGGGTCGAGATCCCGCAGCCGCTCGGCGGCGGTGTCCCGGTAGTACTCCGGAGACAGCGCGAGAACCAGGTCGGCGTCCGGGTAGCGCTCCAGCATGCCGCGCACCTGGGGGGCGTCGATCAGCCGGGCGGCGACCACCACCGCGTCGCCCGAGGCACCGGCTCCATCGATGATCACTTCCCCGTGGTGCAGCGACATCCGCAGCCGCAGCCGGCTGCCGGCATCGCGCCCGTTGTTGTAGGAGCGCTGGGCGATCTGCAGCTCGCGGACGAAGTCGCTGGCGAGGGTCACCTTGGCGACGGAAGCGGCCACGGCGCCGAGGAAACCGTCGCCCTGGTCCTGCAGCAGCCGGATCGACTCCGCCGGCAACCGCAGCCCCGCGATGGCCGCCGCGACGAGCTCCCGCAATGCCGCCCGCCAGTCAAGCTGACCGAGCATGCCGCGCCGGCTGTACTGCCGGGCGTCCAGGAAGAACAGGCTTACCGGCTCCGGCAGGCCCGCGGCCGACCATCCCCGCTCCCGTGCGGCCGGGAGGATGTCCCGCGGCGCATCGACGTCGAGGGCAACCGGGATACGGCGGTCGAGGGCAGCCGGGAGGCCGCGGTGGATCGCGAAGACCTCGCTGGCCGGGAACTCCTCCGCCGCGGCGGCCAGCAGGCGCGCCCGGCCCTCGACGAGCAGACCGTTCTCGAGCTGCCCCGAGATCTCCCACCAGTAGTCGTACGGCATGCCGACGAGCTCCGGCACCCGGGCGCGGGGGAAGCCGGCACGCACCAGGAGCTGTCTCGCCCTGATCTGCGTGCCGAACGCGTCGGCGAGCGCCCTGATCTCGACATCGCTCAGCCGCTGCGTCACGAGTCCCCCGAACCGGTACCAGAATGCGGCGGACGCCGACAGATCTCCGCCGGCCGGCGCGTTTTCCGCGATCATTCTAATCCCGGGACCGGCCGCTTCGACCAGGTACGTCACGTCCGCGACAGACTCGGTGCACATCGGAGTCGGCGGCGCGCGGACGGTGGGGTGCCGTCCGCGCGGCGCCGCGGAAGGTGCGCTTGCGCCTCGCGGCGCTGCTCCGGGTCAGCTCAGATGAGGCCGAGCGCGCGGACGGCGTCGCGCTCCTCGGTGAGCTCACGCACCGAGGCGTCGATCTTCTCCCGGGAGAAGGCGTCGAGCTCCAGACCCTGCACGATCTCGAACTTCCCGCCGGCGGCGGTGACCGGGAACGAGGAGATGAGTCCCTCGGGCACGCCGTACGAGCCGTCGGACGGGATCGCCGCGGAGGTCCAGTCACCCTCGGGGGTGCCGTTGGTCCAGGTGTAGACGTGGTCGATGGCGGCGGAGGCGGCCGAGGCGGCCGACGAGGCGCCGCGGACCTCGATGATCTCGGCGCCGCGCTTGGCCACCCGCGGGATGAACTCCTCGGCGATCCACTTCTGGTCGCCGACGGCCTCGGCGCCGCTGCGGCCCCCGACCTGGGCGTGGAAGATGTCCGGGTACTGGGTGGCCGAGTGGTTGCCCCAGATGGTGATCTTGCGGATCTCGGCGCTGGGAACGCCGAGCTTCTTCGCCAACTGCGCGATCGCGCGGTTGTGGTCGAGGCGCGTCATGGCGGTGAACCGCTCGGCGGGCACGTCCGGCGCGTGCGTCTGGGCGATGAGTGCGTTCGTGTTCGCCGGGTTGCCGACGACCAGGACCCTGATGTCCTGCGCCGCGCCGCTGTTGATCGCCTCGCCCTGCGGCTTGAAGATGCCGCCGTTGGCGGACAGCAGGTCGCCGCGCTCCATGCCCTTGGTCCGGGGGCGGGCGCCGACGAGCAGGGCGACGTTGGTGCCCTCGAACGCCCGCTTGGCGTCGTCGAACACATCCACCCCGGCCAGCAGCGGGAACGCGCTGTCCTCCAGCTCCAGGGCGGTGCCCTCGGCCGCCCGGACGGCCTGCGGGATCTCCAGCAGCCGCAGCTTCACCGGCGTGTCCGCGCCCAACAGCTGGCCCGACGCGATGCGGAACAGCAGCGCGTAGCCGATCTGGCCGGCGGCGCCGGTGACGGTGACGTTGACGGGCGTTGAACTCACTGGCATCTCCTGGTACAGGTCATCCGGAAGCTTGGGCGGCGGACCGGGACGACCGGCGGCGATCGTGGACCGGCCCACGAAATGCGATGTCTTTCCTTCGCCCCAACGATGCTAGTCCGACCGCCTGCAACACGGGGAGCTTGGCGGGGCGGAGCCGCTCACACCCCTCGGACAGGCCGTACCCCGGCCGGCGGGCGGGCCGCTGTCAGGTGCGCGGACGTGCGCGGACGGCCCGCGAGGGGCGGGTGCGCCGAGGCTTCGCACCGCCGGCGACTCCCCGGCGGTGCCGGCCCCTACTGGCCGATCTCGTCCCCGCAGCGGGGCGCCGGCGGCACGAGCTCGAAATGCTTCGCGTCCGCGGTGACCTGAAGAAAGGTATAGCAGCGGTTGATCTGCCCGAAATGCGAGGAGAAATCGATCGGCGCGGGCAGCAGACCCTCGGCGTCGTAGCCCTTCAGCCCGCGCAGCCCGCGCATGAACGACTCCCGGCTCGGGCACGGCCCGGCCGCGGCGAGGCCCCGCAGGAAGATGTCGGCCGAGATCCAGCCGGACAGGGCGGCCTGTTGGGCCGGCGGCGACACCTGCGGGGCGTACTTGAGCATCCCGGCGAGGAAGCGCTGGTGCGCGGGCGTGCCCACCTCGAACGGCTGGTAGTCGACGAACGTGTAGAGGCCGGCGAGCACCGGGCCGAAGACCTGCAACAGCCGCTGGTCGTAGCTGACGGGCGACAGGATCACCCGCAGGTTCGCGCGGGCGGCCCGGGCGCCCACGACCACCTGGCCGAAGGCGGCGCCGGTGACCGCGCCGACCAGGACGTCGGCGCCGCTGGCCCGCACCTTCTCGCCGATGCCGGGGATGTCGATCGGGCCGGTCGCGTCGACGCGGCCGACGACCCGGATGCCTGCCGCCTGCAGGCTCAGCGCCAGCTTGTCCGCCATCGTCATCGACGTCGCCGAGAACGCCGACTGCGCGATGACCGCGGTGCGCCCGCCGCGCTCGGCCACGAACGCACCCCAGGTGGTGACGGACGGCCCGTCCGAGATCATGTTTGAGTAGCTGAACATGTTGTCGTTCTGCGTCCAGGCGGCCTCCAGCGACGTGCCCGTCACCGGCACCCGGGCGTCGTGCAGGTAGGCCGCGGAGCCGCTGGCCACCGAGGTCGACTCGATGATGCCGAAGACCCGGTCGGTCTGGACCAGCGCGCGGGCACCCGCCTCGTTGCCCGCCGGGTTCGAGGCGTCGTCTCGCCAGGTGTAGTGGACCTGGCGACCGCCGACGCCGCCGGCCTCGTCGGCGACCCCGAGGCGCGCGTCGACACCGGCCCGAAACGGCGCGAACAGCGACGCCGCGTTGCCGGTGTCCGGGTAGAGCAGCCCGAGGCGCACGGCGTCCGGGGTGATGCCCGGCTCGGTGCAGGCCGGCGCCGCCGGCTTCGCGTCGTTGGTGGAGACTCGGCAGCCGACCGCCCCCAGCGCGACCGCGCAACCGAGCAGGCCGACGAGGATGCGGCGGTGGGCCCGCGCTCGACGCCACGGCCCGCCCCGCGGTCCACGCCGGCCGGCGGCCGGAACCGTGACGCTGCTCACTCCACTAACCTTGACGCAGAATGCCACGCTCCGGTGCCATTCCGTTGATTTTGTGAGATTCGCCGGAGCCGCATTGGGTGGGTTTGGGCTTCCGGTGGCGCCGCCGGCCGGCTGGTTCCCGCAGCAGGCGGGAAGGAGGAGGCGTAGCGACCGAGGCGGAAAGGATGAGGCAGGGAGGATGGAGCGATGGCCGCGGCGAAACCGACCCTGAAGATCGAGTACTGCACCCGTTGCCGCTGGCTACCGCGGGCGGCCTGGCTCGCTCAGGAGCTGCTGACCACCTTCGAGGGGGACCTGGCCGGGGTCTGCCTGGTGCCCGGGACGGGCGGGGTGTTCCTCGTGCGGCTCGGCGATCGGGTCCTCTGGGACCGCCGCGAGCAGGGCTTTCCCGAACCGTCCGCCGTCAAGCGGCTCGTGCGGGACGAGGTTGCGCCCGGCCGGCCACTGGGCCATGTGGAGGCGTCGCCCAGCGATCCGGACGCCTGAACCCGCTACTCGCCCCGGCGCGGCGAGACCAGAGCGCGGGAGTTCGGAACGCGGGAGTTCGGAACACGGGAGTTCGGAACACGGGAGTTCGGAACACGGGAGTTCGGAACGGGGAAGTCAGAACGCCGCGGCGGCGGCTCGGGCGATGGCCTCGTCCAGCGGTGCGGGACCGCCGCTGACCCCGACGGCGCCGACGATGGTCCCGTCACGCCGCAGCGGCAGCGCGCCGGTCAGGCCCGCGCCGGGCTCGGCCGGTGGGCGTTCCCAGCCGCCGTACCCCTCGTCCCCGGCCACGGCGGGGCCGCCCTCGCCCCCGGTGTGGCTCACCAGGCGGGCCGGTGCGGCGGAGACCCGCGCCGCGCACGCCCGGTCCACCGAGATGTCGGCGGTCTGCAGACGGGCGTTGCCCATCCGGACATGGGCCACCAAAATGCCCGCGTAGTCGACGACGGCGATGTTAACCGGTTGGCCGAGGTGAATCGCATATCTTTCCCCGGCGGCGATGATCCGACGGGCATCCTCGAGCGATACGGTCATCCGCGACTCTCCCCATAAAGCGGCGTTCCGGTGCGCCTGACCATAGGCCCAGATCGGCCGTCGGGTGGTGGAAGGCGCGCCGCAGAACAACCGTCGCTCACGGCGGTTCCCCATGCGAGCGGTGGAACACAGAAGGACACAGGTTGCCCGCGGCCGGGGCGGTGGCACCGCGGTCGGGGCGTGGAACACCGGGAAACAGTGAGGTCGCGCCGGGCAGGTCGCGCGGTGGCGCCGTCCGCGCTGCCGTCGGCCGGCGGTGGAGCCCGGGGTTTCCCGCCGGCCCCGGCCCGCCACCGGGGTCGCCCGCTCGGGCCAGTCGAGTGGCCCGAGCGGACCACCACCGCCG
>NZ_JAMQQF010000030.1 GCF_023716945.1 Frankia sp. AiPs1 | reverse complement strand
CGATCACCATCCACCCCCTGTGGGCTTACCATCCGCCCCAGCCAGCGGCAACCGGTCCGCTGTCCGGCCGCCCGCGGGGGGGGGGGGGGGGGGGGGGGGGGGGGGGGCGGGGGGGGGGGGGGCGGGGGGCCGCCCCCCCCCCCCCCCCCCACCGCGGGCGAACCCCAGCCCGACTATCGATCATGCGAAACCGCGGTCAGTTGCGGTGCGTTCTGCACGGTCTTCGGGATTCGGACCGGCGCGAGCGCACCGCAGTCGACTGCGCGGCGGAGAGAGGGGGGCGGGAGAGGGCGAGGGGGAAGGGGAGGGCACGAGCCCGCTCCGGGGGAGCGCGAGTCAGCGGGATGGCGGGCGGCGGCGGGCGGCGAAGAAGTCGGCGAGCAGGGTGGCGCACTCGGCGGCGCGGACGCCGGAGATGACCTCGGGGCGGTGGTTGAGGCGGCGGTCGCGCACGACGTCCCACAGCGAGCCGACCGCGCCGGCCTTGTCGTCGACGGCGCCGTAGACGAGCCGGTCCACCCGGGCGAGCACCAGGGCGCCCGCGCACATCGTGCACGGCTCCAGGGTGACCACGAGGGTGGTGCCGGACAGCCGCCAGGAGCCGACCCGGGCCGCCGCGGCCCGCAGCGCGATCACCTCGGCGTGGGCGGTCGGGTCGCCGTCGCGCTCGCGGGTGTTGCGGCCCTCCCCGAGCACCGTGCCGTCCGGGGCCACCACAACCGCACCCACCGGGACGTCGCCGTGCTCCGGCGCCAGCCGCGCCAAGGCCAGCGCGAGCCCCATCGCCGCACCGTGATCGGATCCGCCGGCCGGGCCGTGCCCACCCGCTGCGTTGAGCCGGTCCGCCGCGTCGTGCTCGGATCCGCCCGGTGGGGCGGGGTCAGCCACGGGCGTCGTCGAGGATCTCTCCGGCGCCGGCGCGCTCGCTCAGGGCGCTGATCAGGTCGGCGGGCAGCATGCCCTCCTCGCCGATCAGCTCCAGCAGCGCCTCCTCGGAGGTGCCCAGGTCGCCGAGCAGGTCGAGGTCGCCGACCGGGGCCGCCTGGGTCAGCGCGGCGGTGTCGTCGTCCTCGTCGTCCTCCGTGGCCAGGCCCGCCATCGACGGCAGGGCGTCGGCGAACAGCCGCTCGGCGAGCTCGGAGGTGATCAGGACCCGCCGGTCGGAGAGGAAGACCTTGGGGTCCGGCTCGTCGGCGCCGACCCGGACGATCGCCAGATACTCGTCGTCCTCCTCCAGGAAGGCCACGATGGTGTCGTCACCGAAGTCGCGCATCGTGTCGGTGAGGGCGTCGAGATCATCGGCGCCCGCCGGGTCCAGATCGTGCACCGACCAGCGGTCGTGGTCCCGCGCGATCGCGATTGCCTTCGTCGTCACTGTGCGCCCTCACGTCCCTTCTGCAACCGCGTGGTGCCTGGCGGCCGGCCGCTGCTCGGCCGGGGTCCCGGGCCCCGCGCGGCCCTGGCCGGATCGGTGACCGGCCATGCTCCGCCTGTGATTCTCGTCCCGAGGGCCGGTCTTGGGTATTCCGGTTCACCCCGTCGGGTGAGTTCTACCGCGACGCCGGGTTGATTCCCCCATGGTGGTCCGGTTGGCGCCCGTTCGCACACCGGGAGGTAGCACGGAAGTTCCGCCGGCGCAGGTCGGCCGGTCACGCCGCTTGACCTGCGGCGATGGTGTCTGGCAGGCAGACTCGGCGACGACGGGGGCGGCGGTGGTTCGCCGCCGGCGGCATCGGCGACGATCGGGATGTAACCGAACGGAAGCGGGGGTGGTCTTCGTCTCCCGGCACCCTCGTGGCACTGTAGAAAGCGCGATGACGACATCATTCCCGCGCAGGTTCACCGCCCGGACTCAGGCCGCGCTCGCCGTCGAACGCCTGGCGGCCGAGGCGTCGCGCCGCCTCGGCCGCGGTTCGGGGGAGATGATCGGCGGCAAGCTCGCCCTGCGGGTCTCCCCGGGGGCGCTGGCCGAGGTCGGCTCCCATCGCCACACCGCCTGCGTGTCGGGCACCAACGGCAAGACGACGACCACCCGGCTGCTTGCCCGCGCACTGGGCACCGTCGGGCCGGTGAAGTCGAACAGCGGCGGGGCGAACATGGCGCCCGGCGTCCTGGCGGCGCTCTCCCGACCGCCGTTCGACGCAGCCGCCGCCCTGGAGGTCGACGAGATCTGGCTGCCGAAGGTGGCCAGGGAGATCCTGCCGCGGGTCGTGCTGCTGCTCAACATCAGCCGCGACCAGCTCGACCGGTCCAACGAGACCCGGCGGATCGCGTCGATGTGGCGGGAGCTCGGCGCCGAGCTGCCGGACGCCACGGTGGTCGCGAACGTCGACGACCCGCTGGTCGCCTGGGCGGCGGCCGGCTGGCGACGGCAGGTGTGGGTGTCGGCCGGCCAGAACTGGACCGCCGACGCGATGGTCTGCCCGCAGTGCGCCCGCCTGCTGCACCGCAACGCCAACGGCTGGTGGTCCGAGTGCGGGCTGGCCCGGCCCGAGCCGATCGTCGCGGTCACCGGGCCCCGGGAGCTGCTCTGGTACGGCCGCACCATCTCGGCCCACCTGGACCTGCCCGGCCGGGTCAACCTCGGCAACGCCGCGATGGCCGCCGCCGCGGCCCGCGAGCTCGGCGTCGAGGTCGAGGCGGCGCTGGCCGCCATGGCCGGCCTCGGTGATGTCCAGGGCCGCTACCAGGAGGTCGCCCTCGGCGAGCAGGGCCGCCGCGGCCGGCTGCTGTTGGCGAAGAACCCCGCCGGCTGGGTGGAGATGATGGAGCTGCTCGCCGACGCGCCGCCCCGGCCCGTCGTCATCGACTTCAACTCGCAGACCGCCGACGGCCGGGATCCGTCCTGGATCTGGGACGTCCCCTTCGAACGGCTCGCCGGCCGGCAGGTGCTCGTCACCGGCGGGCGCAAGGAGGACATGAGCGTGCGGCTGGCCTACGCGGAGGTGCCGCACAGCGTGCACGCCAGCGCCGAGGACGCGGCGCTGGCGGCCAACGAGAAGGTGGTCGACGTGGTCGCCAACTACACGGCGTTCCGAGATCTGCTGGTCCGGAGCTCCCGATGAGGGGCGCCTCGGCGACCCGGATCGCGCTGATCTACCCCGAGCTGCTCGGCACCTACGGGGACGGCGGCAACGCGATCGTCCTCGAGCAGCGGCTGCGCTGGCGGGGCCTGCCCGCCGACGTGGTCAGCGTCCCCGCCGGTTCGCCGGTGCCGGAAAGCTGCGACATCTATCTGCTCGGCGGGGGCGAGGACGCTCCGCAGGTGCTCGCCGCCGACGGCATCCGGCAGAACCGGGCGATCGTGCGTGCGGTGGGATCGGGGGCGGCCGTGCTCGCGGTCTGCGCCGGCTACCAGGTGATCGGCGCGACGTTCCCGTCGGGCGGGGAGATCCACGAGGGGCTGAACCTCGTGGACATCGAGACCCGCCGCTCGTTCGCACCGCCGCAGACGCCGCCGCCCGGACGGGCCGTCGGTGACATCGTCGTCGAACCCGATCCGCGCCTCGGCCTGCCCACCCTGTACGGGTACGAGAACCACGCCGGGCGGACCAGGCGGCTGCCCGGGGCCGGCGGCTTCCCGCTGGGGGTGGTGCGCCGCGGGATCGGCGACGGCGACGGCGGCGCTACCGGTGGTGGCACTGGCGGTGGTGACGGCGGTGGTGGTGGCACGGGTGGTAGCGACGGCGGCGGCACCGATGGCATCGTCGACGGCCGGGTCATCGGCACCTACCTGCATGGGCCGGTCCTGGCGCAGAATCCGGCGCTCGCCGACCTCCTGCTGACCTGGATCCACGGCGAGCTCCCGCCGCTGGACGCCCCCCGGGAGGCGCAGGTGTTGCGCGAGGCCCGCCGCCGCGCGCTCGCCACATCCTGACCCCGACGTCGCTCCCGTGACCCCCCCGGCCACGGGACCGCCTCGGCCGAACGAGTAGGCCCGAGGGTCATCTGGTCGCCCGTTTCCGGCGTTTCCCGGCTACCGGTGTGGTTCGGTTGGATCGTGGCGTCCAATCCCCTTGCCGGCTGGTGGGGCAAGAACAAGCGAACCGTACTCATCATCGGGGCCGTCATCGTCGTGCTCTGGGTCTTCATCGAGCGCGGCAACGGCCCGAAGACCAAGCGCGTCAGCATGCCCAAGGACTACGGCTCGGCCGACCGGGAACTGCTCGTGCACGCCCCGTCGGACCCGAAGGATCCGATCCCGCTGGTGCTGATCCTGCACGACGACAACGTCGACGCCAAGACCCTCGACCATGACAGCGCCGCCGGCTCGGTGGCGAACGCCCGCAACTTCGCGGTCGCCTATCCCGAGGCGGTCGGCGGCACCTGGCGGATCGACTCCCCGGATGGTGCCGACGCGAAGTACCTGCGCGACGTGGTCAGCTACGTCTCCGCGAAGAGGACCAAGGTCGACCCGAACCGGATCTACGTGTGGGGCGTCGGCGAGGGCGCTCGGCTCGCGCTGACCGTCGTCTGCGGCGGCCCCAGACCGATCTTCGCGGCCGTCGGCGTGGTGGGGCAGTTCACGCAGGAGCCGCAGTCCGCCTGCCCGGGCCGGGCGCCGGAGGCGAGGGTCGCCGAGACCGACTGGAACAAGAAGGTCAGCCAGACGCTGTGGACGGCCTCCGCCAAGCACCACCTGGGCGCCTGAGCCTGAACCTGAGCCCGAGAACCTGACCTGACGCGAGCGAGCCTGACCCGAGCGAGCCGGACGCCAGCGAGCCTGAAGTCCTGGGTCCGACCGCACGCCGAGGGGTCCCGGTGGCGGGCCTGCCACGGTCCCCAGCGGCCGCGTACGCGCCCGGGACGGATGGGTAGATGGAAGAAGTCCGCCGATGCCGCCGGGAGGGGGGTAGCGGCATCGGCGGACCTCATCGGCCGGGTGGAACCCGAGGGCCCGCCGGCCTCCCGCTGCGGATGGGGGGGGAATCCGAGGGAAGGCCGGCGGGGTCGGGGGCCTTCCGGCCGGACGGACGTCAGATGGGGGGGAGATCTGACGTCCGTCCGGCCGGAAGGAGGCATTGTCCGGCTGGCGCGGAAGCGAGGTCGGGTCGGTGCTGGCGGGCGGTGTCAGGGCCCGCGTACAACCGGTCTCGGCTCGGCCGGGACCGCGACGCCACGGATTTCAGACGCGCGGACCACATGCGGGTGCAGGTGCGGGTGGTCCGGCGACATCTCGGCGTCAGCCGTGTCGTGGAACAGCGTCCGGGGCAACGGCGATGGTGACCCGGACGGGTCGGCGAGGCGCGTCTACCGCCTGCCGGGGGGAGCAGGCCCGGCGGGGCGGGCACGACGGGGTGCGGACGCGCGGTCGATCGATGCCTGACCGGCGGCCTGACCACACGCGCGACCGAAGGGGGAGGCCGCGTCGCGGTCGGCTCGGGGCTGGACGGGCTTCGTCGTCCTTCCAGCCGGACGAGGTGACCACCGGATGGCCGGCGCTGCGCCGCAGGGCACGGTGCGCTGGCGCGGTGCGGACGCTCTAGACGCGTCCGACGTAGTAGGAGGTGGTGTAGATCGACTGGAGCTTCACGACGCTGCCGGTGTGCGGAGCGACCCACATCTTGCCGTCACCGGCGTAGATGCCGACGTGGTAGATGTCCCCGGGCGAGCCAAGGAAGATCAGGTCGCCGGGCTGCTTGTTGTACTGCGACACCCGGGTGGTCGCGGCGAACTGGGCGTCCGTGGTCCGCGGCAGGCTCCTACCGAGCTGCTTGAAGACGTACTGGACCAGCCCGGAGCAGTCGAACGAGCTCGGGCCGTCGGCGCCGTAGACGTACGGCTTGCCCGCCTGCAGGGAGGCCAGGTAGACGGCCTTCGCGCCGACCGAGCTGGACGGAACCGGCACGGACACCTGGGTGGAACCGATGGAGACGCCGCCGGTGAGGCTGCCCAGGCGGGAGGAGACGCCGGCGAGCTGCGGGTCCCGCTGGGGGCGCACGCTCAGGGTCGCGTCGTTGACCGAGTGGGCGGACTGCAGGGCGTCCGTGCCATCGAAGATCGCGGTGACGTTCGTCGTGGTGAGCACCCGCGCCGTGTAGGACGCATACCCCTGCGCGTTCGTCTGCAGGTGCTTGAAGGTGGCCCACCCGTTGGGGAGCTTCACCTGCACCTTGACGAGCTGGTTCGCCAGCGGCGCGTGGGTGGCCTCGTTGTAGAGCGAGAAGCCGATGTCGACCGGCTCGTCCGCGTTCACGGTCACGTTGGGGTTCGTCACCCGCAGGCCGACCTGGACCTTGCCGGCCAGGGGCGGGGCGTCGAGGCCGTTCGTCGCGCCGAGAACGGCTCCCGAGGAGCTGTGCTCACTGACCGCCGCCGCGGCGATGCTGCCGCCCAGGGCGGCACGCGAGCCGATCTGAGCGGCGAGGGTGACGGGGGCGGTGTTCGGCGACTCTTCCAACGCCGTGTCGGCGTGGACGTCGGTGGCGCAGCCGGCCAGGGCCACCCCGGAGACAGCGACGGTCCCGGTGGTCAGCGCGGCGAAGGCGCGAGCACGGGCCCGGCTACGGGCGACCGGCGGCGCGGACTGGGCGCGGTGACGGCCGCGACCGGCGACGCGCGAATCTTCGTCGAGCTGCACGCTTTGCGCGGACAACGGTGTATTCCTTCCCGTACGCCTGCGAAGTGAGCTGTCGGGTTCGGGCTGGGCTGCCCGGTCCGAGGCGTGGCCTTCACGCACATCGGACTTGACCCCGAGGCCAGCACCGCGGATCGGTGCCGGCCGGTGGAGGGTGGGTCCCCCGCTCCTGCCCCAGATGACGACTCGGAGGGGACACCGGGGCCGGGGGCAGGATTCGGCGTTCGGCCCGGTGTTGTCGTGACGTCGGCGTGAGACTAGTCCACATTGACGGGGTGGGTAAACACTAGTCCTTCCCAACTACAGCGCGTGTGCACCGAGGTGCCCCCTGGCATGGTGCCCGATTCGGCCCGTGCCGGCGCCGGCCGTAGCGGCCTCATCGGCCGCCGGAACCGGGTGTGGCCTGCGGTTCCGCCTTCGCCGCCAGGGCCCGTGCGGAAGGCCGGCCCGACGCCGTCGAAATCCCCGCCCCGTCCCGGTCGCCCGGGTAGAGCACTATTCCGTTACGTCATGTGGTCGAGCGGTGGGGGTACCGGTATCCCCGGTCGGACGCGAGCTCATCGGGCCCGGCCGCGCCGGGTCAGGAAGCCGGCCGCGTCGAGGACCTGGAGTTCGACGGCGAGCTCGTGGACCTCGCGGGGCAGGGAGCGATGGTGCGCCAGGGCGGCCACGGCGGCGCGGGCGTGGTCGGCCAGCTCGTCCAGCGCGTGCTGGCGCTGGCGCATGCGGGCCCGCTCCTCCTGGATCGTGCGGACGGTGTCCTCCTGCCAGCGCCGGGTCCGGATGAGGTGTTCGCTGGCGTCGGCGGCCTGGCGCTCGGCGTCCTCGAGCCGGTTCAGCAGCGCGTCGAGGGCTTCGAGTCGTCCGGCGAGCTCGGCGATCAGGTCGCCCCGCTCGGGCAGGATGGCGGTCTCTCGCCGCTGGGGGTCAGACGAGGGCATGTACTCCCCTGACGGGTGGGGGATCGGGGAACCGCTCCGAGCGGTGGGCACGAGACTCGGCTGCTCCGACACGGTTGGTTACGGTAACCGACGGGGAGGGTCGGTTGTAACCCATCGTACGGATACGTCACGGCAGTCAACTGATAGCGAAAATGAGCTATGGACCGGCTACCCTCGCCAGATTTTCGAGTGCATAGCACGCCCTGTGTTGTTTGTGGGCCTTTTCGCCCGATTCGGGGTCCCCGGTAGCCCAACGGATCGGCTTCGTCGGGGTAGGCCGCGCCGGCCGCCCCGTTCGGGTCGACCTCGCGCCCCAGGGTGCGAGGCCGACCGGGCGCCGGTCGATCCCGCAACTTCTGTGACGTTGAGTGATGGCAGGGCGGGTGTCGAGGGAGAGCGCGGCGGCCGTCGGCGGCGCTAGAGCCAGCCGTTGCGTTTGAACGCCCGATACAGAAACAGGCATGCCGTCGCCATCACCGCGAGAACCGCGGGGTAACCCCAGGTCTGGCGCAGTTCCGGCATGTGCTCGAAGTTCATTCCGTAGATTCCGGCCAGGGCCGTGGGGACGGCGGCGATCGCGACCCAGGCGCTGATCCGCCGCATGTCCTCGTTCTGGGCGATCGTCACCTGGGTCAGGGTGGCCTGCAGCACCGACGACAGCAGCTCGTCGAAGTGTTCGATGCGCTCGCTGACCTGCTCGAGATGGTCGGCGACATCCCGGAAGTACCGCCGCATCGCCGCGTCGACCAGCCGCGTGCCGTCCGCCGTGAGCGTGCGCAGCGGACCGGCCAGCGGCTGGACGGCGTGCTTGAGCTCCAGCAGCTCGCGCTTCATCTGGTAGGCGCTTTCGGTGGACGGGATCTGGTCGCGCCGGAACACGCCGGCCTCGATCTGGTCGACGTCGACCTGGATCCTCTCCACGGTGTCGACGTAGTTGTCGACGACGCTGTCGCAGATGGCATGCAGGACCGAGGTCGGCCCGTGCCGGAGCATCTCCGGAGCGGCCTCCAGGCGGCCCCGTAGCCTGGTCATCTCCCCGTGCTGGCCATGGCGCACGGTCACCACGAAGTCCTCGCCGAGGAAGATCATGATCTCGCCGGTGGTGACCACCTCGGAGGTACCCGTCACCTCGGTGTGCGCCACATAGCTGGTGGTCTTGAGTACCACGAACAGGTGGTTCTCGTACTGCTCGAGCTTGGGCCGTTGGCCCCCGGTGACGGCGTCCTCCACGGCCAGCTTGTCCAGGCCGTACTCCTGCGCGATGGCGGCGAGCTGGTCGTAACTGGGTTCGAACAGGCCCAGCCAGGCGAAGCCGTCACGTTCGGTCCGCGCCACCCGCAGCGCGTCGGAATGATCGACCTCCATCGTCACGCATCGCCCGTGGCTGTAGACCCCGCACGCCATCACCCGGCCGTCGGGCGTCGCCGGCAGCTCGACCCGCCGCGCCCGCCGGCGCTTACGGCCGACCCGGACCAGCGACACCGGCCGGCTCAGCGCGCCGGCAAGCCGGTGCGCGTTCGCCGACGCCTGCCCCAGGGCGTCCTCCAGGGCGTCGAGCATCGGATGCTCGCCGCCCACCTGGCCGGTCCCGCCGCCGCCTGCCCCGCCGCCTGACCCGCGGCCACCTGATCCCGGGTGATCGTCCGGTTCCGCGCGCATCGGCTCCGCGCTTGTCGAGTCGTCTCGCACCATCGCCTCTTTCTCATCGCCCGCTTTTTCCCATCGCCGCTTTCCCGCCGCCCACGTTGCCAGTTGCCCGCGTGCCCAGGGTGCCCGTGTTCCCGAGCGCTCACGTCCTCGGGCGGTCGGGTGCCCCGTCGCCCGGGTCCTCGGGCGCTCGAGCGCCGGGCGCCCACTCGCCGTGGTCGCCGAGCGTTGCGGCGATGTGCTTGCCAGTTTCCCTGCTGTATCAGGCTGATCCGCGTCGCGGTAGGGGTAACCGGGCGGTCCGCGGGCTGATCGTCCGCGCACTAGGCTGACCGGCCATGGTGACCGATGACATGCCGCAGCCCGTGCGAATCGACGCGCCGATCGCCGGGGTCGTCATCCACCCCCGGGGCGCCCGGATCACCCGGCGGGGCCGGGTCCGGCTGCCGGTTCCCGCGGGCGACGGGTCCGCGGGGGCGGCCGTCCAGGTCGAGCTGGCCGGCCTGCCCTGGGAGCTGGCGCCCGATTCGGTCCGCGTCGGCGGCCGGGGACCGGGCCGGGTGCTCGGGGTTGACGTGGTCGCCCGGACGCATCCGGAGCCCGCCGACACCGCGGGCGCGGATCTGGCCGCGCGCCGGCTGGCGCTGGCCGCCGAGCTGTCCACCGTCGCCGACGACGATGACGCCGAGCAGGCACGGCGGGGCTTCCTCGACGTCGCGGCGCGCACCGGAGCCGCCGCCCTGGCGCGATCCTGGGCCTCGACCCCCGACGCCGCCGGCGGGTTGGCTGCCGCCGAGGACCTGCTCGCGGCTCGGATCGGCGAGGTCCACGCCCGCCGTCGCGCCCTCGCCGAGCGCCGGGCCGATCTCGAACGGCGGATGGCGGCGCTCGACCGGACGATCGAGGCCCGGCGGGCCCCCCGCGTCCCGGACACCCGCACCGTCGTCGTGGACCTCGCCCTCGACCCTGACGTCGACCCGGACCCGGACCCGGACGCGGGCCAGGGCACGGACGCGGGCCGGGGCACGGACGCGGGCCAGGGCACGGGTGCCGACGCCGACGCCGACGGTGGTACGGACGCCGCCGCGGATGGCGGCACGGCGGAGAGGGTAGCGGCCGAGGGGGTCGCGGGGGTCGAGGTGGAGTTGGAGGTGTCGTATCTGGTCCAGACCGCGGGCTGGCGGGCCGGCTACGACGCTCGCCTCGACGGGGAGCGGGTCACGATGACCTGGTTCGCGTTGATCGCCCAGCGCAGCGGCGAGGACTGGCCGGCCACGGCCGATCTCGTGCTCTCGACGGCCCGCCCGGCCGCCCACGCGGAACTGCCCGAGCTCACCCCCCAGTTCGTGGACCTGAGCCAACCGCCGCCGCCCCCACCGCCCGCCGCGGCCCCGACGATGGCGAAGTACACCGTCGGTGGGACGCAGGGCCTTTCTCGAGGCCGGCAGAAGGCGAAGCAGGCGAAGGTTCTGCGGACGGCGGTGGCCGACGAACCGGAGATCGACTTCGCCGGTTCGGCGACGTACCGGCCGCCCCGGCGGGTCGCGATCCCGGCCGACGGCGGCCGGCACCGCCTCACCGTCGCGATGATCGAGTTCGACGCTGCCCTCGATCATCTGACCGTCCCCAGGATCTCTCCCGACGCCTACCTGCGGGCCACGATCACCAACACCTCGCCGCACACCCTGCTACCCGGCAAGGTCTCGATCTTCCGCGGCGGGGACTTCGCCGGCAGTGGCACCATCGGCACGGTGCCACCGGGGGCCGAGGTCGAACTGCATCTCGGCGTCGACGACCGGGTGCGGGTCGAGCGCGAGCTGGTCCACCGCAGCACCGGACGCCGGGTGGGCGGCGGCAACCGGCGGATCGAGGCCGGCTACCGCATCGAGGTGACCAACCACACCCCCCGGCCGGTCCGGGCGGTGGTGCGAGACCAGATCCCGGTCTCCCGGCACGAGAGCGTCACCGTCCGGGACTTCCAGGCACGGCCCGAACCGGACGAGCGGACCGACGTCGGCCTGCTGTCGTGGACGCTGGCACTCGGTCCGGGCGCGAGCGGGCGCGTGGAGTTCTCGTTTCGCCTGGAACATCCCCGCGGGGTGGAACTGACCGGCTGGCGCGACTGAGCTGCCCCGAGGGCCGAGGCCGCTGCCCCAAGAGCGACGCCACTGCCCCGAGAGCCGACGCTGCTCAGGCGGTGGTGTCCGCCGGGGCGCGCAGCCGGCGGGTCCACGCCCCCTCGATGATCTCGCCGCGGGCGTCGATGATCGCCCAGTCGACGACGTCGGTGCTGCGGATGCGCAGGGGCCGGCCCATCCGGATGTGCGCCACCGACGGGTGCGCGCCGTCGTTCAGGCTGCGCCCGCCGAGCAGGGCCGCGTGCTGCCAGCTGGACACCCTGGCCCAGGGCCACTCGGCCCCGTCCGGGACGGCCACCTGGTGGCGGACGATCAGGGTTCCCAGGGGCGGCAGGTCACGGCCGAGGAACCGGCGCCGGACGTCGGCGAGGCGCGAGCGGGCGGTGAAGACTGCCTGGTCCCGGGCCATGGGGACATTACTGCCAATCATGCCCGCAATAGTAGTGGAATCCTTCCTCACGGTAGGCGTCGGCGTGGGCAACCGGCACCATTTGTGACGATCTCGGTCCTGTTGCGTGAGGAGCATCGAGATGCGGCCACGGTCGCGAAGGCGTAGCTTCACAGTGCCGGTAACTCTCCGCTACGTATCGACCCTTCACGGGTGAGGTGATCATGGCTGAGGCGTTGACGACACTGGTGGACGCGGCACACGAGGATGCCGTCCATCTCCTTGAGCTGTCCCGCGACGGCCGCGACGCGACCGGCACGCCGGACGCGTCCCCCGCCGATCCGCGCCAGGCGCTGCACGCCAGCGATGCGGCGGTGGCGGCCGTCTCGGCCCACCTCAGCGCCATGGAGGCGGTGGTCTACCCGGAGATGGCCCGCCGGGTGCCGGGAGGCCGGGCGCGGGTCGCGGAGCTGGGCCGGGTGGCCCGCCGGTGCTCGTCGGTGATGCGCGGCATAGAGCAGTACGTGCAGGGGGACCTCAATCGCCCGGCGGGCAGCGTCGCGAGCCTGCGCCGGGACCTCGCGGCGCTGCTCGCCGAGCACGCGAGGGCGGAGGACGGGCTGCTGCGTGAGCTCACCGAACGGCTCTCCGACGCGGACCGCCAGCGCCTGTTCGACCGCTTCGCCGACGCCATGCGCCACGCCCCGACTCGGCCTCACCCGCATCTCGGGCACGGCGGGATCTTCGGGGGCAGCCTGGCGATCCGGCTGCTCGGCAGCTTCGATCACCTACTCGACGTGATGGACTCGCGCGAGGTGGCCGGCGCCCCGGTGCGGGCTCCCGCGCCCGCCGGGCTGTGGGGCTGGTACCTGCTCGGCCGGCCCACCTCGCCCGCGCCGGAGTGGCCGGCCGCGGGTCAGCCCGCGCCGCCAGCAGGCCAGTCCCCGTCGCGCTGAGCATCCCGGAACTCGCCCAACGCGGGGCCCGGTGTGGTCGCCCCCGGGATCTCCAGCCGATCGAGCGCTGGCGGGCCTGACTCGATGGTGAAATATTCCTAACCTCGCTCAGGTGGCGGCCGTGGCGTGCGGCGCGTTCGGCGTTCCGCTGCGCGCGTTTGCCCCTGGGCATGCCATGCTTCGGGTCCAGGATGGGCCTAAATGGCCCGCGTGTCGTGCACTGCCGAGGAGATGTGTCAGGAACCGAGAGCACCGCGGTCCGGGTGCCAGGAACGGAACCGGCGGATGTGGTCTGGCCGATACTCCTTGTCGAGGACGATGACGCGGACGCCTTCCTGGTGTCCGAGCTGCTCGACGAGGTCGCGGCACCGGTCGAGCTGACCCGGGTGCGCACCGTGGCCGAGGCGGTCCGCCGTAGCGAGCAGGTCGCCTGCGTGTTGTTGGACCTCGGGCTGCCCGACAGCGAGGGCCTCTCGGCGCTGCGTCGGCTGCTGGCGGTGGAGGCGGGCGCGCCGGTCGTCGTGCTCACCGGTCTGGTCGACGAGTACCGGGGTGCCCAGGCGGTCGCGGCCGGCGCCCAGGACTACCTCGTCAAGGGCCAGGTCGACGGGCGGGACCTGGTGCGCGCGGTGCGTTACGCGATCGAGCGCAAGCGGGCCGACACGGCGGCGCAGGCGCTGCGCGAGTCGGAGCTGCGCGCGGACGAGCGGGCCCGGCTCGAACGCGGGCTGCTGCCCCGTCCGCTCTACGACGACCACCGGCTGCGCCACGCCGCCCGCTACCGGCCCGGTCGGCAGCAGTCGCTGCTCGGCGGCGACTTCTACGACATGGTGTCCACCCCCGACGGGACGGTCCACGTGCTGCTCGGCGACGTCTGCGGGCACGGCCCGGACGAGGCCGCCCTCGGGGTCAGCCTGCGCATCGCCTGGCGCACCCTCGTGCTGGCCGGGGTGGCGGAGGCCGACCGGCTCGGGTATCTCCAGCGGGTGCTGGTCAGCGAACGCGAACACGACGAGATCTTCGCCACCGTCTGCGCCCTGTCGATCGCGCCCGATCGGGGCTCGGTGCGGATGCGGTTGGCCGGCCACCCGCCGCCCGCGCTGCTGCATCCCCGGCTCACCGCGCTACCCGGTGACGTCGTCGGGCCGGCGCTGGGCATCCTCGACGAGGATCTCACCGAGGAGGTGCGGGTCGAGCTCGGCCAGCGGTGGGTGCTGCTGTTGGCGACCGACGGTCTGCTGGAGGGCCGGGAGGGGCCGGGCGGGGAGCCCCTCGGCTGGGAGGGCGTGCTGCCCGAGATCGCCCAGCTCTGGCCCCCGGACGGCCCGGACAGCCTGCTGGACAGCCTCATCGACCGGGTCGAGGCCCGCAACGGCGGCCCCCTCACCGACGACGTCGCCCTGCTGCTGCTGATGTGGGGGGCTGACTGAGGTGGGGGGTCGACTGAGGTGGGGGGTCGACTGAGGTGGGGGGCCGACTGATGGCAGCGCCCAGTGGGCCTTCCGGAACGGACGGCACGCCCGGCCGGACCGGGTTCGGGTTCGGGTTCGGCCGGGACTGGCCGTTGCGGCGCCGGCTCGGGGTGACCTACACCGTCGCGGCGGCGGCTCTGCTGATCATCGTCGGGCTGGTCGTGTCGTCGCTGGTGCGGCTGGACAACGCCATCCACGTCCGCAGCGACATCATGGCCCCGGCCCTGCTGGGGTCCACGCAGCTCGTCAGCAGCCTGGTCGACCAGGAGACCGGCATGCGCGGCTACCTGCTCCAGGGCCGCGAGGACTTCCTCGAGCCCTACAACACCGGCCGTCGCGAGGAAGCGGCCCATCTCGCGGATCTGCAACGCCAGCTCGCCGGCCGGCCCGACCTGTTCGGGCGGCTCAGCACCCTCGAGGACCGGATCCGGGTCTGGCACCGCGACTACGCCGACCCGGCCATCACCGCCGTCCGCAGTCGGGGGCCGAACGCGGCGACGCTGGTGTCGCCGGAGTTCGGCAAGGCGCGTTTCGACGCGGTCCGCGCCGCGTCCGACGACCTGGAGGCGGCGCTGCGGGTCAAGGCGATCAGGGCACGAGACAACGTCGGGGCGGCGCTGCGCTTCCTCGTCCTCGCTCTGGCGATCGGCGCACTGGTCCTGGTCGTTCTGCTGGCGGTGATCGCGCGGGCGCTGCGGGTCTGGGTCACCCGACCGATCGAGCGGGTTGCCGCCGACGCGCGCACCGTCGCCTCCGGCCGGCTGGACCACGTGGTCGAACCCACGGGACCGCCCGACATGGTCGCGCTGGCCAGCGACGTGGAGTCGATGCGCCAGCAGCTCCTGGGCGAGCTGGGGGTCGCGCGGGCGGCCCGCATCGCGGTGGAGACGCAGGCCGAGGTGCTCCAGCGGTCCAACCGTGACCTGGAGCAGTTCGCCTACGTCGCCTCGCACGACCTGCAGGAGCCGCTGCGGAAGGTGGCCAGCTTCTGCCAGCTCCTGGAGCGGCGCTACGGCGACAAGCTCGACGAGCGGGGGGCGCAGTACATCGCCTTCGCCGTCGACGGCGCCAAGCGGATGCAGCAGCTCATCAACGACCTGCTCGCCTTCTCCCGGGTCGGGCGGAGCACCGAGGGCTTCGTCGACATCGGGCTCGGCGACGTCCTCGGCCGGGCCACGACCACCCTCTCCCTGTCCATCGAGAGCCTGCAGGCCGAGGTCACCGCCGACGAGCTGCCCGTCGTGCGGGGCGATCCGGTGCTGCTCACCCAGTTGCTGGCGAACCTGATCGGCAACGCGCTGAAGTTCCGCGGCGACGAGGTCCCGCGCGTGCATGTCAGCGCCGTCGAGCGGGCAGAGGACTGGGAGTTCGCCTGCGCGGACAACGGCATCGGCATCGAGGCGGAGTACGCCGAGAAGATCTTCGTGATCTTCCAGCGCCTGCACGGCCGGGACGTGTACGAGGGCACGGGCATCGGGCTGGCCCTGTGCCGCAAGATCGTCGAGTTCCACGGTGGCAGGATCTGGCTGGACGCGACCGTGGATCGCGGCACGACCTTCCGGTTCACCCTGCCGAAGCGGTCCCTGCTGGCCTCGATGTCCGAGCCGGCCGCGCTGGTCGGCGCCGTCGAGGCCGCCGGCCTGCCGTCGCTGTCCGCGCCCCCGCCACCGCAGGCACCGGCATCGCAGGCACCGGCATCGGCGGATGGGCCACCCGCACCGTCCACCCCCACCCCTGCCCCCGACAAAGCAAGGCCATCCGGAGGATCATCGTGAGCCAGTCGCTCGTCCCGGTCGAGGTGCTTCTCGTTGAGGATGATCCCGGGGACGTGCTGATGACCCGGGAGGCGTTCGAGGATCACAAGCTGCGCAACCATCTCAACGTGGTCAGCGACGGCGTCGAGGCGCTGGCCTACCTGCGCGGCGAGGGGGAGTACGCGGGTGCGCCCCGCCCCGACCTCATCCTGCTCGACCTGAACCTGCCGCGCCGCGACGGGCGGGAGGTGCTGCGCGAGGTCAAGGCCGACGAGCGGCTGCGGCGGATCCCGGTGGTGGTACTCACCACCTCCGAGGCGGAGGAGGATGTGCTGCGCAGCTACGACCTGCACGCCAACGCCTACATCACCAAGCCCGTCGACTTCGAGCGGTTCGTGGCGGTGGTGCGCCACATCGACGACTTCTTCGTCACGGTCGCCCGCCTGCCCGGCCAGTAGGTCCACCCGGCCCGCCGCCCGTGGTCGCACCGCCGGGCGGCGCGGCGCTGGTGGGACATCTCACCGACGAAGACGGTGGAATTGGAGCGGTGGCCGGCGGCGTGGTGGATGACCTGCCGAGCTGTGTTCCTCCCGCCGATTTCGGGCGGTCCTGGGTGGGGCCGAGGTCGGGAATCGGTGTGCGGCGCCTACTGCGGTGCGCCCCGTCACGGCCAGCGTCGCCTAGAGTGCGGCTCATGGCGACCGGACCGGAACCCGCCCAGCGTCGCGCCCGCGCGCAGCGCCACGCGCTCGCGGATCTGCTCACCGACCTCGGCCCGGGTCATCCCACCCTCTGCGCCGGGTGGACCAACCACGATCTGGCCGCCCACCTCGTCACCCGGGAGCGGGTGCCCTGGGCTGCGCCCGGCCTGATCATCAGCAGTCTGCACGGCATCACCGCGCGGGCCGAACGGGCCACCATGCGGGCCCATGCCTTTCCCGAGCTGGTGGAGACCTTCCGGGCCGGCCCGCCGTGGTGGCAGCCGACCCGCCTCGGGCTGATCGACGATGCGGCGAACTTCGTCGAGTTCTTCGTCCACGCCGAGGACATCCGCCGCGCGGCCGTCGGCTGGGAGCCACGTGAGCTGGACGACACGAGCCGTGACGCGATGTGGGCGGCCCTGCGGCTGATCGGATTCGCCGGGTTCCGCCGGGCCGGCGTCGGCGTCGTCGCCGAGCGCACCGACCGGCCGGGCCGGCGCACTCTGCACGCCGGCGAGTCGAGCGTGGAGATCATGGGGCCGCCGGAGGAACTCGTCCTCTACGCGTTCGGCCGGGTCGAGGCCGCCCGGGTCGAGCTGCTCGGCGCCGACGACGACGTCAAGCTCCTGCGCGCCGCCCCCGTCGGCATCTAGCCCACTCCCGCCCCTCACCCGCACCCGCCCCTCACCGGCAGGCGGCCGGCGGCCGGCGGCGATTCGTGCCACATCGGGGGGTCCGGGACATCGGTGCGGGCTCCTGCGGGTGGTTCGGGGTGCAAGGCTGGCGGGATGGTCCCGCAAACCCGCCTGGCCGCGCGGGTCGTGCTCGTCGACCCCTCCGACGCGGTGCTTCTGCTCCGGTCCCATGATCCGACCCTGGACGGCGCGCCGCAGTGGTGGCACGTGCCCGGCGGCGGCCTCGACGCGGGGGAGAGCGCCGAGCAGGCCGCGGTCCGGGAGATTTTCGAGGAGGTCGGTTACCGCCTCCCCGACCCGGGGCCGGCGGTTGCCACCCGCCGGGCGTCGTTCACCTTCCTGGGCCGCACGTTCCAGCAGTCCGACACGTTCTTCGTCGCGCGGGTCCCGCACCGCCTCGAACTCGACTCGTCGTCCTGGACGGAGACCGAACGCGGGTCGCTTCTCGGCTGGGCCTGGTGGACCGTGCCCGAGCTGCGGGCGACAGAACAGACGGTGTATCCGACGCGCCTGGCCGGTCTGGTCGAGGGCTGGCTACGGGCGGGGCCGCCGGCGGTACCGATCCGACTGTGACGGCGACGGGCGACGGGGCGACGGGGCGACGGGGCGACGGGGCGACGGGGCGACGGGTGGCGGCTCGTCGCGGGTCACCGCGGCGGGCCGCCACCCGGTTCACCACAGCGAGGCGTAGGTGGCGGCGGCGCTCGGGTTCTCGTTCGGCCCGACCATGGACGAGTGCACGTTGCCGGCCTCGGAGTTGTTGAAGTACGTCTCGTAGGCGAGCACGTCCCGGTTCGCCGCGAACGTCTGGTACATGTTGCGGATGTAGACGGGGTTGTCCCCGCCGGCCTGCCCGGCCCGGCCCGCGCCGGTGTCGGACTTGCTGACCAGGCCCCACTCCGGGACCGAGAACTGCTTGCCGTGCGCCCGCGCGAACGCGATCACCGAGCACAGCCCGGTCGCCTCGGCGCACTGCTTCGCGAAGGCCGCGTCGGTGATGCTCGCCGGCCACTGGTCGTAGCTGTCGATGCCGATGATGTCGACGTACTGGTCACCCGGGTATACCGACCAGGCGCCGCCGCTGTGGGCGTTGAGCGCCCAGTCGATGCGGGCCTGCGGGTCCGTCGAGCGGATCGCGCCGACGACCTGCCGGAAGCAGTTCACCCAGGTGGTGGCGCTCGTCTTGGACACCGACCAGGGGAACCAGTTGCCGTTGAACTCCCAGGCGAGCCGGATGATGCTCGCCGGGCGGCCCTTGTTGACCAACCAGCGGCCGAAGTCGGCCCAGTGGCCGGAGTAGGCGCCGCTCGCGCACGAGTTCATGTCGCCGCCGCCGGTCGGAAAGAAGGGCTGCGAGATGATCCACGTGCCGTTGAACGTCGAGAACTTCTCCGGCCCGCTGCCAACCCAGGGGTTGGTGATGGTCTGCCAGCCTGACCGGTCGGTGAAGGTGAGCACGGCGTTGACGGACGAGCCGCGGAAGCTCTCCCACGCTCGCACCTGGGTCATCGAGCCGGCGGAGACACCGCTCATGCCGCCCGGCACGGAGCCGCCCCCGCCGCCGGCGGGCACGACGGGTACTGGCACCGCCGTCGGCTTCGTCGGGGGATTCGCCGGGGGCTTCGCTGTCGGCTGTTGGGCCGGGACGGCCGGCTTGGTGAGGGCCGGCACCGCCGGCTTCGCGGCGGTTGTGCTGGTCGGCGCGCCCGCGGCCGATCGGCTGGGAGAGGCGGCCGGGACATGACCGCGGCCCGTGCGGCTCGGCCGCGCCGACGCGCTGGGCGTCGCCTTCGGGTCGCCGCCGTGTGGGCGCGCGTGCACCTGGGCGGCGGCGGCCTCGACCGTGGTGGAGCCGCTGTCGCCGGCCGAGCCGTGTTCGGGGGCGATGTTCCAGCCGAGGGCCGCCGCCAGCAGGGCCAGTACGCCGAGCGAGGCGATCCAGGCGGGGTGGTGTGGACGGCGGCGTCGACGTCGGGAGCCGGCTCGGGCTCTGGGCGGGCTGGGGTTGCCCTCCGATCGGTGTTTCACCGCGGGTATCCCTCCGTGCGTGGCGGTGGCGTCGTCAGAACCCCCCCGGGTCCTTGCTTCGGCGTCGAAGCTGATGACCTCCGTGTCGCGCAGCGGCCTGAGATGTATGGAATGGCCGCCGGGTTACCCCCTCGGTGCCCCGGCCGGCTGTCTAGTTAGATAGGACGAGACCCTACACGGACGGAATCTGGAGCGTTGCCCCAGCTCGGGCGCTATGGGTGATTCGTCCGGACTGTTGGCTCTCAAACCATGTGCGCGCCTTGTGCGAGCCATGGGTTTGATGGGTTCGGCGGCCGCCCGGGGACCCCCGGCCGCGCGCCGGTCCGGCGGCCCGCTGCCCGAGTCGTTCCGATCGCGTCGGGTGGTGCGGAACGTATGGCGGCCAGCGGTTGCGGTTGTGTCACAATGTGCGCGCGGACTGGGGCGCCGTGGTGGTTCACGTCGGTGACCCACGGATTCCGCGGAGATCGGGAGTCATGGCCGGCGCGCGCCGGCGACTGCTGGTCTGGTGCCCCGGTGGTCATGGCAGCCAGGCGCGGCGGCGGCCGGGCTTCGGCCTGGTCGCCCCGCCGACATCAGGAGCGCACCGTATGTCCCAGCCACCCGAGTACCCGCCGGGCGGGTACCCGCAGGGCGGTCCCGACCAGGGTGCCCACGGCCAGGGCCAGAGCGGCCAGGGCCAGAGCGGTCAGGGTCAGGGCGGCCAGGGTCAGGGCGGCTACGGTCAGGGTGGCTATGACCAGGGCCAACAGGGCCAGGGTGGCTACGAGCAGGGCGGCTACGGCCAGGGCCAGGGCGGCTACGGCCAGGGTCAGGGTGGCTACGAGCAGGGCGGCTACCCAGGCCAAGGTGGCTACGGTCAGGGCCAGGGTGGCTACGGTCCGGGCGGCTATGGCGGCCAGGGGCAAGGTGGCTATGGCCAGGGTGGCTACGAGCAGCAGGGCGGTTACGGAGCTCCGCCGCCGGGCTACGGACCGCCGCCCGGTGGCTACGGGGCGCCGCAGGGCTTCGGCGGCCCGGAGGGCTACGGAGCGCCGCCCGGCTATGGGGCTCCCGGGGGGTTCGGCGGCCCCGGCGGATTCGGCCCACCGCCGCCGTATGGCCGGCCGATCTCGAGCTACCTGTGGCAGTCGATCGTCGTGACCGTCCTGTGCTGCCTGCCCGCAGGGGTGGTGGCGATCGTGTACGCGACCAAGGTCGACGGTCGCCGGCAGATGGGCGACCTCAACGGGGCCCTCGACGCCTCGAAGAAGGCGCGGATGTGGTGCATCATCTCGGTGCTCGTCGGGGTGGTGTCGTTCGTCGTCTTTCTCGTTGTGGCCCTGGTCGGCGGCTTCGACAGCAGCACGAGCACGTCGTACTCGACGCTCGGCCCGGCCGCGGTCTGAGGGCGCCCCGCAGTGTCCAGCCCGTCCGGTGGTGAACGTCCGGATCTCTTCGGCGTCGGCCCGTCCTCGCCGTGGGACCAGCCCGCCGGCGACCCCCACGACCCGGTGGGTGGCGCCGTGGCCACGCCCGCCGCGGACCGGCCCGTCCGGACCTACCTGTGGCAGTCCCTCGTCGCGACGTTGCTGTGCTGCCTACCCACGGGGATCGTGGCGATCGTCTACGCCACCCAGACTCAGACCCGGCTGCAGGCCGGCGATCTCGCGGGTGCCCGGGCCGCGTCGGGCCGAGCCAGGCGCTGGTGCCTCATCTCGCTCATCGCCTTCGTGGTGGTCCTGCTGGTCTACATCGTCGCCATCGTGATCGTCGTGGCGATCGTCTCGCGCAACGACTGATCTCGCCGCCGCCGCCGTCCCGGTCCTCGGTCTCGCCCACCGGCGCGGGCGAGGTCGGCCGGCCGCCCCCGGCGACCAGGCGGGATGCTCTCGGGCGGCCCACCAGACGGGCACCGTGCCGGTGCGCATACCGACCCGTGCGACCGGGTCGTGGGCCGCCATCCACAGGTGCCCGACGACCCCGAAGAACAGACCGTAGGACAGTAAATCGTGCACGAACGTGGCGCCGGTGCGATAGCCGATCGGGACCGGGCCCAGCGGCCCGGCCCCCCACCGCATGATCACACCGGTGCCCAGCATCACGAAGGCTCCCCCGGCGACGAAGGCCGCGAACAGCTTCTGCCCGGCGTTGAACTTTCCGACGCCGCCCGCCACCCGGGCCCGGCCAGCCGCCCGCCGCCAGGAGCCGAACCGCAGGCTGGCACGCAGCCAGGCGCGGTCGGCCGCGGTGAACCGGTTGAGCGCCCGCAGGTCGCGGCGGTACCCGGCGGAGGCGGCGGCGACGAGCATCGGCACCGGCAGGGCGAGCCCGGCATAAAGGTGGACGGTCTCGACAAGCGGGCGGCGACCGACCAGCCGGGCCAGCGGCGACAGGTAGAGCGTGGCACCGGTGAACAGGCAGCAGCCCATCAGGGCCGCCGTCCACCAGTGCACCCACCGAGGTACCCGGCCGAACCGGCGGACCAGACCCGACGTGGATGCGATCTGCCCCGGCCCGGGCGCCGGGAAGGACTCGGGTGCCGGATCAGACGGCTTCATCGGCCCGGCCGTTCGACCGGCCGACCCAGCCGTCGACGTCGTACCCCTGGTGCTCCCAGTAGCCCGGCGTGACCGCGTCGACCACCTCGATCTCACCCAGCCATTTGATCGACTTGTAGCCGTACATCGGCGCCACGTAGAGCCGGACGGGTCCGCCGTGGTCGTGCGTCACCGGCGCGCCGAGCATGGTCAGGGCTACCAGGACATCCGGGCGGGTGGCCTGGGCGAGGGTGAGGCTCTCGGTGTAGAGACCGTCGAAGGAACGGAAGGTCAGCGCGGTGGCGGCGGGCTGGACGCCGGCCGCCGCGAGCAGGTCGCGCAGCAGCACGCCCGACCAGTGCACCGCCCCGACCCGCCAGCCCGTCACGCACTGAAAATCGCGGACGAGGGTCGTCTGCCGCATCCGGCCGAGGTCGGCCAGCGTCAGCGTCGTCGGCCGATCGACCAGACCGTGCACGCGCAGCCGGTAGTCGTCCGGGCCGAGCCTGGGGACGCTGGAGGTCACCGTGTAGTAGCGGAAGCCGCCGAGTGGCACGAGGTCGGACAGTCCCGTCGGGTCCTTCTCCCGGATCGGGGTGATCACCCGTTCGGCGGCGCGTTCCACCGGTGCCCCGAAGGCAACCCCCGCGGCGCCGAGGGCGACCATGCCGAGCACGACCCGTCGTCCCACCGGCGAGCCATCGGATGCCACACCGTCCAGTGAACACCGCCGCCGGTCCGGTCGACCGCGGCGGCGGGGATCGACAGCATTCCGTAAGGATCGGGCGCTGCTGGCGACCCGGGCCGCCGTCGGTGCACGGCCGGTCGGTGCACGGGGGGTCCGGGGGCTCAGCCCGGGCCGTTGCGGCCCCCGACGGCGGCCAGGACACCCAGCAGGACGACGCCGGCGGCGGTCGCCGCCAGGCACCAGGCGCGGCAACGCCGGGAGGCAAGCCGCGCCCCGGCCACGTCGCCCCGGGCGAGCCGGTCACTGGTCCGCAGTGAGTACACCAGCCCGAACGCCCCGACCGGCGCGCACAGGATGGTCGCCACGATGGACAGCCCGAGGTGGTTGCGGACCCGCACGGCCCGGTGGCTGGGCGCCCGCCGCTGCGGCAGCCGATCCCCGTAATTCGCCCGCATGCGAGCCGGCGGCCAGGCCCGAGGATCCCGCGGATCGAGTCGCGGATCCGGCATACCCCGGGGGCTGCCCGCGGCAGGGGCGCCGCTCTCGCCGCCGGCACTGTCCTCGCCGCCGGCACTGTCCTCGCCGCGGGCGCCGCTCTCGCCGCGGGCACTGCTCTCGCCGCGGGCACTGCTCTCTGCGTGGATGCCGAACTCGGTGCCGGTGCCGAACTCGGTGCCGAACCTGGTGCGGGTGCCGAACCTGGTGCGGGTGCCGAACTCGGTGCCGGGGTCGAATCCGGTGCCGGGGTCGGACTCGGTGTGGATGCCGGAGCTCGCGGGGGTGGTGGCGGCTGCGCCGGTCGGCCGCAGCGGCGGGTACGCCGACCAGGCCGTCCGGCGGTGTGGGTGGGTGCCCGGCCCCTGGGAGCGGTTCGTCGGGTAGCCGGTCGAGTAGTGGTGGCCGCTGGAGAAGAAATGGTGGCCAGTGGTGTCTGCGCCGCCCGCGGCCCGGCGGGCGGAGCGTCGGGCCCGGGTGTCCGTGGCCGATGTGGCCGATGAGGCCGGCGCGGCTGATGTGGTTGGCGCGGCCGATGTTGTGGTTGGCGCGGCCGAGGTGGCTGGCGGGGTGGAGGCGGCGCGCGTGTCTCGGTGCGGGCGGCCGAGGCGGCCGGTGCGGGCGTCATAGTCATCGCGCCACTTCTCGAGCAGCTCGTGCGATGCGACGACGAGCTGCATCGCACGGACCGAACCGGGATGCCGACTGGCCGGGTTGTCCGGGTGGTGGGCGCGGACCTGGGCTCGGTAGGCGCGGCGGATCTCGGCGCGGTCGGCGGAGCGGCTCACCCCGAGGACGGCGTAGGCGTCGGTCCCGTCGAGTTCGCGCAGGAGCCGGTCGAACGGGCTCACCGGGCAGGGCGATCGCAGCCGGCGGAGCGCCGCTGCCGCGTCGGAGACGCCATTCGATCCCCTGTCGTCGACCGGGCACGTTAGGTGGTAATCATAGGCTTTTGTCTGGCTCGTCGTCGCTCTGGTCGCGTATGTGTGATCAGGCGGTGACGTCGCGGCGCGACAGGGCGATCGCGCCCAGCAGGGCGGCCCCGACCGCGTAGGCCGTCCCGACGAGCAGCGCTGTTCCGTAGCGGGCGTCGCTGACGCCGCCCTGGCCGATCGCGTTGAACACGAGGCCGGGCAGGACCCGGTTCGACGCGCCCCACGACTCCTGGATGATGTGCTCGATCGGAAACGTCCAGGCGACCCCGACCGCCAGCGTCAGCGCGGTCGAGCGCAGCACGAGCCCGAGCACCGTGCCGGCCACCCCGAAGAAGGCGGCGGCGACCAGCGCGTTGAGGTAACCCGAGGCGAGATGCCCGACGCCGTCGGCGCTCCACCAGGCGGACGTGTCGATCCCGCGGATCGAGGCGACGGCGAGCCCCACCGCCACGCTGAGCACGAGCGCGGCGCTCAGCGCGACCGCGACCAGGACGCCCAGCAGCGCCATCCGGCCGGTCAGCCATCCCAGCCGGCGAGGTTCGCGCAGGAACAGCGTCCGCAACGTCCCCTGGCTGTACTCGAGGGTGATCGTGATGGCGAAGACGAGGAAGATGAGCAGACCGGTGAAGGCGCTGCCGCCGGTGAAGCCGAGGGCCATCCCGCCTGCCGTCGACACCTGCCCGGTGGTGACGTCGAAGCCCGCCGGCCTGCCCGCGGTGGCCGCGGTGGGCCCGTCCGCCTCGGCCAGGCCGATGACCAGGACGGTCGACAGCACGCTGAGCAGGGCGAGCATCGCCATCGCCACCGCGGTGCTCGGCCGCCACAGCTTGATGAGCTCGGCGCGGTAGGAACGCCGGACCGCCCGGACGAGGTTCATCGGGACTCCCGATCGGTTGCGGCGTCGGCGCGGGCCCGCGCGACGAGGTTCTGGTAGCGGTCTTCCAGGCTGAGCCGGCGGGGCGACATCTCGATGAGGGTGACGCCGCGGGCCGCGGCGGCCCTGTTGATGCCGGCGAGCAGGCGGGTGTGCTCCCGGGAGTCCGCCGGCCTCGCGCTCAGGCTGGCGACGACCTCGTGGTTGGCGCGGACCGCCGGCACGGACAGGCCGGCGAGCAGATCCTCGAGCAGCGCGACGTCCTCGTCGTGTTCGGGGCGCAGCACGACGTCGTGACTGTGGTTGGCCATCAGACCGTCGGTCGGGCCCTGGTAGGCCAGCCGGCCGCCCTCGACCACGATCAGCCAGTCGCAGATCTGTTCCACCTCCGAGAGCAGGTGCGAGGAAACGAGCACTGTGCGGGTGCGCCGCGGGCCGCCAGACCCGGCCGGTGCGGAGGACCCGGCCGGTGCGGAGGACCCGGCCGGTGCGGAGGACCCGGCCGGTGCGGAGGACTCGGTGGGTGCGGAGGATGGGGCTGCCGCCAGGGCCCGGATGAGCTCGCGCATCTGCCGGATCCCGCTGGGGTCCAGGCCGTTCGTCGGCTCGTCGAGGATCAGTAGATCCGGGTCGGCGAGCAGGGCGGCACCGATGGCGAGGCGCTGCTTCATCCCCAGGGAGTAGGACCGGACCCGGTCGCCGCCGCGGCCGGTGAGGCCGACCTCGTCGAGGATGCCGTCCACCCGGGCGGGGTTCTGGCCGCCGAGCGCGGCAAGCGCGGCGAGGTTGCGGGCGCCGGACAGCGCCGGGTACAGCGCCGGGCTCTCGATCAGGGCGCCGACCCGGGGCAGGTAGGCCGCGGGGGCGTGTAGCGGCTGGCCGAGGACGGTGCCGTGGCCGCCGCTGGGTCGGACCAGGCCGAGCAGCATCCGCAGCGTCGTCGTCTTGCCGGCGCCGTTCGGCCCGACGAAACCGGCGACGACGCCCGCGGGGACGGTGAGGTCGAGGGCGCTGACCACCGTCCGCCGGCCATACCGCTTCGTCAGCCCGCGGACGTCGACGGCGTGGTGACGGCCCGGGTCCGTTTCACCCAGGACCCTGCCGGGGACTTCACCGGGGACCTCCCCGGGGACCTCCCCGGGGACCTCACCGGCGACGTTGCCGGCGACGTTGCCGGACCTGTGGGCGGGGATCTCGATCGGGACGTGATGGTCGGCCGTCGCAGTGCGGCGACCCGAGGTTGTCGTCATGCCGATCAGGGTGCCGGCGTCGAGCGGAGTCGTCGTCCGTCGACGGGCGACACCTGTGTACGCAAACGGGCGTGGCCCACTGCCCCGGTTCTGGTTCGGTGAGGTCGGGTCAGACCAGGCCGGCCTGGTTGGCCAGGACTGCGAGCTGGGCCCGGTCCCGGGCGGCGAGCTTCACCATCACGCGACTGACGTGGGTGCGAGCCGTCGCGGGGCTGATCACCAGCTGAGCGGCGATCTCGTCGTTGGACATCCCCTGGCCGACGAGGCTCATCACCTCGCGTTCGCGCCCGGTCAGCCCGCTCAGATCCGGGGCCCGCACCACCGGCCGCCGGGCGAAGGTCTCGATGACGAGCCTGGTCACCGTGGGGGACAGCAGGGACTCGCCCGCCGCCACGACCCGGATCGCCCGCAGCAGGTCCGCTGGCTCGGTGTCCTTGAGGACGAATCCCGAAGCACCGCCGCGCAGGGCCTCGAAGACGTACTCGTCCACTTCGAAGGTGGTGACCATGACGAACCTGGTCCCGGCCAACTGCGGGTCCGACACCATCATCCGCAGGGCGGCCAGGCCGTCGAGGACCGGCATCCGGATGTCGAGCAGCACCACCTCCGGCCGCGTGGCCCGGACGATCTCGACGGCTGCCCGGCCGTTCTCGGCCTCACCGACGAGGTCGAGATCGTCCTCGGTCTCGATGAGAACCCGCAGCCCGAGCCGGACCAACGGCTGGTCATCGGCGATCACCACACGGATCATCGGTGCACCTTCGCGTGCTCGGGGCCGCCCACCGGCATCGGCAGCTCGGCCCGGACCCGCCAGCCGCCCGCGGCCACCGGCCCCGCGGACAGCATGCCGCCGAGTTCGGCGGCGCGTTCACCCAGCCCGGTCAGCCCCTGGCCGCTCGGCAGCCCCGGGTCGGGGAAGGTGCCCCGCGCCGGGGCGAGGTCGTCGGACCGCGCAGGCGGCTCGGGTCGGTCGGTGACATCGACGGTGAGCCGACCCCCCGCGGCGGCCAGCATGATGCGGACTCGGGTCCGGCCCGGCGGCGCGTGGCGCAGGACGTTGGTCAGTGACTCCTGGACGATCCGGTAGGCGGCCAGGTCGAGATCGGCGGGCAGCCCGGCCAGCCGGTCGACATCTCCCTCGGTGACGAGCTCGACCGGAACGCCGCAGAGCCGAACCTCACGCAGCAGCGATGGCAGCCGGCCCAGGCCGGTCAAGGGCGGCGCGGCCGGCCGGCTCGCACCGGTCGCGACCAGGGGATCGACCGAGCCGATCCACGCTGACGCCTGGCCGCGGTCGCCGGCCGCAGGTCGGAAGCCGTGGTCGTTTCCGCAGTCGATGTCGTGGCCGCTTTCGCAGTCGGATTCAGGGTCGGATTCAGGGTCGGAGTGGGGGTCGGAGTGGGGGTCGGATTCGGGGTCTGGGTGGCGGTGGGGGTGGGGGGCCGAGGTGGGGTCGGCGGCTCGCTGGCCGGCGCGGGTGAGGGCCAGGGTGGTACGCAGCTCGTCGAGCGCGTCGACACTCGTGCGGCGGATCGCCTCCAGCGCCACCTGGGCCTGCTCGGGCCGCCGGTCCAGCACGTGCAACGCCACCGCGGCCTGCAACGAGATGACGGACAGGCTGTGCCCGACCACGTCGTGCACCTCGCGCGCCATCCGCAGGCGTTCCTGCTCGATCCGGCGTCGGGTCGCCTCCTGATCGGCCTGGGCCGCGGCGATACGGTTGAGCCGGATCAGCGCGCCGACGAGAGCCGGGACGCTGCACAGCGTGATCCCCTCGACTGTGCTGAACACCAGGCTCCAGTCGCCACCGGCGGCGTAACCGCGGGCGTCGCCCACGGCCGACCCGGCCAGCAGGATCACATTCGCCACCAGCACCGCCCGCCAGGAGGTGCGTCGGTCGTGGCGCAGGCCGACGGACAGCGCCGCGACGACCAGCGCGGCGACCGCGGGGCCGCGCGGGTAGCCGGCGGCGAAGAAGACGCCGAGCAGCAGGCTGGTCGCAAGCAGCATCACCAGCGGGGCCCGGCGGCGCAGCAGAACCGTTGCGGCGAGCAGGGCGAGCAGCACGAAGGCCGGCGCGTCGAGAGCGTGGGCGGGTGGGACCTGGTCGCGGGCGGCGCCGTGTGACCCGCCGATGACCACCGCGGCGGTGGCGAGCAGGGCCGCGACATCCCCGATGGCACGCAGGGGCCGCCGGCGGCGCGTCCGCTGTCCCGGCGG